>DATDNP010000117.1:0-4463 GCA_036518215.1 Candidatus Limnocylindria bacterium
CTCGGGCCGGCTGCTCGTCGCGAAGAAGAAGGATGTGCGCGCGGTCCGCGACGGCAAGACGATCCTCCTGCGCGACGATTACACCGGCACCGTGGAGGCCGTGAACCTCCCGCTCCTCACGCAGCTCATCGGGCCCGGACGCGTCCCGGTCATCGCGCCGCTCGCGCTCTCGCTGGAGAACGAGGCGCTGAACGTCGACGGCGACCGCGTTGCGGCGCGCATCGCCGTCGCGATCGACGCGGACGCGCTCCTCATCCTCACGAACGTGCCCGGCCTCCTGCGCGACGTGAACGATCCCGCGTCGCTCATCGCGGAGACCACGCTCGCCGAGGCAGAATCGTTCGCACTGGGGCGGATGAAGAAGAAGATCCTCGCGGCGCGCGAAGCGCTCGAGGGCGGCGTCGACGAGGTCGTCATCCGATCGGCCGTCGGCGACCCGACGGTGAGGACGGTGATCCGCGCATGAGCATCGAACGTAAGAGCTCCGTGGCGCGCGAAGATGCGCACACGAGCGGCCTCTACATGAAGCGGCCCGCGGTCATGGTGCGCGGCGAGGGCGCGCTCCTCTACGACGAGGACGGTCGCGAGTACATCGACTGCGTCGGCGCCCAGGGCATCGCGAACCTCGGCCACGGCAACCGCGCCGTCGCCGACGCGATCGCGGCGCAGGCGCGCACGCTCACCTCGTCGACCGAGCTCTTCTACAACGATCGCCGCGCCGAGCTGTACGACGTCCTCGCGTCGATCCTCCCGCGCGAGCTCGACCGCTTCTTCCTCTGCAACAGCGGTGCGGAGGCGGTCGAGGCCGCTCTGAAGTTCGCGCGCATGTCGACGAAGCGGCCGAAGATCGTCGCGACGATGCGCGGCTTCCATGGGAAGACGATGGGCGCGCTCGCCGCGACGTGGGGCCCGGAGTACCGCGAGGCGCTCGGCGGCGAGGCGCTCTTCCCCGGCACGTCGCACGTCCCGTTCAACAAGCCCGAGGCGCTCGACGCCGCGATCACGAGCGAGACCGCCGCGTTCATCGTCGAGCTCGTCCAAGGGGAGGGCGGCGTCCGTCCGGCCGCCCGCGAGTTCGTCGCGGAGGCGGCGCGGCTCTGCCGCGAGCGCGGCGCGCTCCTCGCCATCGACGAAGTGCAGACGGGCTTCTGCCGCACCGGCACGATGTTCGCGATCGAGCAGTACGGCGTCGTCCCCGATCTCATGTGCATGGCGAAGGCGATCGGTGGCGGCGTGCCCATGGGCGCGGTCGCGTTCTCGCGCGCCATCGGCGACCTGCCGAAGCGGTCGCACTCCACGACGTTCGGCGGCAATCCGCTCGCATGCGCGGCATCGATCGCCGCCATCGGCGAGATGCAGCGGCTCGATCTCGCGCGGAACGCGCGCGAGCGCGGCGCGCAGCTCATCGCTGGGCTCAGGCGGATCGAAAGCGACAAGATCCGCGAGGTGCGCGGCCTCGGGCTGCTCGTGGGCATCGACCTGAAGGAGAACTCGGGCCCGACGATCAAGGCGATGCAGGACGAGGGTGTCCTCGTGCTCGGCGCGGGACCGACCGTGGTGCGCTATCTCCCGCCGCTCGTCATCAGCGCCGCGCAGATCGATCGCGTGATCGCGGCGACCGCCAAGGTCCTCTCCTCCTGACCGGATGACCACCGTCAGTCCGGACATCGAGCTCGTCCGCGGGCTCGTCGCGATCCCGAGCGTGTCCCGTCAGGAACGCAAGGCGGTGGAGTGGCTCGTCGCGCGCATGGACGAACGCGGCTTCCGCGCGAGCATCGACGAGGCGGGCAACGCGGTGGGGGAGATAGGCGACGGACCGAGGCACCTCGTGCTCCTCGGTCACATCGACACCGTGCCCGGCGAGATCCCGGTCCGCATCGAGGGCGGCGAGCTCGTCGGACGCGGCGCGGTCGACGCGAAGGGACCGCTCGCATCGTTCGTCGCGGCCGCGACGCACATCGTCCCCGGTGTACGCGTCACCGTCGTCGGCGCGGTGGAGGAAGAGTCGCCGACGAGCGCGGGGGCGCGGTACCGCGCGACGCTGCCCGCACCGGACTGGTGCGTCATCGGCGAGCCGTCGGGGTGGGACGCGATCACCGTCGCGTACAAAGGTCGGCTCGGGCTGCGCGTCACGCTCGCGCGCGACGCGCGTCACGGTGCCGCACCGGGACCGACGTGCACGGAGGAGGCGCTCGCGCTCTGGGAGCGCATCAAAGCCGCCGGTGACGAACGGACCCCTGGCGAGACGGGCTTCGCGAGGCTCGACACGCGCCTCGAGGGCGTCACCGGCGGCATCACGGACGGCCTCGTCGAACGCGCGGAGCTCCGCGTCGGGTATCGCGTCCCGCCGGGCATCGCGACCGACACGATCGAGCAGGACGTTCGTACGGTCGCGGGCGCACACACAGGTGACGCGAACGTGACGGTCGAGCGCATCTCGTCGGAGGAGCCGGCACGTACGCCGCGGACGACGCCGCTCGCGCGCGCGTTCGTCGGCGCGATCGTCGAAGCGGGGGGGAGCGCGACCTTCAAGGTGAAGAGCGGAACGTCGGACATGAACATCCTCGCGCCGGCATGGGGATGTCCGATGGTCGCGTACGGACCGGGCGACTCCCGTTACGACCACACACCGATGGAGCGCCTCGTGATCGCGGACTACGTGCGCGCGATCGCCGTCCTTCGGGGAGTGCTCAGCCGCGCAGGCGACCCTAGAATCTGACCCCGACCGGCGACGCGGAGGAGGGGCGGGACGATGCTTGGCCGTGTGCTCGCGAAGCGTCAGACGCGGCAGCGGCTCGTCGTCGCGGCGCTCGCCATCGTCGCCGTGCTCTTCGGTGCCGCGCTCCAGATCACCGAGGCGCTCGACACGACGCTGCAGACGGCGTTCTACGACAAGGCGATCGACCTGTCGCCCGCGAAGGTGAAGAACCAGATCACCATCGTCGCCGTCGACGACGCCACCATCACGACGGCCGGCGTCTATCCGCTCCCACGCCGCATGTACGCGGACCTCATCGCGGCGCTGAAGCCGCTCTCGCCGACGAGCATCGCGTTCGACGTGTCGTTCTACGACCGCTCGCCGAGCGCCGAGGACGACGCGCTCCTCGCGGCCGCGATCAAGGAGGCCGGCAACGTGTACCTCGCGATGCAGGGCGTCGGCGACGGCCGGCTCGGCGACCGTGCGACGAAGTACACGCAAGTCCAGCTCCCGATCGCCTCGCTCATGTCGGTCGCGGCCGGCGTCGGATCCGTGAACGTCACGCCGGATCCCGACAGCCGCGTGCGCGACAGCCAGATGGTCATCGAGGACGTCGAGGGAGACCGCTACTACGCGCTTCCGCTCGTCGCGGCCGCGAAGCAGCTGCGCGCTGATCTCACGAAGGCGCAGCTGTCCGGCGATACGCTGGTCATGCCCGCGCCGCTCGGTGAGCGCGACCTTCCGATCAACCGACGCGGCGGCATGACGATCTACTACGCCGCGCCGCCCGCGACCTCGACGGCCCAGCAGCACGGGTACTGCCAGATCGCGGGCGAGTTCTGCGTCGTCTCGATGAAGGACGTCATCGCGGGTCGCGTCCCGAAGCAGCTCATCACCGGGCGGACGGTGCTCGTCGGCTTCCACTCCGCGTCCGCCGTCCCCGACAGCTACGCCGTGCCGAACTCGCCCGTCGCGAAGATGTTCGGCGTCGAGATCTGGGCGAACACGGCGCAGTCGATCTTCACCGACCGCTTCCCCGTGCTGAAGCAGGGCTTCCTCACGACGCTGCTCTGGATCCTCGTCATCATGCTCGCGGGCATGCTCCTCATCATGCGCTGGCGCCTCATCGGATTCCTCGGCGCCATCGGCGTGCTCCTCCTGTACATCGTCGCGAGCTATGCGCTCTTCAGCGTGCAGACGTCTGGCGACGTCGGGAACGGACGGGTCGAGGTGCCGTCGATCGGATACGTCGTTCCCTCCGCCTTCTGGTGGGTGGTCGCGCTCGCCTACCTCGTCGTCGAGGAGCGCAGCGCGGTCACGCGCACGCAGAGCACGTTCGGCCGGTTCGTGACGCCGTCGGTCGCGCGCACGATCCTCGAGAAGGAGGAGGCGGGCCAGCTCGGCCTCGGCGGCGAGGACCGGCAGGTGACCGTGCTCTTCGGCGACATCCGCGGGTTCACGACGATGTCCGAGGGCATGACGCCGGCCGATCTCCTCGGCCACCTGAACCGCTACTTCGACGGGATGGTCGAGGTCGTGAATCGCTTCGACGGGACGGTCAACAAGTACAACGGCGACAACATCATGGTCATCTGGAACGCGCCGCTCGAGGTCGCCGACCACGCGAAGAAGGCCGTGCAGTGCGCGCTCGAGATGCAGAAGTGGATCCAGGCCGAGCGGGCGAACGGCGGTCCCGACGTGTCCTTCGGCTTCGGGATCAACACGGGGCACGTCGTGGCCGGGTTCCTCGGCGCGAAGGGCCGCA
>DATDNP010000118.1:0-2034 GCA_036518215.1 Candidatus Limnocylindria bacterium
GGAGGAGGTCGTCGCCGCGCTCACGGCGTCGGGATGGCTCGCGTGCCTCATCCCCACCGAGTACGGCGGGGCAGGTCTCGGTCTGGCCGAGGCGTCGATCGTCCTCGAGGAGGTGAACGCGTCAGGAGGCAACGCCGCCGCCGCGCACGCGCAGATGTACACGATGGGAACGCTCCTCCGTCACGGGAGCGAGGCGCAGAAGCGCGCGTTCCTCCCGCGCATCGCGAAAGGAGAGCTTCGGCTGCAGGCATTCGGCATCACCGAGCCGGAAGCGGGCTCCGAGACGACGCGCATCAGGACGGCGGCCCAACGCCGGGGCGATCGCTACGTCGTGCACGGAAAGAAGATCTTCATCTCGCGAACGCTCCAGTCCGACCTGCTGCTCCTGCTGGCGCGCACGACGCGATACGAGGACGTCACCGACAAGACGCGCGGGCTCTCGGTGTTCCTCGTCGACCTGCGTGCCGCCGTCGCGGCGGGACGCATCACGATCCGGCCGATCGAGACGATGATCAACCACCACACCACCGAGCTGTTCATTGACGGTCTCGAGCTCGGGACGGACGATCTGGTCGGCGAAGAGGGGATGGGCTTCCGCCACATCATCGACAGCTGGAACGCGGAGCGGATCCTCATCGCGTCCGAGTCGCTCGGCGACGGACGCTGGTTCGTCGAGCGCGCCTCGCGCTACGCGAGCGAGCGCGTCGTCTTCGGACGTCCGATCGGCGCGAATCAGGGCGTGCAGTTCCCCCTCGCACAGGCCCACGCGCAGCTCGCGGCGGCGACGCTCGTTCGCGACAAGGCCGCATGGCTCTATGACCACGGCGAGCGATCGGGGACGGACGCGAACATGGCGAAGCTCCTCGCATCGCAGGCCGCATGGGCGGCCGCGAACGCCGCGATGGACGCCTTCGGCGGTTACGCCTTCGCGAAGGAGTACGACGTCGAGCGGAAGTTCCGCGAGACGCGGCTCTACATCACCGCGCCGGTGAACAACAACCTCGTCTTGGCCTACATCGCCGAGCACGTGCTCGGCCTGCCGAAGTCGTACTGATGGACGCGCCGATGCGGTCGCTCCTCTACACGCCCGGTCATCGCGGTCCGATGGTCGACCGCGTGCTGGCGGGACGTCTCGCCGTCATGCCGGACGTGGCGCTCCTCGACCTCGAGGATTCCGTGCCGGCGACGGAGAAGGAGAACGCGCGGCGCGTCGTCGCGGACGCCCTCGCGCGTCCCGCGCCGTCGTGTCTGCGGTACGTGCGCATCGGCCGCGGCACGAGCGACGCGGCCGAAGCGGACCTGCGCGCCGTCGTGCGACGGGGGCTGGATGGCGTCCTCGTCCCGAAGGTCGATCGCGCCGAGGAGATCGCGATCGTCGACGAGATGCTCCTCGAGCGCGAGCGGGAGGCCGGGCTCGCGGAGCGGAGCGTGCCCGTCATCCCGGCGATCGAGAGCGCCGCGGCGCTCATCGACGCGCCCCGGATCGCACGCGGTCCACGCGTGGTCGGGCTCATGTTCGGCTCGGAGGACTTCGCCGCGGAACTCGGTCTTCCGACACGTCGCGAGGGAGAGGCCGCCGAGCTCCTCTACGCGCGCTCGGCGGTCGTCGTCGCGGCCGTCGCGGCGGGTGTCCGCGCGTTCGATGGGATCTGGGCCGACTTCCGCGACGAGGCCGGTCTGCGCGCCGACGCGCTACGCGGCCGCCGGCTCGGGTTCGACGGACGGCAATGCATCCACCCCGATCAGATCGCGATCGTGCACGAGATCTTCTCGCCGACGCCCGATGAGCTCGAGCACGCGAGGCGGGTCGTCGCCGCGTATGACGCCGGTATGAGAGAGGGCCTCGGCGCCGTCGCTCTCGACGGCGAGATGCTCGATCCGCCGATCGTCGCGCGCGCGCGCCGCCTGCTCAGCGCGTCCCGGTCCGGATGACGTCGCGCGCGACGAGCGCGAAGATGAGCACGCTGCAGATCGCGACCGCCACGCACCACGGACAGATCGCGTGCAGCACGAAGACCTCGACGTACGAGAGGT
>DATDNP010000119.1:0-11548 GCA_036518215.1 Candidatus Limnocylindria bacterium
GCGAGGACGCCTACATCCGCCCCATCGCCTACAAGGCCAGCGAGCTCATCGGCGTCCGCCTCCACAACCTCGAGGACGCGTTCACGGTCTTCGCGGTCCCGTTCGGCAACTACGTCCCGATCGACCGCGGCATCTCCGCCCAGGTGTCGTCGTGGCGGCGCGTCGACGACAACGCGGTCCCGGCGCGCAGCAAGATCACCGGCTCGTACATCAACCCGGCGCTCTCGAAGACCGAGGCCGAGGAATCCGGCTTCGAAGAGGCGATCGTGCTCACCGACGACGGTCACGTCGCCGAGGGCAGCGCCGCCAACCTGTTCCTCGTTCGTGACGGCAAGCTCGTCACGCCACCCGCGACGGACAACATCCTTGAGGGCATCGTGCGCTCGACGATCATCCGCATCGCCGCCGACGAGAAGATCCCGGTCGAGATCCGCAGGGTCGACCGCACCGAGCTCTATCTCGCCGACGAGGCCTTCCTCTGCGGCACGGGCGTCCAGGTCTCAGCGATCACGAGCATCGACCATCGTCAGGTCGGCACCGGCGAGGTCGGTCCCATCGCGCGCCGCCTGTCGCGGATCTACTTCGAGGCGGTCCGCGGGAAGACCGCGAAGTACAAGGACTGGCTCACACCTATCTATTAGTCGCGCTCGCTTCGCTCGCTGATCGACTCGCTCCTCCGGGCAGACCGCGTCGTCGCTCGACCTACTTGCTGAGGTCGGTCGCGAAGCCGCGGAAGTCGCTGCCGATGCGCACGATGATGTCCGGCCCGGGCCCGTCGGACGTCGCCGTCTCGATCGGGATGTTCCCGAGGATCTGGCGCAGCTGGTCGGCGGTGTAGCGCTTCGCCGGGTTGCGGAGCACGACGGCCGACTTCGCCGTCGCCGCGTCCGTGACGTCCGTCACCCCGTATGCACGCCGCGCCAGCCGATCCGCGGCGTCACGCGCAGTGCCCGCGCGCGCGCCGGTGTTCTGCACGGCGACGGTCGCGCCCTCCTGTCGGATCTTCGGGTCGTAGAAGATGCCCGCGGCGAAGTCGCGGACCTTCGCCGGATCAGGGATGAGGAAGAAGCCGCCGGCGTCGCTCACGGTGAGCTCGCAATGCGGGTAATCCCCGCCACATGGGTACAGCACCTCGCTGTCGATGTCGGATGACGGGATGCCCGTCGCGCTCCGCGCGAGCGGAAGGACGTTCGCCGGATCGAAGTCGGTCTCGAGCGTCGTGCCGACACCGTCGAGCAGCGCGGGCAGCGTGCGGAACGCGTCCGGCTGCGCGAGCTTCGTCCGGAGCGCTGAGATGACGATCTGCTGACGCATCGCCCGGCTGTAGTCGTTGGTGTCGTGCCGCGATCGCGCGTACTTGAGGGCGACGTCGCCGTGCATGAGCTGTGGTCCCGTGAGGATGCTCACGCGCTCCACTCCGTAGTCAGCGGTCGGATACGACTCGTCGCGCAGCGGCCTGCGGACGTCGACGATCACACCGCCGACGCCGTCGATGATCTTGTTGAACGCGTCGAAGTTGATGATCGAATACGCGTGGATCGGCAGGCCGATGAGATCCCCGACGAGCTTCTCGGCGAGCTTCGGCCCGCCGAACGCGAACGCGCCGTTCACCTTGCCCTGGAAGGTGCCCGGTCGATCGATGTAGATGTCGCGAGGGATCGACAACATCGCCGCCGTCTTGTTCACGGGGTCGAGCGACATGACGATCATGGTGTCGGTGTTCTGCGTCGATGGGTCGCTATCGCGGGTGTCGACGCCGAGGATGAGCACGTTGAGCCGGTCGCTGCCGCTCCAGGCCGGGCCGCCGGTGTCGGACCCGCTCGTCGTCGCGCCGTGCGACGAGAAGCCGGCGAAGACGCGCGCCGCGAAGGACGCCCACGGCGCCGACTGCCGGTACAGCGTCGTGTAGCCGCCGATGAGCGCGAGCGTGATGAGGCCGAGCACCGCGTAATCGCCGATGCGACGGCCGCGGAACGCGTGAAGCCGTCCCGCGAACGCGTCGCCGACGACGTACAGATGGAACGCGAGGAGCGTCCCGATCACGAGGAACGTCACGAGCGGCGCGTATCGGAGCACGAGCGCCGTGAGCGGGTCGGCCCACGCGACGAACGCTCCGACCAGCGTGAAGGCCAAGACCGGGAGGATGAGCATGAGGATGCCCTTCACCCACCGCTCGGCGTAGATCTGGCCGAGGCCCGGGAGCAGCGCGGAGAGCGCCGCGGCGAACGCCGGCGAGCCGATCTCAGGGGGTGCGCGACGGTCGGCGGACCGCCAGCCCGCGGCTTGATTCGACATGAAAGGACTAGCGTACGAGACTCGGCGACCGTGGACCGGACCGCTCAGGTGAGCACGGCGACGCTGCGCGGCGCGAGGGCCGTCGCCATCGTGTGTGCCGTCCTCTTCTTCGTCCCGACCATCCTCACCTTCGTCTTCCCGAGCGCATTCCTGTATCCGCCGTATCACCGTGTCTATGAGCGGATGCTCGGTGCGGTCCTCGCGGCGCTGTCGGTCTCGCTCCTGCTTTCGATGCGTGACCCCGTTCGGAACGCGGGCGTCTACGCGGTCATCGGCCTCGTCGCCGGGACGCTGGACATGGCGATCGTGTACTCGCTCATCGTCGAAGGCGGTGATGCGCTCCACTGGGTGGTCCAGGTGCCGCTCCTCGGCATCATCGCGGCGGTGCTCGTGCTCACGTACACGCGCCTGCGCCGCCCGCACCCGGTCGTCGTGCGCATCGTCATCGCGGCCGTCCTGCTCCTTCCCGTCGCGCTCTTCCTGCACGATGCCGCGTATCGCACGTTCGTCCGTCCCTAGGCGCGAAACAGGCGTCTGACACAAAGCGCCGGATCGCGCGAGCCCGTATCTTCGACCGCGTGAGCGCGATCGTCTCGGTGCGCGATCTGAGGAAGCGCTACGGCGATATCGACGCCGTCGCGGGCGTGTCGTTCGACGTCGACGAGGGTGAGATCTTCGCGCTCCTCGGCCCGAACGGGGCGGGGAAGACGACGACCATCGAGATCCTCGAGGGGCTTCGCGATCTCGACAGCGGATCGGCGGTCGTCGCCGGCGTCGATGTCACCCACGACAAGGTCGGCGTGAAGCACCGCATCGGCGTGCAGTTGCAGTCGAGCGCCTTCCCCGAGAACTTCCTCACGAAAGAGATCGTCGACCTCTTCGCGCTCTTCTACGGCCGGCGGGTGGACGCGCTCGCGCTGCTGCGTGAGGTCGGTCTCGAGGACAAGGCGAAGCAGCGCTCGGAGAAGCTCTCCGGCGGGCAGCGCCAGCGGCTGTCGATCGCCGTCGCGATGGTGAACGAGCCGAAGGTGCTGTTCCTCGACGAGCCGACGACGGGTCTCGATCCGCAGGCGCGCCGCAACCTGTGGGAGCTCATCCGGGCGATCCGCGGTCGCGGGACGACCGTCTTCCTCACGACGCACTACCTCGACGAGGCGGAGGCGCTGTGCGACCGCGTCGCGATCATGGACGCGGGCCGCATCATCGCCCTCGACAGCCCGCGCGCCCTCATCGGGAAGCTCATCGAGCGCGGGTTCACGAAGCCGGTCATCCAGCAGCAGGCGAATCTGGAGGACGTGTTCCTGGACCTCACCGGGCACGCGCTGCGGGAGGACTAGTGGGACAGATCGTCCGTTACACGCTCATGCTGCTCCGGAGCTACACGCGGGACCGGACCGCGCTCTTCTTCGGGTTCTTCTTCCCGCTCATCTTCATGCTGCTCTTCGGCATCCTGAATCTTGGCGCGATCGGCGGTGTGAACCTCGCGATCGTCGACGAGGCGAACAACCCCGACAGCGCGCGGCTCATCCAGACGCTCAGCGGCATCGACACGCTGAAGGTGAAGACCGAGGCGCGCGACGACGCGATGACGAGCCTGCAGAAGAGCGATCTCGACCTGGTGCTCATCATCCCGTCGAGCTTCCGCCTCGCGCCTGTCCCGGCGGGCGCGACGCCCCCGACCATGACGCTCTATACGAACCGCGCCCGCCCTGAGCAGGGCGTCATCGGCTCCGCGATCATCACGCAGGTCGTCGACCAGACGTCCTTCGCGGTCACGCAGACCTCACCGATCGTGCATCTCGAACAGCAGGAGGTCTCGGGCCGCAGCGCGCGCTACGTCGATTTCCTGACGCCGGGCATCCTCGGGATGACGATCATGCAGCTCGGCATCTCCAGCGTCGCGTTCGCGTTCGTCGTCGACCGGCAGCGTGGCGTGATCCGCCGGATCATGGCGACGCCGATCTCACGCCGCAGCTTCATCGCGGCGCACGTGCTCTACCGGCTCATCGTCGCGGTGATCCAGGTGCTCATCCTGCTGGCCGTCGCCGTGGCCGTCTTCAAGGTCTCCGTCGTGGGCAACATCCTGTTGCTGCTCGTCGTCGCCGTGCTCGGCGCGGTGCTCTTCCTCTGCCTCGGCTTCGCCGTCACCGGTGTCGTCGCGACGGAGAACGCGGCCGCGCCGGTGACGCAGCTCGTCACGCTCCCGCAGATGTTCCTCTCCGGCGTCTTCTTCTCGCGCGACGCGGCGCCCGCGTTCCTGCGGCCGATCGCGGACTACCTCCCGCTCACGTTCCTGAACGACGCGCTCCGCGACGTCGCGACGGCTGGGGCGGGTATCACCGATATCGTCCAGCCGCTCCTCGGGATCATCGCCTGGATCGTCGTCGCGTTCGTGCTCGCGTTCCGCTTCTTCCGGCTCGACTAGTCCGCGAGCGCGTCGTGCACCACGCGGTGCACGACCGCGCGGAACTTCCCCCACGCGCGCCAGTCGCCGCCGATGTCGAGCGTCCCGCCGGTGCGCAGATCGTCGAGGAATCGCGCGACGCTCGGCAGGTCACCGCGCCCGATCTCGCGCCAGTCCTCGATCTGCTCGCTCTCATCGAGCGCGCCCAGTGTGCCGCCGCGCTCGTCGAGGAGGAACGCGAACGTGTGAAAGAGCTCGTCGCCCGTCGACGCCCCTCGATAGGCGATCCGCGCGAGGAAGCGCCGGACCTCGAGGTCGAGCCCGGTCTCCTCGTGGGCTTCGCGCAGCAGCGCGTCGTACACGGGCTCGCCATGGTGGATGCCGCCGGTCGGCAGGCGATACGCGCCGCGCGGATAAAAGGTCTTGATGGAGAGCAGCAGCCTTCCGTTCGGCCGGCGGATGACCATGCAGACCTCGCCGAAGCGATCGGGCTTGCGTATCGGGTCGTCGAAGTCGTCCGGGATCGTGGCCGTCACGACGTCCGGCGCGCCGAACTGGCGCTCGAGACGCGCGAGCTCGGCGTCGACGGTGCGCGGGAGGGGCATGCCCGGAAGGCTACTGGCGCTCGTACTTGCGCAGCAGATCGTCGAGCGCTTCGCGCAGGAGCACCGCCTCCTTCTTCCTCATCCGCTCGGCCAATCCCTTGAGGCGCGCGAGCCGGGCCGCGCTGTAGTAGGACGACTTCAGGACCATGTCGTCGGCCGGCGTGAGGCCGACACTGTCGCCGCCCTGCTCCTTCGCCGCATGGAGCGCGAGGTCCGCCTTGCGCATGAGCTCGTTCGCCGCCTCGCCGCCTCGGCTTCTCGTGTCGCGCGGCGCGTTCGCGACCCCGAGCGTCACCGTGCAGCGCTGACCGGCGCCGAGTGCCTTCGCGAGGGCTGCATCGACGTCGCGCCGGATCTGATCGGCGCGCAGGAACGCCGCCTCGAGCGGAACACCCGGCGCGAAGAGCGCGAATTCGTCACCACCGGTGCGTCCGAGCGTCCAGCCCTCCTTCTTCGCGATGTGCGCGAGCGTCTGGGTGACCACGGCGATGGCCTTGTCGCCAACGTCGTGTCCGGCGGTCGCGTTCAGATCGAGGAGCCCGTCGAGATCGACGAGCAGCAGCGAAACGACGGATTCAGGCTTGAGAGCCTCGCGCTTCAGCGTCGCGTTGAGCGCGCCCTCGAAATCCGGCCGCCCGAGGCACAGCGCCGCTCCAGACTCACCAGCGGACCGGGCAGTCTTCAGTGCTGGCATATGGACCTCCTGACGTGGTTAGAGTATATATACGTCCGACATATATAGCCACGGTGTCTACAGAGTGTCGAGGCGGCCCGTTTCGACGAGCGAACGAGCGAGGCGGGCCGCGGTCGCGGGTGCCGCGGCGTCTAGACTGTTCCTAGAACAGCGCTGAGGGGCCATCCACCCCGAGCTGCCGGAAGAAAGCCGTAGGGCGACTAGACCCGGTCGGAGGAAGCCACTCCGTTACCAAGCGGCGGACGCTGACAGGCGTCGCGAATGAGTGCGCGTAGCGCGAGCTGCGCGAACTCGGGTGGTACCACGGCATGCGCCGTCCCGAGATGCGGGACGGCGTTTTTGTTTTGGAGAACGACATGGTGCTGGACGAAAAGGCGAGATTTGCGGCAGTCGCGTCGGGCTTCGACCTGCCCGAGCTCGAGCACGGCGTGCTCGATCTCTGGGAGCGGGAGAAGAGCTTCGACGTGCTCCGGAGGAAGAACGCCGGCGGGCCGCGGTACTCGTTCATCGACGGCCCGATCACCGCGAACATCGAGGCGATGGGCGTCCACCACGCCTGGGGACGCACCTACAAGGACCTGTACCAGCGCTACAAGGCGATGCAGGGCTTCGACCAGCGCTACCAGAACGGCTTCGACTGCCAGGGCCTCTGGGTCGAGGTGCAGGTCGAGCGCGAGCTGAACCTCAACAGCAAGCGCGACATCGAGTCGTACGGCATCGACAAGTTCTCTCGCGCCTGTCGCGCGCGCGTCGACCGCAGCGCCGCCGCGATCACGAAGCAGTCCCAGCGTCTCGGCCAGTGGATGGACTGGGACAACTCCTATTACACGTACAGCGACAACAACATCTCGCACATCTGGAGCGTGCTGAAGCTCTGCCATGAGAAGGGCTGGCTCTACAAGGGCCACCGCGCGATGCCGTGGTGCGCACGCTGCGGCACGGCGCTGTCGGAGCACGAGATGACCGGCTCGTACAAGGAGATGACGCACACCTCGCTCTACGTGCGCTTCCCGGTCGTGGCGGAGGGCAAGGGCGCCGACCTCGCGAAGCAGAACGCGTCATTCCTCGCCTGGACGACGACGCCGTGGACGCTGCCCGCCAACGTGATGCTCGCCGTCCATCCCGATCTCGACTACGTGAAGGTGCGCGTCGTCGCGGACGGGCAGACGGCGCCGGAGCTCCTCATCCTCGGCGCGAAGGTGTTCGCGTCGGCGAAGTGGCACAACGCCGAGGTGGTCGGCACCGTGAAGGGGCGCGATCTCCTCGGGCTGCGTTACGTCGGGCCGTTCGACGAGCTCCCGGTGGGGAAGACGTCCGGTCCGGCGCACAAGGTCATCGAGTGGGATGAGGTCGGTGAGGAAGAGGGCACCGGCATCGTCCACATCGCTCCCGGCTGCGGCGCGGAGGACTTCGCGCTCGGCAAGCGTGAGAGCGCGCCGGTCATCGTCCCGATCGACGAGAACGCGCGTTTCGTCTCCGGCTTCGGCTGGCTCGACGGGAAGGAGGCGCGCGACGTCGCGCACGAGGTCTCCGACGACCTGCGAAAGCGCGGCCGGCTGTTCCGCGAGGTCGCGTACACGCACAGCTATCCGGTGTGCTGGCGGTGCAAGGAGGAGATCGTCTTCCGCGTCGACGACGAGTGGTTCATCTCGATGGACGAGCTTCGGCCGAAGCTCAAGGAGGCCGCGGCGAAGGTCCGCTGGCTGCCGGCGTTCATCGGCCGCCGCATGGACAACTGGCTCGACAACATGGGTGACTGGAACATCAGCCGCAAGCGGTACTGGGGCCTCCCGCTCCCGTTCTACACGTGCGCGAACGGTCACTTCTTCATCATCGGGAGCGAGACGGAGCTGCGGAAGCAGGCCGTGCGCGGCCTCGAGGGGCTCGCGGAGCTCCATCGCCCATGGATCGACGGCGTCGTCGTGGCGTGCCCGCAATGCAAGGCCGAGAGCACGCGCGTGAAGGAGGTCGGCGACTGCTGGCTCGACGCCGGCATCGTCCCGTTCTCGACGCTGCGCTACCTCGACGACCGCGACCACTGGAAGAAGTGGTTCCCGGCCGAGTTCATCACCGAGAACCTCGAGCAGGTGCGGCTCTGGTACTACTCGCAGCTCTTCTTCAGCGTCGTCCTCACCGGGCGCGCACCGTACGACACCGTGCTGTCGAACGAGTTCGTGTACGACGAGAACGGCGAGGAGTTCCACAAGTCCGGCGACAACTTCATCGACTTCCCGCAGGCCGCGGAACGCGCCGGGTCCGACGTCGTCCGCTGGTTCTACATGCGGCACGACCCCGGCGAGAAGGTGCTCTTCGGCTACCACGTCCTCGGCGACGTGAAGCGAAAGCTCCTCACGCTCTGGAACACGTACGCGTTCTTCGTGACCTACGCGAACCTCGACGCCTTCGATCCGTCGACCGCGGCCGTGCCGTATGCCGAGCGGCCGGTCATGGACCGCTGGCTGCTGTCGACGCTCCACCGCCTGGTGCGCGACGCGCGAGCCGCGCTCGATCAGTACGACTCGCAGACGGCGTGTCTGCGTATGGAGGCGTTCTGGGACGACCTGTCGACCTGGTACGTCCGCCGCAATCGCTCGCGCTTCTGGAAGACGCGGTCCGAGCGCGACTCGCTCGCCGCGTATCAGACGCTCTACGAGGCGCTCACGACGCTCCTTCGGCTCTTCGCGCCGATCATGCCCTTCGTCGCGGAGTCCATGTATCAGAACCTCGTGCGCAACGCGGCGCCGCGCTCGGCCGCGTCGGTGCATCACACCGAGTACCCGGCGTCGGACGCGTCCCTCATCGACGACGAGCTCGAGCGGCGTATGGAGGCGGCGCGGCGCGTCGTCGAGCTCGGCCGGGCCGCGCGCTCGCAGGCGAAGACCAAGGTCCGCACGCCGCTGCCGAAGCTCGTCGCGGTCTTCGAGCCGGGCGACCACGACCGCGGGGCGCTCCGCAGCGACGACGAGCTCGCGGCCGTCGTTCGCGACGAGCTGAACGTGAAGGCGCTCGAGATCCGCGACGAGGCGAAGGGTCTCGTGCGCGAGATCGTGAAGCCGGACCTCAAGGTGCTCGGCCCGAAGCTCGGGAAGGATCTCCCGAAGGTCCGCGCGGCGCTCGCCGAGGGCCGCTACGCGCGGCGCGACGGCACGATCGTCGTCGAGGGCTTCGAGCTCGCGCCGAACGAGGTCCTTGTCTCGCACGAGGGCGAGGCTGGTCAGACGGTCGCGCGAGAGACCGGACTCGTCGTCGCCCTTGACACGACGCTCACGCCGGAGCTCGAGGCGGAGGGTCTCGCGCGCGAGCTCGCGCACAAGCTCAACGACCTCCGCAAGGATGCCGGTCTCGAGATCGCCGACCGCATCGCGCTCCGCTACGACGGCGCGATCGCGCCGACGGTGGAGCGCTACCGCGACTACATCGCCGAAGAGGTGCTCGCGACGAGCGTCACGCGCGGCCTCACCGGTCGTGGGCACGCGTGGCGCGGCGAGCTGAACGGCGTCACGGCCGAGCTGGAGATCGAGAGGGCCTAGGCCGCGCCGCATCGACGAGCGCGAGGCCGGTCGTCGCGGCGACGAGGACGCCCATGCCGAGGCCCGTTCCGGCCATCGCGATGACCGTGAAGGTGATCGCGGCGCTCGATGGCAGCGCCGCGACGCCGGCGAAGGCGACGACCATCCCGACCGACCACGCGAAGGCATGCGCGGGTATCCACCACGGTGCCTCGATGCCCGCGCGGCGGAGCGCCGTCCATTGCGGCGCCGCGAGGATCGCGCCGGCGATCGCACCGATGACGAGCGCTCCGGCGATCGGCATGTCGACGTCATCCGCGGCGAGCGCGTCGCCGGCGAGGACGCCGATCGCCATGCCCGCGCCCCACGCGACGATCGCTCCGGCGATGGTCGCCGCGAGCCACGCGAGCGCGGAGATGGACGGGAACATCGTCCGAAGGACGGTCCACTGCGCGAGGCCGACCGAGGTCCCCTCGAGCAGGCCGACGGCGATGACGGCAACGCCGCCGAGGATGAGCTGCGGAAGGCCGTCCTGCGATGTGATCGCTTCGCCGGACAGCATCATGAGCGTGCCCGCGAGTCCGAAGCCGACGATCTCGCCGACGACGTTCACACCGACCCAGCGCAGCCACAGCGTGCCCACGCCGCGAGTGTCGCCGTCGCGCGCACGAGCGCTAGCGGCGGTGCGCGCGATCAGCGTCCGGTAAACACGGTCTTCGCGTCCACGAAACAGAGGCGATTGCCCCACGGGTCTCTGACGTAGAAAGAGCGCTCGCCCCACGGTCTCGTGACGACGTCGCCCGCGCTCTCGCCATGCACGGCACCCGGCGAAAGGCCCTCGAGCCGCATGGCTCGCTCGTGTGCGTCATCGATGTCGTCGACGGCGAGATACACGTCGTCCCGATTCGGCTCGGGCTTCGCGCCGGCCGCGGTCGGATCGAGCAGCGCGAGGATGACGTCGCCGCAATCGAAGTACACGCGTCCGCCGCCGACGGCGCGCCCATCGACACCGAGCAGCGTCGTGTAGAACGCGGACGCGGTGCGGAGGTCGCCGACCTGAAGGATGACCCGAAAGAGTCGCGCGCCGGCCATCGTGCGGGAGGCTAGAGCACCGCGCTGCGGAGCGCGTTCGCGACGAGACGCGGCGCGCGCCGACGCGCGGGGCCGGTGAGCGCGGTACGCCAGGTCGGGTAGGAGAGCAGCGCGTGCGCGAGCGCGATCGCGTCCTGCGTGCGCACGCGAAGGACGCCGCGGCGACCGAGCTCGTTCATCGTCCGCGTGATGACGGCGAGGCGCACGACGTCGAGATCGCGGAGAAGCGACGCGACGCCGCGCGGCAGCGCGCCGTCGACGAGCGTCTCGAGGAGCAGCGCGGACTCGCCCCGATATTCGCGCTCGTGGAGCGCCACCATCTCGTCGAGGACGAGCTCGGGCAGCTCGCTTCGCGGTCGCCATCGCTCGACGCGCGCGATGAGCGCCGCCGCACGACGTCGCAGCGCTTGTTCGACGAGCCGTTCCTTCGAGGTCGAATGCAGATAGACGGTCCGGGGCGACACGTGCGCGCGCCGTGCGACGTCGGAGACGCGAAGGTCGGGATAGCCCTTCCGCGCGACCTCTCGGAGCGCCGCGTTCTCGATCGCAGCGGCGGTGCGCGCCATCTGGCGCGCCCGCTCACGCTGGACGTATCGTCGTGAATTCATTGCAACAGCAATGTAATGGAAACGGACAAAGTGCTCGACGCGCATGTGCCTGGCTGATACGGTTATGCACGGATGTCACGCCTCGCGTTCGTCTTCCCGGGTCAGGGGAGCCAGCTGGTAGGGATGGGTCGCTCGGTCTACGAGTCGTCGCCCGCGGCTCGCGCCGTCTTCGACGAGGCCGACCGCGTCCTCGGATATCCGCTCACGAAGATCTGCTTTGAAGGTCCCGAGGAGACGCTGAACGACACGACGATCGCGCAGCCCGCGATCCTCACGACGAGCATCGCGCTCTTCGAAGCCATGGTGGAGTCGGTGTCTCACAAGCTCGGCCGGCGCGCCAC
>DATDNP010000120.1:0-9938 GCA_036518215.1 Candidatus Limnocylindria bacterium
GAAGCGTGGCGAGGCCGCGCAGCGGCGGAAGATCATCGTGCCCGACTCCGCCCACGGGACGAACCCCGCGTCCGCGGCGATGTGCGGGTACGAGGTCGTCACGGTGAAGAGCGACGCGCGCGGCAACGTCGACCTCGACGCGCTCAAGGCCGCCCTCGGTCCCGACGTCGCGGGCTTCATGCTCACCAACCCGAACACCCTCGGGCTGTTCGAGGAGCGTGTGCGCGAGGTGTGCGACGCGGTGCACAAGGTCGGCGGCCTCATGTATGGCGACGGCGCGAACATGAACGCGTTGCTCGGGATCGCGCGGCCGGGTGACCTCGGCTTCGACTGCGTCCACATCAACGTCCACAAGACGTTCTCGACGCCGCACGGCGCCGGCGGACCCGGCGCGGGGCCCCTCTGCGTGAAGGCGCACCTGCGGCCATTCCTGCCGAAGCCGTGGATCGTGAAGGAGGCGGACGGCACCTACCACTACGACACGGCGCGCGAGGACCGCGAGCCGGAGCCGCTCGGGGACTCCATCGGTCAGATCAAGCAGCGCCTTGGGAACTTCGGCGTGCTCGCGCGCGCCTATACGTACATGAAGACCCTCGGCGAGGACGGGCTTGTCGAGACCGGTCGCGACGCGGTGCTTGCGGCGAACTACCTGCTCGCGCTCCTCCGCGATCACTACGACGTGGCGTATGACCGGACGCCGATGCACGAGTTCGTGCTCACCGCCGCGAAGCAGAAGAAGCAGGGTTCGTCGGCGCTCGACATCTCGAAGGCGCTGCTCGACGAGGGCTTCCACTCGCCGACCGTGTACTTCCCGCTCATCGTGCCCGAGGCGCTCATGATCGAGCCGACCGAGACGGAGCCAAAGGAGACGATCGACGCGTTCGCCGAGGCGCTCATCCGCATCGCGGAGCGCATCGGGACGGACGCCGCGGTCGTCCACGAGGCGCCGGTACGCACGCCGCTGCGACGGCTCGACGAGGTCGGTGCGGCGCGCAAGCCGGTGCTGCGCTACAGGACGCCATGACGATGGCGCCGACGCGTCTTGCCGTCGCGATGGTCCGCCCGCCGCAGGCCATCGTGAACCGCGGCTTCATCGATCTTCACGCGGAACCCGACGAGGGGTCGGAGCGCGTCGATCAGGCCCACTACGGCGAGCGCTTCGCGCTGCTCGCTCACGACGGCGAATGGTTCTACGCGCAGGGTCCGGATCACTACTTCGGATGGATCTACGGCGACTTCCTCGACGAGGTCGGCCCGGTCGAGCGCCGGATCGTTGGCGTCGTCGCGGCGGATGTCCGCAACGCGCCGACCGATGCCGCGCCGGTCATCGACCGCCTGCCGGTCGCGTCGCCGGTCGCGATCCAGGAGCGGCACGGCGAGTGGCTGCGCGTCTCGGCCGATGGCTGGCTCGCGATCCGCGACACCGTCGACGTCGCGCAGCTGCCGAATCGCTTCCCGCGACCGTCCGACATCCTCCGTACAGCTGAGTGTTTCCTTGGGACGCCGTATCTCTGGGGCGGCACGACGATCGACGGGCTCGATTGCTCGGGGCTCTCCCAGCTGGTGTACCGTCTGAACGGGGTGGCCCTCGACCGCGACGCGGACCAGCAGGCCATGGAGGGCAGGTCCGTCTCGACGTCGCCGCGACCCGGAGACCTCCTGTTCTTCGGCGATGAGCGCGTGACCCACGTCGCGATCGCGACGGGGGAGCGCGAGTTCCTCCACGCGCCGATGTCGGGTGGGACCGTCGAGCGCAGTCAGCTGGGCCCCGAGCGCACGCTCCGCGCGGTGCGCCGCTACCTGCCGGACGAGGCGTGACCCCGCGCTCCGCGAAGCAGCCGGACGAGGAGACTCGCACCGATCGCGAGCTCGTCTACGCCGCACGCGACGGAGACATGCTCGCGTTCGACGCGCTCTTCTACCGCTACCGCGACGGCATCTTCCGCCTCGGTCTCGCCATCACGAAGGATCCGTCCGCCGCTGAGGAGATCGTCGTCGACGCGTTCGCGCGCGCGCACCGCGCCCTCGCGCGTCTCGAGCCGGAGGGCTCGCTCCGACCGTGGCTGTACCGCGTCGCGGTCAACCTGTCCTACAACCGGCGGCCGCGCAAGAACGTCGTCCTGGACACGCTCGACGACACCGCCGAGGAGGTCATCGAGAGCGGCGAGCGGTCGCCGTCGTCGCTGGCTGAGCTCGCGGAGCTCCGGACGGAGGTCCTCGCCGCCGTCGAGACCCTCGGCCCGAAGCACCGCACCGTCGTGATCCTCCACTACCTGAACGGGCTGAACCTCGCCGAGATCGCTCAGGTCGTCGACGTGCCCGTCGGGACGGTGAAGTCGCGCCTCCACTACGGGCTCCGGCGGCTCCGTGCGCATCTTGCGGCACATCCGGAGCTCGGATTCGAACCCGGCGAACAGCTGCTCACTACTCCTAGACGGATGCCCCTGCCCGCCGTCGAGCCGGCGCGCAGGCCTGAACGGGAGTGACGGTCCGGATGAGCTGTTCCACGATCCAGAAACGGATGACGTCGGTGCTCGCCGGCGCGGCTCGCCGCGACGAACGGCTCGAGGTCGAAGCGCACACCGCGCGCTGCGCGCGCTGCGCCACGGCCTACGCCGACCTCATCGCGACGAGCGTCGCGCTCGAGCGCGCGTACGTGCCCCTTCGCGCGACGACGACATCGCTCTCAGCGGCGCGCGTCCACCTCGCGCTGCGGCGTCCCGTGGCCGTTCCCGTAGCGGTGCGCGCCGGCCGGCTGTCGGCGCGGTTCACCGAGGTCGCGCTGGCCGCCGCGGTGACGGCGTTCGCTTTCGTCGGCTCGGCGTCGGTCGCGCCGAAGGCCACCATCGTCGACGACAACACGATCGACCCGGGTCCCGCGCCCGCCGCCAGTGTGGCCGACAGCGCGACGGTGCTGAAGTGGTTCCGCATCGGCCGCTACGCGGCCTCGCCGGATCTGGTCGAACCGCCCGTCGAGCTTCCCTCGCGTGACGCCGACCGCACGCCTCCGGGGCCGCACGACCGGATCGGGCTCCAGCGCTAGCTGAGCCGCCTCGGCGCGGGCCTCCTCTTCCTCGTCTCGCTCCTCGTGGCGTGCTCCGCGCCCGCGCCCGCGCGGCGCGACGTCGTCCTCGGGCTCGTGGGCGAGCCAGCCTCCGTCTTCGCCGACGACGCCGGCGCGCGCGTCCTCGCGGCGGCCGTCACCGAGCCGCTCGTCGCGCGCGACCCTGGCGGCGACCTCGTACCGCGTCTCGTCTCCGAGGTGCCCACCATCGACGACGGCGGCCTGAGGATCGTGACCGACGATCCCACGGCTCCGGAGGGCCGCCTCGTCGCGACGTTCCGCCTGCGCGACGGTGCGGTGTGGCAGGACGGCGAGCCGATCACCGCGCAGGACATCCGCTTCGCGCACGACACGGATATGAGCGCGGCGCGGGGGAGCACGCTCCGCTGGCTCGCGGACCGCATCGAGGCGGTCGACGTGATCGACGATCGGACCGCCCGCGTCACGTATCGCGCGAACGAGCGCTGGGACGGATACGCGCTCGCGCCGCGCGTCCTCCCGCGGCACCTCCTCGCGGGCGCGGATGCCGCGGCGCGCGCCGCCTACGCTCGCGAGCCGGTGCATGCCGGGCCGTTCAGCGTCGCCGCGTGGGTGCCGGGGTACGGCGTGACGCTCGCGGCGTTCAAGGATCACGTCGGCGGCCCACCCGCGCTCGGCCGCATCGAGGTGCGGTTCTATCAGGACCGGACGGCGATCCTCGATGCGCTGCGTCGCGGCGAGGTCGACGTCGCGCCGTTCCCGGACCTCGAGGCCGATCTCGCGCACACGCTCGACCGCTTCGACGACCGGAACGGCCTCGACACCGTCTACTACAAGGACGCCGAGGCGCTCGATCTCCTGCGGTTCGGGTCGCGAGGGCCGTTCGCCGAACGCGCCGTGCGAAAGGCGTTCGAGCTCACCGTGGACCGGCAGGCGCTCGTCGACGACATCTTCGCCGGGCGCGCGCGCGTGCCGCGAAGCTATCTCGCGCCTCCGCTCTGGGCTGCGGTCGAGAACGCGCCGATCGCGCGTCCCGACCGCGATGCCGCGCGTGCGCTCCTCGCGCAGGCCGGGTTCCGGCGCGGCACGTTCGGGATCCTCGAGCGCGGGCCGGATCGGATGACGGCAACGATCCTCGTTCCGTCGGGATCGCCCGGCCGTCTCGACGCCGCGCGACGCGTCGCGGGCGACGTCGCCGCCATCGGGATCGCGCTCGACGTGCGCGTCCGCCCGGCGGCCGAGGTCGACGCCGCGGTCGCGAACGGCGACTTCGACCTCGCGCTCGTCCCAGCGAGCGCGGACGATCCGATGCGGGCGACCGACGCGTGGTCCGGTCTCGTCGAGCCGTGGTTCGACGTGCTCGCCGCGGCCGCGCGGCACGCCGTGGGGCGCGACGAGCAGCGCGCGCTTTACGCCGAGCTGCAGCGGGTCTGGAGCGACGATCTACCCGCGCTGCCGCTGTATCAGCGGCTCCGCGTCGACGTCGCGGCCCGGTCGCTGACAGGCATCCAGCCGACCCCGGACGACGGCCCGCTCACCTGGAACGCCGCGGAGTGGCGATTCTCAGCGCCCTGACAGCGCCGCGCTGCGGTCCCTGAACCCACCTCAGGAGGCCGCGGTAGTGGGTGGAAGAGGCTCTCGGCCCGCGCCCGCGGCAGCCCCTTGTTGGCGCCGCGGCGCGCTCGAAGCCTAGAATGGCGCCGCTTTCGAGCCCGTCTTCCCGGTCGGGCTCTAGGCGTGGAGGGAGGCGGGATCGCCGGGGACCAGCCCACAGCACCCGCACCACCGCGTTTCCCCGCGTTTCACGACGTTTTGGCGTTCTCAGGCGCGCGAATAAAGAAGGAGGCAGTGCATGCGACGCAGGAATGGCATGTGGTCACTCCTGTCCCTGCTCATGATCGCCGGGCTCCTCGCCGCGGCGTGCACGAGCGGGAACCAGGGTGGGAACGCATCGCCGTCAGCCGGTGATCAGCTGGACCCGAACGGCGAGATCACCACGAACATGGGTAGCGAGCCCGACACGATCGACCCGCAGAAGGAATCGTTCGTCGGTGAGGTCGCGCAGACGATGCAGGTCTACGAGGCCCTCCTGACGTTCGACCCGGCGACCCTCAAGCCGATCCCGGGCGCGGCGAAGGACATGCCCAAGCTCTCGAGCGACGGGCTGACCTACACCTTCACGCTCCGCGACGGCCTGAAGTACTCGGACGGCTCGGCCGTCAAGGCGAAGGACTTCGCCTACGGCTTCACGCGGCTCTGCGACCCGAACACGGGTGGTGAGTACGCGTTCACGGGTTACATCATCGCCGGCTGCGAGGCCTGGAACGAGATGGACCCGAAGAAGGCCACGCAGTCCGAGCTCGACGCCGCAAAGGGCAAGCTCGGTATCAAGGTGAACGGCGACAACGAGATCTCCTTCACCCTCACCGAGAAGGCTCCGTACTTCCTGTCGATCGCGGCCCTCTGGGTCGGCGTGCCGACGCGTGAGTCGGACGTCCAGAAGGGTGGCGACAAGTGGACCGAGCCGGCCACGTTCATCGGGAACGGGCCGTTCAAGCTCGTTGACTGGAAGCACAACGAGAAGATGGTCTACGAGCGCAACGACAACTACCGGACGCCGGCGAAGCTGAAGCGGTGGACCAAGGTCATGATCAACGAAGGGTCCGTCGCGTTCGCCGCGTACCAGAACAACGAGCTCGACATGTTCGGTGTCGCAGCCGAGCAGCTCCGCACGATCGACGCCGACGCCAACCTCAAGTCCCAGCTCGTCACCGTCGGTGGCTCGTGCACGATCTACGTCGGGTTCAACACCGCGAAGCCGCCGTTCGACGACGCGAAGACGCGTCTCGCGTTCGCGAAGTCGTTCGACAAGCAGGCCTACATCAACGACATCGCCAAGATCGGCAAGCCCGCGGGTGACGCCGGTGGCTTCATCCCGCCGGGAATGCCCGGATTCGACAAGGACGACAACGTCCAGAAGTTCGACCCGGCCGCCGCGAAGCAGCTCCTCTCGCAGGGCAAGTACGCGAACAGCGACACACTGAAGAACCTCAAGTTCACGTACCCGGCCTCTGCCGCGAACAAGACCCGCATCGAGTGGCTGCAGCAGCAATGGCAGACCAACCTCGGGATCACGGTGACGCCCGACCCGGTCGACTCGACGACGTACACCACGCTCGTCAAGAAGCCGGAGACGACGCCGCTCATGTTCCGTCTCGGTTGGTGCGCGGACTACCCGGACCAGCAGGACTGGCTGACGACCGTGTTCCACTCGTCGTCGACCGTCACGCACACCGGGTACAAGAACGCCGACTTCGACAAGCTCACGCGGCAGGCCGATGCTGACCCGAACCCGGAGAGCCGTGACAAGACGTACCTCCAGGCCTCGAAGCAGCTCAGCACCGACGCCGCCGCGGCGTGGTGGTACTACACGGCGACCGAGTACCTGAAGAAGCCTTGGGTCAAGGGCATCAAGGACACGGTCATGGACTTCGAGTACGGCATCTTCGACCAGATCCACATCGGTGTGACGGCGAAGAAGTAGTCGACCCCGCTCGCTGACACGAGGGCCGGCCCGAACAGGGCCGGCCCTCACTGTTTTTTGGGCCGATTTCCGAACCAGCGCGAAGGTTGCGCGGTATACACTCGCGAAGACCCCGCGCGTGGAGGAGTGATCCCGCTACCCGATGCTGAAATACACCATCCGGCGGCTGTTGCTGCTCATCCCCACGATGTTCTTCGTCGCCGTGATCGTCTTCTTCCTCGCGCACGCGGCGCCCGGTTCGCCGTTCGACGCGAAATCGAACGCCGATAAGCCGCTGCCGCAGGAGACGATCGCCCGGCTCGAGCGTCTCTACGGCGTCGATAGGCCGGTCGGCGAGCAGTTCCTGCTCTATCTGAACAACGTGGCGCACTTCGATTTCGGGACGAGCTTCCAGCGCAACCGGCCGGTGTCCGACATCATCGGCCAGGGCTTCCCGGTGAGCGCCCAGCTCGGCGTCCAGGCGCTGCTCGTCGCGCTCGCGCTCTCGCTCCCTCTCGGCGTCATCAGCGCGCTCCGCCAGAACTCGCTCATCGACTACGGGAGCCTGCTGTTCGCGACGGTCGGGACCACCATCCCGTCGTTCGTCGTCGGGATCTTCTTCATCTACATCTTTGGCGTCTGGTTCCACGTCTTCCCGTTCGTCGGCTGGAGCACCCCGTCGCACTGGGTGCTGCCGACGGTCATCCTCGCGCTCGGACCGATGGCGTTCCTCACGCGCATCACGCGCGCGAGCATGCTCGAGGCGATCCGCCAGGATTACGTGCGCACCGCGCGCGCGAAGGGCCTGCGCGAACAGGTCGTCATCGTCGCGCACGTGATGAAGAACGCGATGATCCCGGTCGCGACGATCATCGGACCGGCGACCGCCGGCCTCATCACCGGGTCGATCATCATCGAACAGCTCTTCACGATCCCCGGCATGGGCCGCCTCTTCCTCACGAGCATCATCGCTCGTGACTATCCGGTGATCATGGGGACGTACCTCTTGTACGCGTTCCTCATCGCCGTCGCGAACCTCTCGGTCGACCTCGTGTACGGGATGCTCGACCCGCGCATCAAGGTCGGCCGCTGATGGCGACGACGGCAGCCACCGCACAGGAGCGCGCGGCCGAGCTCAACGTCCTCGTCCGCAAGCAGCGCTCGCTCTGGCAGGACGCGTGGTACCGGCTGCTCCGCAACAAGGCGGCGATCGTCGGCATGGTCGTGATCGCCCTGTTCATGATCACCGCGGCCATCGTCCCGACGCTCACCGATCTTCACATCCTGAAGAGCCCGACGCTGCAGGACGGTCCGCACCAGCTCATGGAGCCGTTCTGGACGCCGAACACGCAGTACCACTTCAGCGCGTACCCCCTCGGGAGCGATCAGCTCGGCCGCGACATCCTCTCGCGCCTCTTGTGGTCGACGCGCATCTCGATGCTCGTGGGCTTCGTCCCCGTCGCGATCATCTTCATGCTCGGCGTGACGATCGGCCTCTCGGCCGGGTACTTCGGCGGATGGGTCGACCAGATCCTCATGCGCATCACCGACGTCATCTACGCGTTCCCGGACCTGCTCTTCCTCTTCATCATCATGGCGACGCTCCGGAACACCGCGCTGGGCGACCTCCAGGGGGGTCTGCTCCTCATCTTCGTCGCGATCGCGATCGTGAACTGGGTCGGTTTGGCCCGGCTCGTACGCGGGCAGGTCCTCTCGCTGAAGGAGCGTGAGTTCATCGAGGCGGCGCGTTCGATCGGCGCGCCATCCACGCGCATCATGTCGCGCCACCTCTTCCCGAACATCCTCGCGCCGGTCATCGTGTCCGTCGCCTTCGGGATCCCGAACGCGATGCTCGCGGAGGCGACGCTCTCGTTCTTCGGCATCGGCATCAGGCCGCCCACGGCATCCTGGGGCGTCATGATCAACGAGGGTTTCGTCGTCTTCTCGGCGACGCCGTGGCCGGTGCTCCTCCCGGCGCTCAGCATCTCCCTTGTCATGCTCGCGTTCACCTTCCTCGGGGACGGGCTCCGGGACGCCCTCGACCCGAGGATGAAGACCTAGGCGACGGCTAGACTGTCGCGCATTCTGTGGAAGGGGTGAGCTCCACGCATGCCGCTGCTTGAGGTCAACGATCTACACACGCAGTTCTTCACGCGCGACGGTGTCGTGCGCGCGGTCGACGGCGTGACCTTCAACCTCGAGGCTGGCGAGACGCTCGGGCTCGTGGGCGAGTCCGGGTGCGGCAAGTCGGTCACCGCCCTTTCGCTCATGCGGCTCATCCCGCAGCCGCCCGGCAAGATCGTGAAGGGGCAGATCGTCTTCGACGGTCAGGACGTCCTGAAGATGGACGACGACGACGTCCGGGGCATCCGCGGCAACAACATCGCGATGATCTTCCAGGACCCCATGACGAGCCTGAACCCGGTGCTCACCATCAGCCGTCAGATCTCCGAAGCGCTCGAGCTCCATCTCAAGATGGACAAGGGCGAGGCGCGCAAGCGGACCATCGAGCTCCTCGAGCTCGTCGGCATCCCGAGCGCGAAGAAGCGCGTCGACGACTACCCGCACCAGTTCTCCGGCGGCATGCGGCAGCGCGTGATGATCGCGATGGCGCTGTCCTGCAATCCGAAGCTCATCCTCGCGGACGAGCCGACGACGGCGCTCGACGTGACGATCCAGGCGCAGATCCTCGATCTCCTCAAGAACCTGGCGCGCGAGTTCCGCACCGCCTTCATCCTCATCACGCACGACCTCGGCGTCGTGGCCGGCATGACGCAGCGGATCCACGTCATGTACGCGGGCCGGATCGTCGAGAAGGCGGATACCGCGGAGCTCTTCGCGAACCCGAAGATGCCGTACACGTGGGGCCTGCTCCGTTCGATCCCGCGCCTCGACGAGGCGCGCAGGGCGAAGCTCCTTCCGATCGAAGGCCTTCCGCCGGACCTCATCGCGCCGCCGCCGGGCTGCAAGTTCGAGCCGCGGTGCCAGTACCGCCGTGACATCTGCAAGGAGAAGGAGCCGGAGCTCCAGACGGTCCCGAACGCGAAGCCCGACCACGAGGCGCGCTGCTGGGGCACGCAGAACGTCCCCGGCGGCGGATGGCTCGTCGACACGGACTGGCGTCGCGAGCTCGGCGACACGCGTGCGATCGAGGAGATCAAGCAGGCGGCCGCGTCAGAGACGGCGACCGAGACGCCGGGGGAGTGATGACGAGATGGCAGTGACGAATCCGCCACAGCAGCCCACCACGCCCGGCGGCCTCATCCAGCGCCAGCGGAGCACCGCCACCGCCGACAGCGGCAAGAACCTCCTCGAGGTGCAGGCGCTCAAGATGCACTTCCCGCTGACGCAGGGGATCATCTTCCAGCGTCA
>DATDNP010000121.1:0-4544 GCA_036518215.1 Candidatus Limnocylindria bacterium
CGCGCGATCGCCGGCGTGGATCGGATGACGGAGCTCGTCGATCAGCTGCTCGACCATTCGCGTCTCGCCTCCGGCCAGCTCGACCTGGATGTGAGCGGCATGGACCTGTCATCGACCATCGCGGCCACGATCGCCGCGCACGTATCAGAGGCGCCCGCACGCATCACCTTCGAGCGGCCACCGGGCCCCGTCCAGATCGACGGCGACGCCGTCCGCATCGCGCAGATCGTGCACAACCTCCTGAGCAACGCCCTGAAGTACAGCGTCGGCGCCAGCACCGTCGACGTGTCGCTCACGACCGATGGCGTCGAGGCGAAGGTCTCCGTGACCGATCACGGCGTCGGTATCCCGGAGGCGGAGCGTGCGTTCCTGTTCACGCCCTTCTATCGGACGACCCGGACGCGCGCGATCCGCGGTACCGGTCTCGGGCTCGTCATCAGCCGGAAGCTCGCCGAGCGCCACGGGGGGCGGCTGTGGCTCGGCGAGAGCGCCAGCACGGGCAGCACGTTCGTGCTCACGCTGCCGCTGGCTCGCGAGGGTCCGCCTCCGGCGAGAAGCAACTAGCGCACGGTCGGCCCGCGTCTGCCCCAGCGGCGCAGAGCATCGATCGCGGGAGCCAGCGCTCTGCCCCGAAGGGTGAGCTCGTATTCCACGCGTGGCGGGACCTCCGCGTAGCTCGTCCGCGACACGAGGCCGGCGGCCTCCAGCTCCCGGAGACGCGCGGTGATCATCTTCGGATTGGCCCTCCCGAGCGAGCGCTCGATCTCCGTGAAGCGCCGTGGGCCGTCAAGGAGGTCCTGGATGATGAGGAGCGTCCACTTCTGCCCGACCAGGCTGAGGGCACGTTCCAGCTCATCCACATTGCTTACATTACTGGATATAACTTGCTTTTCGAAAGTATTGAGCGTACGATCGACATGACAGAAAGAAGGCATCTATGACACTCATCCAGCACGAACCGACCGTCGCGACGAACGTCGCGACGATCAAGCAGTGGGTCACCGCCATGGCGAAGGGTGATCTCGACCACGCGCCATACCAGGACGACGCCGAGCTCAGCGACCCGAACGGAAAGTACAAGGGCAAGGCGCAGATCGTCGAGTCATTCAAGACCTGGCAGACGGCCTTCCCGAACGGCTCGGCCGAGGTGACCAACCAGATCGCCCTGGGTGACCAGGTCGCGTCCGAGGTCGTGTACAAGGCCACGCACAGCGGGCCGCTCGCGACCGCCTCAGGGAGCATCTCTCCCACGAACAAGCCGATCGAGCTCACGCTCATGATCCTCAGCTCGTTCCGCGATGGTCTCATCCAGCGCGAGCGGGCGTACTTCGACAGGGTCGGGCTCATGCGCCAGCTCGGCATCACGGTGCCGCCGAAGGCGTAGCCGCCCGTACGAGGCGAATGATGGGAGCACCCGAAAGGGTGCTCCTTTTCTAATACGCTCGATCGCACCATCGTCACCTTCTCCTTCGATCCGGTCATCCTCCAGCTCGGTCCGGTCCAGATCGGGTGGCACGGCGTGTTCACCGTCGTCGCCATCGCCGTCGGCGTGTGGTGGGGCCTGCGCGGCGCGCGCCGGATCGGGGTGCAGGGCGAGGTCATCGACCGCGTCCTCACCTGGGCGATCGCCGGCGCGTTCGTCGGTGCCCGTCTCTTCCACGTCGCGGATCACCTCTCGTATTTCGCCGCGCACCCGCTCGAGATCTTCGCGATCTGGCAGGGCGGCATCGCGGTGTGGGGCAGCTTCATCGGGGCCATCGTCGCGGGCCTCATCGCCGCGCGCGGGAGGCATCTTCCGGTGTGGCAGCTCCTGGACGTCGCGGCGCCCGCGATCCTCATCGGCCAGGCCATCGGACGCCTCGGCTGCCTCTCGAATGGGGATGCCTGGGGCGCGCCGACCGGCGCCGACTGGGGCATCGTCTACGCCCATCCGAACGACCTCATCCCGCGCGAGCTCATCGGCGTGCCGACGCATCCCTATCCGCTCTACGAGATCGTCGCCGTGATCGCCCTACTCGCGGTCCTTGCGTGGCTCCGACCGCGTCTTCGCCGTCCCGGCGATCTTTTCGTCGCGGCGACGCTCGGCTATGCCGCGATCCGCTTCACGCTCACGTTCTTCCGGCAGGAGACGGTCGTCGTGGCCGGCCTGCAGGAGGCGCAGGCCATCGCCGTCGGGGTAGCGCTCCTGATGGCGGCGCTCCTCGTGCTGCGCGGGAGGCGTACCGTCGTGAGCGGAGGTGTCGCATGAGCGAACGTCGTCCCGGATCGCTGCCGGCCGCGACCGCGCTGAGGCTCGCGGACCTCGTCACGTACGCGGAGGGGTCCGTGGTGAGCCGCACGATCGCTCAGGAGAAGGCGGCGACGCTCACGCTCTTCGCGTTCGATGCCGGTCAGGAGCTGAGCGAGCACACCACGCCGTTCGACGCCTACCTCGAGGTGCTGGACGGCGAGGTCGACCTGGTCATCGGCGGCAAGGCCGTCACGGCGCGGAGCGGCGAGGTCGTCCTCATGCCGGCGGGCGTGCCCCACGCGGTGAACGCAGCGCGGCGCTTCAAGATGCTCCTCACCATGGTCCGCCCCTAGACCGCGTTCAGCGCCACTGGTCTGCGGCGCGGACATACCCGTGACATCTTCGGCCAGCACCCTCCTCTTCGGTGGATGTTGGATGGCGAGCGCTCGCGAGCGCCTCGCTCTCGCTTGTGATGACCGTGCTCGCGGTCGTGCCCGCTGGCGCGGCGTTCGAGGGGAACCGCGAGCCGCCGTTGCCGCGCCCCGTCGTCGTTCATAGCGGCGTCGCGAGCGTCCGTGTCCCGGTGCTCATGTACCACCACATCTCGGAGCTGCCGCGCGACGCGACGCCGATGCGGCGCGAGCTGACGGTGACGCCCGCCGCGTTCCGCGCGCAGCTCGCCTGGCTACAGGCGCACGGCTACACGACGCTGAGCGCGATCGACGTCTGGAGCGCGCTCAGCGACGGCACCGCGCTGCCGCCGCGTCCGGTCGTGCTCACCTTCGACGACGGCTACGCCGACGCGTATGACGTCGCGCTGCCGCTGCTTCGCCAGTTCGGCGCGGTCGGCGTCTTCTTCGTGGTCGTGAACCTGCTGGATCGAGAGGGCTACCTCACGCGCGACCAGGTCCGCGCGCTCGCCGATGCCGGCATGGACGTCGAGTCGCACGGCATGGACCACATCAACATGGCGAAGCTCACGCTGGCCCAGCAGCGGGCGCAGTTCTGCGGCTCGCGCGCGATCCTCTCGCTCATCACCGGCCGGCCGGTGCGGCACTTCGCGTATCCGAACGGCGACGCGCCGATCTCGCAGGACGCGCTCGCCGAGTGCGACTACGCGAGCGCCTACCTCAAGGCCGGCGGATCGCTGCAGGAGAGCGCGACGCCCTACCTCCTGCGCCGCGTGCGCGTCGTAGGCGGCTCCGCCGACGCGGCTCTTCCGTATCTGCTAGCGCGATAGCCGTTACCCTTTGCTTCTCACACCGCTGGGGAGGGAAGCAGTGCCGAAGTGTCCGGAGTGCGATGCCGACGTGACCGTGGGCTCCGATGCCGTGAAGGGCGAGATCGTCTCGTGCCCCGACTGCGGCGCAGAGCTCGAGGTCACCGCGACGACGCCGGTCGCGCTCGCGCTCGCTCCGAAGGCCGAAGAAGACTGGGGTGAATAAGAGCCCCGTCGTCGGCGTGCTGCTGTCGCGCGTCCGTGTGGAAGAGAAGCTGCTCCTCCAGGAGCTCAGCTCGCGCGGCATCGAGACGAAGGTCATCGACGACCGCGAGCTCGTGCTCCCGACGGAGAAGAAACCGGAGCTCGGCGTCGACGTCGTCATGGAGCGCTGCATCCAGCACGGCACCGCGCTCTATGCGCTCAACGTGCTCGACGGCTGGTGCATCCCGACGGTGAACACGTACGAGACCGCCGAGGTCTGCGGCAACAAGCTCATCACCACGATGCGCCTCGTGAAGGCGAAGATCCCGACGCCCGCGACGCGCATCGCGTTCACGCCCGAGTCGGCGATCGAGGCGGTCGAGCAGATCGGCTATCCCGCCGTGATGAAGCCGCTCATCGGGTCGTGGGGCCGGCTCGTCTCGAAGGTGAACGATCGCGAGAGCGCCGAGGCGATCATCGAGCACAAGGACGTGCTCGGGAACTACCTGCACTCCATCTATTACGTCCAGGAGTACGTGGCGAAGCCCGGTCGCGACATCCGCGCGTTCGTCGTCGGCGACGAGACGATCTGCGCGATCTACCGCTACTCGGAGCACTGGATCACGAATACCGCGCGCGGCGGCAGGGCCGAGAACTGCCCCGTGACGCCCGAGCTGAACGACCTGTGCGTGCGGTCAGCGAAGGCGGTGGGCGGCGGCGTCGTCGCCATCGACGTGCTCGAGCGCGATAGCGAGCTCCTCGTGAACGAGGTGAACTACACGATGGAATTCCGCAATTCCATCGACACGACGGGCGTGAACATCCCGGCGAGGATGATCGACTACGTGCTCCACGTCGCGAAGAACGGCGGCACGAAGCACTAGGTGCGCG
>DATDNP010000122.1:0-4108 GCA_036518215.1 Candidatus Limnocylindria bacterium
GACGGAGCCGGGCTTCCGCTCCGCGCGGCGCTTCACCCACATCGGCGCGACGAGCGTCGCGACGAGATACGTGCCGCGCTTCTTCATCAGCGAGGCGACCTCTTCGTCGAGATAGATGCCGTGCTCGATCGACTCGATGCCCGCCTCGACGGAGTTGCGGATGCCCTGGAGCGCCTGCGAGTGCGTCATCACTGTCTTCCCGGCCGCGTGCGCCTCGTACACGATCGCGCGGATCTCCTCGGGCGAGAACCCGGTCGAGGTCGGCTCGTCGGACGGCGACATGACGCCGCCCGAGGTGTGCACCTTGATCTGGTCGGCGCCCGCGCGGAGGAGCGCGCGCGTCGCCTTGCGCACCTGATCGACGCCGTCGACCACTGTCTGCGGCAGCTCCGCATGCTCGGCGCGGGCCACGATGCCGCTCGGGAACCAGAGGTCGCCGTGCCCGCCCGTCTGCGAGAGCGCGCCGACGGCGATGCGCACGCGCGGGCCGGGCACGAGGCCGCGGTCGATGGCCTGCTTCACGCCGAGCGGCGTGCCACCGGCGTCGCGCACCGTCGTGAAGCCGTGGTCGAGCGTCGTCTTCGCGTTCTGGAACGCCTGCGCGACGGCGAACGAGAAGGGCTTGCGGATCCGCTCCTCGAGCGACTCCTGGCTCGACATGAGGTGCACGTGGCAGTCGATCATCCCGGGCATCACGGTCTCGCTCGAGCGGTCGATCACCGTCGCGTCGCGCGGCGCGTCGCCGCCGATCTTCACGATCGTGTCGCCGTCGATGTGGATGGTGACGTTGCGCTTCGGGTCGGCGCCGGTGCCATCGATGAACGTCCCCGCGCGGATGACCGTCGTCATGCGTCCTCCTTGATCCGTGTCACCGCCGGCTTCGCGCGCTCGTCGACGGTCATGCTGAAGACGTCCGGCCGCGCGTAGTGGCCGGTGACGTCGAGGTCGTACTTGCCCTTCACGATCTGATCGAGGTCGCACTCCGCGGTGAGGATCGTCTCGCCCTCGAAGCACGGGCCGGCGAGCACGGTCCCGAACGGATCGACGATGCAGCTGCCGCCGCGCATCACGACGCGGTCGGGATCGTCGTCGACCTCGCTCGGGTAGTCCGCCCCGTACGCGCCGCGCTTGATGAACTGACAGGCCGAGAGCACGAAGCAGCGTCCCTCGACCGCGATGTGCCGCATCGTCGGAAGCCACGAGTCGCGGTCGTCGGCGGTCGGCGCGCAGTAGAGCTGGACGCCCTTGCCGTACATCGTCATCCGCAGGAGCGGCATGTAGTTCTCCCAGCAGATGACCGCGCCGATGCGCCCGACCGTCGTGTCGTACACGCCGAGCGTCGAGCCGTCGCCGAAGCCCCAGATGAGCCGCTCCGACGCGGTCGGCATGAGCTTGCGGTGCTTGCCGAGGTATCCCTGCTCCGGCGAGAAGAAGAGCGCGGTGCAGTAGAGCGTCGTGTCGCGCTCGATCGCGCCGATGACGAGGTGCACGTTCGCGTCGCGCGCCGCGTCGGCGAGCGTGTCGACGGCCGGACCGGGCACGTCGACGGCGCTCTCCCAGTAGCGCTGGTAGAGGTCGCGCCCCTCGGGCCGGCGCATCCCGACGACCGCGCCGAACGACGCCTCCTTCGGGTACGCGGAGAGGAACGCCTCGGGGAAGACGACGAGCTGCGCGCCCTGCCGCGCCGCGTCGGCGATGAGGTCGAGCGCCTTCTCGAGCGAGCGCGCGAGATCGAACGGGACGGAGCCGGCCTGCACGACCGCCGCGCGTACGGTGCTCCCCACGCCCGCCAGTATGTCAGGCGACGTCGGCAGCGTTTCTGACCGAACGTTGACCGGATCGGGCGCGCTCGGTCCCGGATATTGCAGGCCGTGTCGTATGGCGGTGCCGCTCGATGCGCGTCGCGTGCTCATCGTGGAGGACGACGACAACATCGCGGATCTACTGCTCGTCGTGCTGACGGGCGAGGGGTATGCCACAGCGCGCGCGGGCGACGGGGAGCACGCGCTCGAGATCGCGACCACGATGGCGCCCGAGATCATCCTCCTCGACATGATGCTGCCGGGGATGCACGGGCTCGAGTTCGCGCGTCGCTATCGCGAGCGCGGTGGGCGCGCGCCGATCGTCGCCGTCACGGCGCTTCCCGACACGGCGCAGCTGAGGCGCGACGGGAACATCACCGCGGTGCTGCGTAAGCCATTCGAGCTCGAGGCGCTCCTCGTGGTGGTGGCGGAGACGCTCGCGCGGCAGACGCCGCGCGAGGCCTGACCGCTACTCAGCGGCGCTCGCGAGCTACTCCCCGTCGCCCGCGACGCCCGGCGAGGCCGCGCCCATGCCGGGCAGCGGCCGCGCGCGGCGGCCGCGGAAGGGCACTTCCTTCAGCGAGAGCGCGATGAGGACGCACGCCCCGCAGACGATCGCGGCCACCAGGAACAGGTGCTGCAACCCGTTCGTGAGCGCGACCGGAGAGACCGCGATGTTCGTCATGACGATGTCGCCCGGCACGACCGCGCCGCCGACCTCGAACGCGAGGATCGCGCCGAGCACCGCGACACCCATCGTCTGCCCGAGCTGACGCCAGAACTGCACCTGGCTCGCGGCGACTCCGACGAGGTCGAACGGTACCGCGCTCATCACGGCGTTCTGGTAGATGGGCTGATTGCTGCCGAAGCCGATACCGATGAAGACGAGGTCGCGCATGACGTCGCGCGGATCGCTCGCCGGCGTGACGCGCGAGAGCGAGAACATCCCGATGGTGAGCATCGCGAGCCCGAACGCGCTCACGAAGCGGTAGTGGGTGATGCGGCTCACGATCTGCCCGCTGATGAGCGACGCCGGGACCATCGCGATCATGCGTGGCGTGAGGAAGAATCCCGACTGCGTCGCGGTCATCCCGAGGAGTCCCTGGTACACGAGCGGGATGAAGATGTTCGCGCCGAACATCCCGAACGCGGAGAGGAACGAGACGACGATCGCGACGGCGACCGTCGGGATCTTGAAGATGCGCAGCGGCATGATCGGGTGCTCCGCGCGGAGCTCGACCCACACGAACGCGCCGAGCATGACGACCGCGACGACGAAGAGCGCGACGACGATCTCCGTGCTCCCGCCCGCGCGCGTCTCAGAGAGCGCCGAGAGGAGCGGGATGAGCCCGGCCGTGAGGAGCGCGGCGCCGCGAACGTCGATCTGGCGCAGCGTGCCGTGGGTGCGGATGCGCGGCATCGTGAGCGCGACGATCGCGAACGCGATGATCCCGAACGGGATGTTCACGTAGAAGACCCAGCGCCATCCGAGCGTGTCGGTGAGGATGCCGCCGAGGATGGGGCCGGCGATCGCTGCGATCGCGAACATGCTCGCGAAGACGCCCTGGATCTTCGCGCGCGTTGCCGGGAGGTACAGGTCGGCGGATGTCGCGAAGGCCGATGAGGTGAGCAGGCCGCCGAAGATGCCCTGCACCGCGCGCGCAGCGACGAGCAGCGGCATCGTCGGCGCGATGCCGCAGAGCGCGGACGCGACGAGGAAGCCGATGGTCCCGACCTGCAGGAAGTTCTTCCGTCCGAAGAGATCGCCGAGCTTCCCGGAGATGGGGATGATCGTCGTCGACGTGACGAGGTACGCGGTCGTGACCCAGGCGTAGTACTCGAGGCCCGCGAGGTCCGCGACGATACGGGGCATCGCCGTGGCGACGATCGACGAGTCGAGCGCCGACAGGACCATCGAGAGCAGGAGACCGAAGGTGACGACCGCGAGCTGCGTGCGCTCGAGGCGGATGCGTGGGTGCTCTTCGTGCACTACAGGCAATGATGGCGGTGCGGCAGCGGATCAGCCGTGATGTGCGTCACACCGGTTCGCGATGCAGCAGCGATGCCGCGTGAAAAACGAAGCGGCGGTGGCTTTCGCCACCGCCGCCGTCCTCTAGAGAAGGCTCTCTGAGCTAGTAGCGGTTACGCGCCGGACGCATCTTCTCGAAGCAGTCCGAGCAGTAGACCGGCTTGTCACCCCGCGGCTGGAAGGGGACTTGCGTCTCCTTGCCGCAGTTGCTGCACACCGCCGGGTACATCTGGCGCTGCGGGCGGTCGTACCCACCCGCGCCATAGCCACCGCCATT
>DATDNP010000123.1:0-2964 GCA_036518215.1 Candidatus Limnocylindria bacterium
CCGGTATGCGAGGGACGGCGCGGGGTGCCAGATGCTGGCGGCGCGCACGTGATACGGACCGACCTTCCGCTCCTCGCCGTCGTGCATCTCGCCGATGTCGAGCTTCGCGGGAAGCTCGTCGAGATCGACCGGGAAGAACGGGTCGTCCATGCCGAGCCCGAGCAGCTCCTTCATCGTCCGCGTCTGCTTCGGCCCGATGATGCGCATCGTGCTGTGCGGCACGTACGCGGGACGGAAGAACGGGATGCCCTGGATGTGGTCCCAGTGGAGATGCGAGACGAGGAGGTTGATGTCGAAGGGCTTCGTGCCGTTCTTCCCGACCATCGCGATGCCGAGCTCGCGGAGGCCGGTACCCGCGTCGAGGATGAGGAGCGCGCCCGTCGTGTCGCGCACCTCGACACACGCGGTGTTCCCGCCATAGCGCACCGTCGTCGGCCCGGGCGTGGGAATGGAGCCACGGGTGCCCCAGAACCGGATGTGCATTACGGCTTCACGCTCGCGGGTTGGTCGCGCTCCGACAATCCCCCGGCGGCCTCCTGAAGGCTCCCCATCCCTTCATCCCCCGGCTTCGGCCAGGTGTGCCGGAGCTGGTCGATGGTGCGCTGGAGGGCCGGGAGCGCGCGGTGGACCGCGGCCACGACGCTCGGATCGAGATGGCTCCCGGCCATGCCGTCCATGATCTCGAGCGTCTTCCCGAGCGGGTAGGCCGGCTTGTAGTAGCGCGGCGCGGTGAGGGCGTCGAAGACGTCCGCCGCCGCCACGATGCGCGCGCCGGGAAGGATCTGGTCCGCAGCCAAACCGTTCGGATACCCCTTGCCGTCCATACGTTCGTGGTGCTGAGCGGCGATCAGTGGCACCTCGCGCATGTCGTGCGGGAACTCGAGATGCGCGAGGAACTCCCCCGTCTTCTCGGCGTGCGCCTTCATGTAGGCGAGCTCGGCGTCGTCGAGCTTCCCGGGCTTCTGGAGGAAGCGGTCGCGCACGCCGATCTTTCCGTAGTCGTGGAGGAGCGCCGCCGCCTGGAGCTTCTCGAGCTCCTTGCCGTCGAGTTCCATCTCCTGCCCGATGACCACCGCGTACCGCGTCACGCGCTGGCTGTGACCGGCCGTCTGCTGGTCGCGCGCGTCGACGGTCGCCGCGAGGGTCTCGATGAGGCTCTGCCAGAGGCGCCGCTGCTCGGCGACGAGCTGCGCGTTCTCGACCGCGACGGCGGCGGAGGACGCGAGCGACGCGAGCGTGTCGACGTCGACCTGGGTGAACGGTCCGCCGCCGCGTTTGTTCACGACCTGGAACACGCCGATGACGCGGCCCTGGTGACCGGTCATCGGGTACGTGAGGAGGCTCTTCGTGCGGTACCCGCTCTGACGGTCGGGCTCCGGGTTGAAGCGCGGGTCGTCGTACGCGTCGGGGATGTTGATCATTTCGCCCGAAGCCGCGACCGCGCCGGCGAGACCCTTCCCGATCGCCACGCGGATCTCGCTTCGGCCGAGCGCGACGCGCGACCAGAGCTCGTTCCGCTCGCGATCGACCACGAAGATCGTCGCGCGGTCCGAGGCGAGGAGTGCCGTCGTCGATTCTGCGATCAGGCGGAGCAGCGCGTCGAGATCCGTGACGGACATGAGCTGGCGCGTGATGTCGAGGATCACCTCGAGACGCTGGCCCGTCGTGCGGCGCTCCGTCTCGCGGCGCTCGCCGACGCGACGTTCCGTGCCGCCGGGCGCGCCCTTGCTGTGCGCGCGACGCTCGGCGACGCGCCGGTCGGGACGGCGCGCGCCGTCGCTCATGCGGTCCCGAGCTTCTCGAGCACCGGCGCGACCTCGTCGGCGACCTGCTCGAGGAGCATCTGGTCGCGACGTTCGAACGTGCCATCGCGCTTGTTCAGGGCCTGGATGACCGCGACGGGTCGCCCATTCTTTCCCCACACCGGCACGACGAGGATGTTCACCGTTCGGAATCCGGTGCGGATGTCGATGTTGCGATCGAAGCGCGCATCCGCGTACGCGTCGGGCACGTTGATCGTCTCCCCGGTGACCGCGGCCTGACCCGCGAGGCCCTGGCCGAGCGGAAGACGGATCTCCGTCGAGGTGCGCTGCAGGACGCGCGCGCGCAGCTCTTTCTTCACGTGGTCGACGACGTACACCGTGCAGCGCTCGGCGTCGACGACCTGGGCGCAAAGGTCGACGAGGCCGCGAAGATACGAGTCGCGGTCCCTCTGCACGGACAGATGCCCGAGCTTGACCCTGATGAGGGCGATCTTGTCGTCTTCGAGCACGATGGGTCTAGTGATACCCCGCCGCGGCGGGCCGCGTCACGTGGATGTCCGGTGGCGGCGCGGGGTTCGGGTTCGCGTAGGAGCCGACACGGTTCACCTGGAAGCACCGCACCGGCTCGGCACGGCCCTTCACGGCGATCGCGCCGAGGTCGACGGTCTCGACGTCGTCGCCCAGCTCGCCGAGCGTCTCGGCGCTGCACGCGATCTGGTCGCGCCCTGCGATGTCCGACGACGTCAGCCGCGACGCGACGTTCGCGGTGTCGCCGATGACGGTGTACTCCATGCGACCCTTCGCGCCGAGGAACCCGGCCACGACGCGCCCGGTGTTGATCCCGAAGCCGAACGACACGTCGGGGCCGCCCTTCGCGCGCTCCGACTGGATCCACTTCTGCATCTCGATCGCGCACTGCACCGCCTGCTTCGCGTGGTCGGGCACCTCCAGCGGCGCGTTCCAGATGACCATGATGTTGTCGCCGTTGTACTTGTTCACCGTCCCGTCGAAGCGGTTCACGACCTCGACCATGCCGTCGAAATACCGGTTCAGGTGGCCGAGCAGTTCGGCCGGCGTCATGCCCTCGGACATCGTCGTGAACCCGCGGATGTCGCCGAAGAGCACGGTCACCTGCCGGTCCTCGCCGCCGAGGCCGAGCTGGCCCGCCTCCTCCTTCTCGAGGATCGTGCGCGCGACCGAC
>DATDNP010000124.1:0-3104 GCA_036518215.1 Candidatus Limnocylindria bacterium
CGTCCGGGCCCGATGAGCTGCGTGAGGAGCGGGAGGTTCACGGCCTCCACGGTGCCGGTGTAATCGTCGCGCAGGAGGATCGTCTTGCCGTCGCGGACCGCGCGCACATCCTTCTTCTTCGCGACGAGCAGCCGGCCCGAGAGACCGGAGAGGCCGACCGCGTCGACGCCGCGCTGCTGGAGCTTCTCGACGTACTGGAAGTTCTCGATGCCGAGCGCCGCCATGGCGAAGACCTCGAGGGTCGCGCGGTCGGTGCGCCGGCTCACGTGCCCCGACGGAGAGGTGATCTGCTCCTGCGGGACGCCAAGCGCCGCGGCGAGGCGGTCGGTCTCCGCGGACGCGCCGTGCACGAGGACGATCTCGTCCTGACGCGCGACCTGCGCGACGAGATCGGCGACCGCGTCACGCGAGACGCCCTTCGACCCACCCGCTTTGATGACGGCGCGCAGCATCACGCGTCAGGGTAGCGGGCTGCGCTGGTCGCGGGGTGCGACTAGCTCGGTGGGAACTTCGTCGGTGTGGACGGGCCGGCGGACGACCACTTCTGGTCGATGCGCGTGCGTACGTCCTTGAGGCTCACGCCCGCCGCGAGCCACGTCTTCACGTCGAGCGTGATGCCGATGCACGTGCCGCAGGTCGTCGCGTGCGGCTCGAGGATCATCCAGCCGCCCGTGCCGCGCGAGACGATGTAGCAGCGCTCGTTGTCCGCGTGACCGCCGTTGTGCGAGGCCGAGCCGCACCCGCAGTAGCACGGGATGTACTGCATGACGGCATGGTTCTGCGACGCGTAGAGGTAGGCCTGCTTCGTCTGCGGCGGCTGCGACGCGAGCCACCCCGGCCAGATGCCGGCGGCCGGGTTCCCCGCATTCGGATCGTTCGGTCGATCGGGCGGGATGGAGCCGGTGGACGTCGTCGAGCTGCCGGCGCTCGCGGGCGTGCAGGCGGCCGCGAGCGCTGCACCGGCCGCGAAGAGGAGCTGGCGTCGACGCATGCCGCCATGGTGACGGTGGACGCGCTCGTGCCGAAGGGCAGGCCGCGACAACGTGTGTAGGTCCTTCGGCCCCTGAGGGACGCTGGCATTCCCCCACAGCGCCCCGGAGCCGCGCGGCCAGCCGCATCGTGCTCGCGGGCGCAGCATCGATGATGAGAGCAGCAAAGGGAGAATCACATGAGCCAGGTGAGGACCGAGCAGAAGATCGAGATTCCATTCCCATCCGCGGCGGAGCCGACGCTCATCCTGCGGACGGGCCCGTGCCGCATTCACTTCACCGTGTCCGACGGACCGGCGTGGATCAGCGGGACCTATGACGACGCGACCGGCGTGCTCCCGATCGAGGTGCGCCCCGGTGACGTGACGACGATCGCGCAGCGCTTCGACCTCACCGCGTTCTCGAGCGCCGTCCTGCCGCGCCTCGAGCTCGCGTTCTCGCGCGAGCGGCCGTTCGCGCTCGAGATCGAATCGGGCGCCACCGACACGAAGTACGATCTCGGCGGCATCCCGCTCGTCCGCCTCAGCGTGCGCGCCGGTGCGGGCCGCTTCGATCTCGACTTCGCGTCACCGAACCCGACGACGATGCGCTCGCTCGAGCTCTCCGCGGGTGCGGGCGCGCTCTCGGCGAAGCGGCTCGCGAACGCGCACTTCGCGTCGTTCCGGCTCGGCGCGGGCGTCGCGGGCTGCACGCTCGATTTCGGTGGCGAGCTCGCGCAGGACGCGAGCGCTCGCATCGATATGGGGCTCGGCTCGGTCGACGTGTTCGTGCCGGCGACGACCGCCTTCCGTCTGCGCGCGAAGACATTCGCGACGGCCGTGCACACCGGCGTCGGGTTCACGAAGCAGGGCGACGTGTACGTCACGCAGCCGGCGGCGGAGGGTACGCATCCGGTCATCGACGTCGACGCGTCGGTGAGCTTCGGCGCGTTGAATCTGTCCGCGACCTAGGGGTGTAGGCCGACGAATCCGAGTCCGGCCTGCTCGTCGAGGCCGAGCGCGACGTTCATCGCCTGGACGCCGTTGCCCGCCGCGCCCTTCACGAGGTTATCGATGGCGCAGAGCGCGACGACCCGGTCGCCGCGCGGGTCGACGGCGAAGCCGACGTCGGCGAAGTTCGTCCCGGCGAGGAGCTTCGGCTCGGGGTAGCGGAAGATGCCGGTGCGCTCCTTCACGATGCGCACGAACGGCTCCGCGGCGTAGCGCTCGCGGTAGATCTTCCAGAGATCCTTGTCCTCGAGCGGTCGCTTCGTGTACACGTGGGCCGTCGCGAGCACGCCGCGCACGAGCTCGACGCTCGTCACCGAGAGATCGACGCGCGGCCTCGTACCGCCGAGCGCGAGCTCCTGCTCCGCCTCCGCGGTGTGCCGGTGCCCGACCGGCCGGAACGACCGCACGACACCCACGCGCTCGGGATGGTGCGAGTCCTCCGAGGGCTCACGTCCACCCTCGCTCGATCCGACCTTGCACTCGACGACGACGGGGCGCGTTCGGTCGACGACGTCCGCGGCGAAGAGCGGGAGCAGCGCGAGGAGCGTCGCCGTCGCGTTGCATCCGGCGCCCGTGACGCGCGTCGCGCCCTTGATCTCGGCGCGGTGCAGCTCCGGGATCCCGTACACCCAGCGACCGAGCTCCTCGGGGTGCGGGTGCGCGGCGCCGTACCAGCGCTCGTAGTCGTTCCGATCCCGGAGCCGGTGGTCAGACGAGAGATCGATGACGAGCTTCCCGCGCCCCTCGAACTGCGTGGCGCGGTGCGCGCCGTTCGGGAGGCTGAGGAAGAGGACGTCGCAGTCGGTGACCTTCTCGTACGGGACGAACTGGAGGTCCGTCCGCTTCCGCAGGTTCGGGTGCGCCGCCGTCACCGGCTTTCCGGCGAGCGACTCGCTCCCCGCGACGATCTCGCGGACCGTGGGATGCGTGAGGAGGAGGCGCAGGAGCTCGCCGCCGGCGTAGCCACCCGCGCCGACGATGCCGACGCGCACCTAGTGCTTCGTGCCGCCGTTCTTCGCGACGTGGAGCACGTAGTCGATCATCCTCGCCGGGATGTTCACGCCCGTCGTGTCGATGGAATTGCGGAATTCCATCGTGTAGTTCACCTCGTTCACGAGGAGCTCGC
>DATDNP010000125.1:0-5437 GCA_036518215.1 Candidatus Limnocylindria bacterium
GCGCGCGGACAGCCACGCGAAGGCGGTGAGGAAGTCCATGTCGGACGTGATGCGGCCCCGGTCGTCGACGAAGAACGCCTTCTCGCCGCCCGCGTCGATGATGACGCCGGCCGACGCGGATAGCGTGCTCACGATCGCCGCCAGCTCGCGCTTCTCCTCCTGGAACTCGTCGAACGAGCGCGACCCGACGTTCTCCGACACGACCCCATTGATCGCGATCATCTCGATGCCGAGCTGCGAGAGGAGCTGCGGCAGGAACTGCGCGGCCGTGCCGTGCGAGTAGTTGACGACGATCTTGAACTTGCGGTCGGCGACCTCGCGCCGGTGCACGATCTCCGCGAGGAACGCCTCGCTGTACGCCTCGCCGACGCGCGGCGATTCGTAGATCGCGCCGACGGATTCATAGGGCACGCGCCGGAAGTCCTCGCGGAAGAACGCCGTCTCGACCTTGCGCTCCTGCGCCTTGTCCATGTCGAGCGCGTGACGGTCGAAGAACTTCAGATCGCATACTCGGACGTCGAACGGCGAGACGCGCACGTGCACGCCGCCGATCGCGCCGATGCGACGCGTGTGGAAGCGGCCGATCGGCAGCGGCGCCTGCGAGAGGTCGGCGACGTGGACGCCGGCGGACACGATGCCGCCCATGAGCGCGCGCTTCAGCATGCGGCTCGAGCGATGCTGGTCGCGGTTCATCGTGATGGTGCTGCCCTGCGGGAGCGTCGACGCGTAGGACGCGCCGAGCCGCGCGGCGAATTCGGGCGTGAGATCGATGTTCACGAGACCGGTGACGCCGAACCGACCGAAGAGCGCGCGTCGACCCTGCGCGCCCCAGATGAGGCTCGCGCCGACCGTCGCGCCGCTCTCGACCTGCTTGTCGGGCCAGATCTTCACCTGGCTGCGCACGCGCGCACCGTCGTTCACGATGCAGTGGTCGCCCACGACGCTGCCCTCTTCGAGGGTCACGCGCGACTTCAGCGCGCACTGCCGCCCGACGATGGTGCCGTGGAGCTCGCTGCGGTCGCCGATGTAGCTGTTGCGCCACACGATCGAGCGATCGATGACGGCGCCATAGTCGACGGAGACGTAGTCGCGTAGCACCGTCGGCCCGACGATCTCCGTCGCCGCGCCGACCTTTACGCCGTTCCCGAGGTAGATCGGTCCGGTGAGCTTCGCCGACGGGTCGATCTCGACGTCGCCGTTCGTGAACACGCCGGGCTGGACCTCGCGTCCGAGCGACGTCGTCCGCACGCGGCCGAGGAGGATGTCGGCGTTCGCTCGCGCGTACTCCGTTATTGAGCCGACATCGGTCCAGTAGCCGGAGGCGACGTAGCCGTAGAGCGGCTCGCCGTCCGCGAGGAGCTGCGGGAACAGGTCCTTGCTGAAGTCGAACGCCTCGCCGACCTGGTAGCGCTCGAGCACGCGCGGCTCGATGACGTAGATGCCGGTGTTGATCGTGTCCGAGAAGACCTCGCCCCACGACGGCTTCTCCAGGAACTTCTGGATCCGGCCGTCGTCATCGGTGATCACGACGCCGTACTCGAGCGGGTTTGGGACGTGGTACAGCGTGAGCGTCACGGCCGCCTTCTTCTGCTTGTGGAACGCGACGACGGCGGAGAGATCGATATCCGTGAGCGCGTCGCCGGAGATCACGATGAACGTGTCGTCGAGGTCGTCGCCGATCTGGCGCACCGAGCCACCCGTGCCGAGCGGCGTCTCCTCGACGCTGTACCGAAGGCGCATGCCGACCGCTCCGCCGTCGCCGTAGCTGTCCTGGATCTGCGACGCGAGGTACTGGAGCGTGACGAACGCGTTCGTGATGCCGTGACGCTGCAGGAGGTCGAAGATGTGCCCGAGGCAGGGTTTGTTGACGATCGAGACCATCGGCTTCGGTCGGTTGATCGTCAGTGGACGGAGGCGGCTCCCCTCGCCGCCGGCCATCACGACCGCCTGCATAGCGACGAGTCTAGGCCGAGGCTGCCACCGGCCGTCCGACTCGCTCAGTCGCTCGTGGCAACGAGCTCGAGCGTCCGAGCCTCGAATCGTTCGAGCAGATCGCGGATCCTGCCGACGCGCTGCTTGAAGCCATCGAGGTCGCGCCAAGCGGCGATCGCGGCTTCGCTCTCCCACGGGCCGAAGCTCATGAATCGGTGCAGGTCCGCCGTGTCGCGGACGAGCACGGCACGTCTCGATCCAGGCACGCGCTCCGACGTCCATCGCGCGAATTCCGTCCACGCCTCTACGAACTCGTCCGCGCGGCCGGGCTTCACTTGCCAGACGCCCGACGTGTACGGCGTCTTCGGGGCCAGGTCGGTGGCCATCAGGGAGCGAAGAGGGTCTCGAGGTCGTGCTTCGAGAACGCCTTGAAGGCGACGTGCGTCTGCGTTCTCGCGACGCCAGGGACCTGCGCGATGCGCTGGGTGACGATCTCAGCGAGCTCTTCGTGCTCGCGCGCGCGGACCATCGCGATGAAGTCGAAATCGCCGGTGACCGAATAGACCTCGGACACCCCCGCCACCGCGGCCAGATCCTCACCGAGCTTGGGAAGCCGCTGCTTCTCCGCCGTGATGAGCACCACCGCGGTGATCATCTAGAGGCTCTTCACGTCCACGTCGTGGAGCGCCGCCTTGACGAGGTGCGCGGCCTCCTGGAAGCCCATCGCCTTCCCGCGGTTGAGCGCCGCCGAATACGAGTCGTTCGTGTCCGTCGCGGCGATCTCCTCGTAGCGATGGAACGCCTCCTCGAGCTGGTCGATCGAGAGCTTGATCCGGTCGCGCGCTGCACTGCTGATCACACGGGCCTCCCGGGGGTCGATTCGTAGCGAGGATAGCCCGCTCGCGAGCGTCGAGCGCGTGGCGCCCCGCTACTGCGGCTTCAGCGCTCCCGCGTCCACGCCGAATCGTTTCGCGACGCTCACGCTCGGCGACGCGGTCATCGGCTGACCGGCGGCGCGATCGAGCATGTCGACGACGATCGTCCTGGCGTCAAGCTTCACGCTGTTCACCGTGATCCGGTCACCGAGCAGCACCGCCGGCGTCGCGGTCACGCCGCTCGCCGCGTTGAGGAGCACCGCGACGTAGTAGAACGTCCCGCTGCCGCCGGGTTGATTCACGAGGATGACCACCGTGTCCGGGCGACCGTCACCGTCGACGTCACCTGTGGTCTGCACGTCGGTCACCGTCGTGACGATCTTCGTCGCCGAGCCGGGAGCGGCCTCGCGCTCGAGCTTGCCGTTCGTCAGCGTGAGGAGGTCCTTCTCGATGCGATAGGTCGCGTTCCGCGGGTCCGGTGGCTGCACCGCCGGCGAGGTCCCCGATCCCGCGCCCGTCGTCGTGCCGCATGCGGCCGCGAACGCCAACGCGAAGGTAGCGAGGAACCGGATGACGCCGCGAGACGAGCGGGGCACCACTTCCTCCTCAGGCGCCGGGCATTCACGAGCGATTGTCCTCCAGGCTGCCGTTCTGGGGAAAAACCTGTCAGGCTGGCGCTCGATGAAGGGACGGTCGCGCGCCGCGTTCGCGGTGGTGGCGCTCGGGCTCCTCGTCGCTGCTGGATCGATCGCGCTGCTCTCACGCGCCGCTCTCCCTGTGGTCGCGCCGTCGCCCCGCCCGAATGCGCTCTCGTGGCAGGCGCTCCGGAACGCGACGTACCCCGCGAGCCTGAACGCTCGCGGCGTACAGCTGCGCGATGGCATCTTCGACCAGCCCGCCGCACCGGGATCGGCGTCGCGCATCATCGTCCGGCTCGCCGACCTCGCGGCGTTCGGCAACCTTGACGCGGACGACCAGATCGACGCAGCCGTGATCCTCGTCAGCAGCGGCGGTGGGACCGGGACGTTCGTCGATGTCGCGGCGGTGCTGAACGACGCCGGCACGGCTCGCCCCGTCGCGAACGCCCTGCTCGGCGACCGCGTGCTCGTGCGCGAGGTCGGCATCGAGAACGGGACGATCGTCGTCCGCCTCCGCGTGCGGGGTGCGACCGATCCGTTCACCCTCCGCACGACCGAGATCACGCGGCGGTACGCGCTCGACGCCGGCCGGCTCGTCCTGCGTGATGAATCGCAGTCGCAGGTACAAACGCCGCCCGCCGACAATTTCGTGTACCAGCCGCAGCGCCTCGACGTGCCGCCAGGAAGCACACGGCATATCGACGGGACGCTCGCGCCGGGCCAGATCGCGCCGTTCGTCGTGCACGGTCGCGCCGGCGAGACTCTCGCGCTCACCGTCCGCAGCGAGTTCGACAATGCGGTGCTATCGGTCGCGGGGCTCACCGACACGACGACGCTCGTGAGCCGCCAGGACTACGCCGTCGATCGGAGCATCGTGCTCGGGAGCGAGCAGGACTACGCGGTCAAGGTGGTCACGCTCGCCGGCCAGCCGCTCGCGTTCGGGCTCGACGTCTCGCTGCGCGCGGCCGCACAGGCATCGGCGTCGCCGGCGCGGCCGGCGCCGCTGCCCCTCCCCTCGCGCACCCCGCCATCGGTCGCGAGCGGCGCGCCGGGTATCGCGGAGCGTCCGCTTCGCGATGCCTCCGGCTCGGCCGCGTCGTACGCCGCGTCACGCCAGCCGGTCTGGGGGGTCGCGGTGTACGTGCCGTCCCAGGGCATCGTCTACACGGAGAACGCCGACACGCAGGTGCCGACCGCGAGCGTCGTCAAGGTGCTCGTGATGCTCGTCGTGCTCGAACAGGCGCGCGCCGAGGGGCGACCCGTGTCCGAGGACGAGCTCGCGCTCCTCTGGCCGATGATCACGGAGAGCGACAACGACGCGACGACGCAGCTCTGGGAGCGCATCGGGCGGGGGCAAGCGCTCGCGTCGTACCTGCGTTCGATCGGGGTCAGCGGCGTGACGCCCGACCCGGCGACGTCGTGGGGCGTGAGCTTCGCGTCGGCGCGCGCGATGGCCACCGTGCTCGGGAAGCTCCAGGGCGGCGAGATCCTCGACGCGGCGTCACGAGTGCTCGCCGTCCGGCTCATGGACAGCGTCGTGAGCGCGCAGCGCTGGGGCGTCACCGCGGGCACCGACGTGACCGGCGGCGATCGCGTCGCGATCAAGAACGGGTGGTATCCAGGTGACGAGGGCTGGCGCGTGAACAGCGTCGGTATCGTCCGGCCCGCCTCGGGCGCCCCGTACACCATCGCGGTGATGACCGACGAGCGCGTGTCCTTCGAGGAGGGCGTCGAGACGATCGAGGGGATCGCCCTGCGCGTGAACAACGAGCTGCGAGGGAGTCGCGGCTAGCCGATCTCCAGCTCTTTCGTCGCCACCCCGAGGTCGATCTCGACGCGGCCGTCCACGACCCGCACGGGGTACGCATTCACCGGGAACACCGCGGGGAGCGCCTTCACCTCGCCGGTGAGCAGATCGAAGCGCGCGCCGTGACGCGGGCACTCGACCATGCAGTCCTCGAGCTCGCCCTCACCGAGCATGCCGCCGTCGTG
>DATDNP010000126.1:0-15601 GCA_036518215.1 Candidatus Limnocylindria bacterium
GATCGCGGTGTACGGCGTCGCGCTCGGTGGATGGAGCTCGAACAGCAAGTACGCGCTCCTCGGCGGCCTCCGCTCGAGCGCGCAGCTCATCTCGTACGAGCTCGCGCAGGGGCTCGCGGCGCTCAGCGTCGTCGCGGCCGCGGGCTCGCTCTCGCTCGTGTCGATCGTCGACGCGCAGTTCCCGCTGCCGTTCGCCGTCGTCCAGCCGCTCGGTCTCGTCGTGTACGTGCTCGCGTCGATCGCGGAATCGAGCCGCGCGCCCTTCGATCTTCCGGAGGCGGAGCAGGAGCTCGGCGCGGGCTATCACACCGAGTACTCGTCGTTCCGGTTCGCTCTGTTCATGCTGAGCGAGTACGTCCACGTCGTCGTGTCGAGTGCCCTCGTCACGACGCTCTTCCTCGGCGGTTGGTGGCCCTTTAGCGGTGGCATCCCCGGCGTCGCGGCGTTCGCGGCGAAGATGGCGTTCCTCATCTTCGCCTTCATCTGGCTCCGCGCGACGACGCCGCGCGTCCGCTACGACCAGCTCATGGCGTTCGGCTGGAAGGTGCTCATCCCGCTCGCGCTCCTCCAGCTCGGCGTCGTCGCGATCTGGGTGGCGCTCCGATGAGCGCGCTTTCGCCGCTGCGCGAGATCGCGGCGATCGCCAAGGGCATGGGCGTCACGCTGCGCACCGCCTTCCGGCGCCCGGTCACGCTCCGTTACCCCGAGCAGCGGCCCGACCTTCCGCCACGGCATCGTGGGCGTCACGAGCTCGAGCGTCACGAGAACGGGCTCGAGAAGTGTGTCGGGTGCGAGCTGTGCGCGCTGGTCTGCCCGGCCGACGCGATCTACGTCGAAGGCGCGGAGAACCCGAAGGACGCGCCGATCTCGATCGGCGAGCGCTATGCGAAGACGTACGTGATCAACCTGCTCCGCTGCATCTACTGCGGCTACTGCGTCGAGGCATGCCCGACCGAGGCCCTGCAGATGAAGAACGAGTTCGAGCTCTCCGCGCCCACGAAGCCTCAGCTCATCGTCACGAAGGAGCAGCTGCTCGCGACGCTCCCGAAGCACGAGCCTGAGGACTCCTGGGTCCCGGGCTAGGCTCCGCTCGTGACGGCCGAACAGGCGATCTTCGCGATCGCGGGTCCCATCTGCGTCATCGCCGCCGCGAACGCGGTCCTCCGCCGCGATCCGCTCACCGCGGCGCTGAGCCTCACCGTGACGCTCTTCTCGCTCGCGGTGCTCTTCCTCGGGCTCGGGGCGCCGTTCCTCGCAGGCGTCCAGATCGCCGTGTACGCGGGCGCGATCATGGTGCTGCTGATCTTCGTGATCATGCTGCTCGGCGTGTCGCACGTGGAGATGCCGCGTCTTCGCCGGCCCGCGCTGCAGCTCGCCGGACCGCTCATCGCCGTCGCGCTCTTCGGCGTGCTCGCGGCGGCGATCCTTCGCGGCGGGCTTCCGCCCGCGTCCGGCGACACCGCGGACGGATCCGTTGACGCGCTCGCCGACCTCCTCTTCGGCCGCTATACCTTCGCGTTCGAGGCCGCGAGCGTGCTGCTCCTCGCCGCGCTCGTCGCGGCTGTCGTCGTCGCGCGCAAGCGCTCGACCGAGCACGAATGGCCGGGTCGCCGCTGATGCCGACCGAGGCGTATCTGCTGCTCGGAGCGCTCCTCTTCGCGCTCGGTGCCGCGGGTGTGGTCACCCGGACGAACGCGCTGTCGGTGCTCATCGCGGTCGAGCTGATGCTCAACGCCGTGAACCTGACGTTCGTCGCGGCCGCGCGACGGTACGCGGAGCTCGACGGCACCGTCGTCGCGTTCTTCGTCATCACCGTGGCGGCCGCCGAGGTGGCCGTCGGGCTCGGCATCGTCATCGACCTCGCCCGGCGCAAGACCTCGGTCGACGTCGACGAGGCGTCGGACCTTCGCGGATGACGCTCGCTCTCCTCGTCGCGCTCCCGCTCGCCGGCGCCGTGCCCACCGCGGTCGCGGGCGGTCTCGTCGGCCGTCGGACCGTCGGCAGCATCGCGACGCTCTTCATCGCGCTGTCGTTCGGTGCCGCCGTCGCGATGGCGCAGGCGTTCGCGGCGGGGAAGACGCAGCTCGTCGCCGAGCTCGGGCCGTGGCTGCCGATCCGCGGCGCGGACCTCTCGCTCGTCATCACGCCCGTGACCGTGCCGCTCGTGCTCATGGTGACGGGCGTGTCGACGCTCATCGCGCTCTATTCCATCGGCTACCTCGCGCACGACACCGGCGTGCGGCGCTACTTCGCCGCGATCGACCTCTTCGTCTTCGCGATGCTCCTCATCGTCGTCGCGTCGAATCTGCTCTTGCTGTTCGCGGGATGGGAGCTCGTCGGACTCTGCTCGTATCTCCTCATCGCGCACTGGCGCGATCGGCCCGCGGCGGCCGCGGCGGGCGTGAAGGCGTTCGTCGTGAACCGCGTGGGCGACGCGGCGTTCCTCGTCGGCCTCTTCATGTTCCTGGGCCTCGTGAACACGGTCGACCTCGCCGAGATCACGCGTCGCGTGCAGCCCGCGCTCCAGCAGCTCACCGTCGAGGCGAACGCGCAGCTGTTCGCCGCGAGCGTCCTGCTCCTCATCGGCGCGCTCGCGAAGTCGGCGCAGCTTCCGCTGCACGTGTGGCTTCCCGACGCGATGGAGGGTCCGACACCCGTGTCCGCGCTCATCCACGCTGCCACGATGGTGACCGCGGGCGTCGTGCTCCTTGTGCGCCTCGGCAGCGTGCTCCACCCGGACGTGCTCTTCGGCGCCGCGATCATCGGCGTCATCACGGCGCTCTTCGCCGCGGTCGTCGCGCTCGCGCAGATCGACCACAAGCGCGTCCTCGCGTGGTCGACGATCTCGCAGATCGGCCTCATGTTCGTCGGCGCGGGCGTCGGGGCCGCGTTCGCCGCGCTCTTCCATCTCATCGCGCACGCGTTCTTCAAGGCCGCGCTCTTCCTGGGATCCGGGTCGGTGATGCACGCGACCGACGAAGAGCTCGACATCCGCCGCCTCGGCGGCCTCGCGCGGCGCACCCCGCTCACGACGATCGCGTTCGCATGCGGTGCCGCCGGTCTCGCCGCGCTGCCACCCGCTGCGGGCTTCTTCAGCAAGGAGGCCATCGCGGCCGCCGTCATGGACCGCCCCATCCTCCTCGTCGGCGTCCTCGCGACGAGCGCGCTCTCCGCCCTGTACGCCGCGCGGCTCTTCGCGCTCGTGTTCGTCGCCCCGCCGTCGTCCGACCAGGCGCGGCACGCCCGCGAGTCGCCGCCCGTGATGCTGGTCCCGCTCCTCGCGCTCGCCGCGGGTGCGCTCGTCTTCGGCGCGCTCGTCGCCGGCGGGACCGTGCCCCTCGGCGTCACACCGAGCGCCGAGGCCCCGCTCGCGCTCTCGCTCACGTCCGCCGCGCTCGCGCTCGCCTTCGCCGCCGCGGGACTCGCGATCTACTGGCGCGGGCCGCGCGCGATCGTGCCCGCACGCGTGTCGAACGCCGCCCGCGCCGGATTCGGGTTCGACACGCTGTATCTCGCCGCGGCGGTGATCCCCGTGCGCGCCATCGCGCAGGTGCTCGAGCAGGGGAGCGAGGCGCTCGTACAGCTCATCGCGGATCTCGTCGGACGCGCCGTCATCGCCGGCAGCGCGCTCGCGCGGCGGATGCAGGGCGGATACGTGCGCTCGTACGAGGCGCTGCTGCTCGCGGCCGCCGTCGCGCTCCTCGCGTACTGGAGCATCCGATGATCGCGTCCGCGCTCGTCGTGGTCCCTCTCGTCGCGGCGATCCTCTGCGTCAGCGCGACGCGCCTCGCGCGCCCCATCGCCGTCGTCGCGTCGCTCGCGGTCGTCGCGCTCGCGCTCGCGGCGCTCATATCCGGCGCGCCAACGAGCGCGAGCGTCGCGTGGGCCGGGCCGCTCCACGCCGGCTACTCCGTCGCCGCCGATGGGCTCACGGTGATCTTCCTCGCGCTCGGCGGCGTCCTCTTCGCGATCGGCGCCGCAGCCTCATCGCGCGTTGGGCATCGGCGCGCGTACTTCGCGCTATGGTGCCTTCTCATCGCAGCCGTCGACGGTGTGTTCGTCGCGCGCGACCTCGCGCTGTTCTTCGTCTTCTGGGAGGCGATGCTCATCCCGCTCGCGATCCTCATGTGGCAGTGGGGTGGTCCGGATCGGCGCGGAGCGACGCTGCGGTTCCTCCTGTACACGATGACCGGGAGCGCGTTCCTCCTCGCGGCGATCGCGGCGCTCGCCGCATCGCGCGGGACGCTCGACCTTGCGGAGCTCGCCTCGCGCCCCGTCGCCGCGTCGGGCCAGCTCCTCCCGGCGATGCTTCTCCTCGCCGCGTTCGTGGTGAAGCTCCCGCTCTTCCCATTCCACGCATGGCTGCCGCGCGCGTACGTCGCAGCGCCGATCCCCGTCGCCCTGGTGCTCTCCGGCATCGTCGCGAAGACGGCCGTGTACGGGATCATGCGGCTCTGCCTCGGGCTCTTCCCCGACGGCATGGCGACCGCGGCGCCCGTGCTCGTCGCGCTCGCCGCGGTCGGCACGCTGTACGGCGCGCTCCTCGCGACGCGGCAGGACGATCTGCGGCGCTTCATCGCGTTCTCGAGCCTCTCGCATCTCAACCTCATCGGCCTCGCGCTCTTCGCGGCCACCGCGACGAGCCTGCGCGGCGCCGTGCTCGCGAGCGTGTCGCACGGACTCGTCGTCGCGGCGCTCTTCCTGCTCGTCGCGATGCTCGCGTCGCGCACGTCGTCCTTCGCGCTCTCGCGCGCCGGTGGGCTCGCGGCGTCGACGCCCGTCCTCGCAGCGTTCTCGACGCTCGCGATCGTCGCGGCGATCGGCGTCCCCGGCACGAGCGGCTTCGCGGGCGAGTTCACGATGCTCGCGGGCACGTTCGAGCGCTTCCCCGCGGCCGCGAGCGTCGCGACGCTCGTCGTCATCCTCGCCGCGATGTATGGGCTCGGCATGCTGCGCCGCGCGTACCACGGTCCACCGCTCGCCGCGGGGGTGGACCTCGCGTGGCGTGAGCGTCTCCTCGTGATACCGCTCCTCGTGCTCGTCATCGCGGTCGGCGTCGTGCCGCGGGTCGTGAGCGATCGGATCCCGGACGACACCTTACCGAGCGTCGAGGTCACACGATGACGGCGTCCGACCTCCTCGTCGCGCTCCCCGTCCTCGTCCTCGCCGCGGGCGCATGCCTCGTACTGCTCGGCGATCTGCTCGTGCACGCCGATGGCCGCGCGTGGGCGTGGGTCGGCGCGGCGTTCGCGCTCGCCGCCGCGGTGTGCACCGCGATCCCCGCCGGCGCCGACGCCGCGTTCGCGGGCTCCGTCCGGCGCGACGGCGCGAGCATCTTCGTCGCCGCTCTCGTCGGCGCGACGACGGCCGCCGCCCTGCTCCTCGCCGTGGGGTATGTGCGGCGCATGGCCCTGCCCGCCGCCGAAGTCACCGCGCTCACGCTCTTCTCGGCCTCCGGTGCCGTCCTGATGGCGAGCGCGGGCGACCTTCTCGTCGTCTTCATCGGTCTCGAGCTCCTGTCGCTCCCGCTCTACGCGCTCACCGGACTCATGCACGCCGCGCCGCACGCCGACGAGAGCGCGCTCAAGTACTTCCTGCTCGGTGCCGCGGCCTCGGCGGTCTTCGCGTACGGGATCGCGCTGGTGTACGCCGCCACGGGGTCGATCTCCATCGGCGCGCTCGGCGGGATCTCGTCGCCCGTCGGTCTCGCCGGGATCGCGCTCCTTCTCGCGGGGCTCGCCTTCAAAGCCGCGCTCGTACCGTTCCACTTCTGGGCCCCGGACGCGTACGTGTCCGCGCCGACGCCCGCGACCGCGTTCATGGCGGTCGTCGCGAAGCTCGGCGCGTTCTCCGCGCTCCTGCGCGTCGGCGCCGCGATCACCGGGCCGGGCGCCGTCGCCGTCGACTGGCGCGCGAGCGTCGCCGTCATCGCGGCGGTCACGCTCGTGCTCGCGAACCTCGCCGCGCTCGGCCAGCAGTCGCTGAAGCGGCTCCTCGCGTACTCGTCGATCGCGCACGCCGGATATATCGCGGTCGCCGCGTCGGCCGGCGTCGTCGCGAGCGCCGCGATCGCGTTCTACCTGGTCGTGTATGCGGCGCTCACGCTCGGCGCGTTCGGGATCATCACGCTCCTCGAGAACGACGATCCGCGGATCGACGATCTGCACGGGCTCGCGCGCCGTCGCCCGCTCCTCGTCGTCGCGCTCGGCGTGATCCTCCTCGGGCTGACCGGCCTTCCGCCCACGGCCGGATTCCTCGCGAAGGTGTACGTCTTCGAGGCCGCGATGGGTGCGCAGCTCGCGTGGCTCGTCGTGCTCGGCGTGCTCGCGAGCGTCGTGTCCGCGGCGTACTACCTGCGGGTCCTCTTCGCGTGTCTCGGGGAAGGGGAGGGGGAGCCGGCGCGGGGCCCGAGCGTCGGTGGGAGCGTCGTCGTCATCGCGGCGCTCGCGGTGCTCGTGCTCGGGATCGTGCCCGGACCGCTGCTCGACGCGGTGCAGAGCGTGCGGTTCTGAGGAATACGCTTATGCATACGGAACGCCGTCGGGGCTGTGTCTGCACTACGGCTCGTCGCTTCGCTCCTCGCCAGTGCAGCATCCCCAAGCGGCGTCGCCGCTTGGGGCTGTAGCTCAGCGGATAGAGCGCCGCCGTCCTAAGGCGGGCGTCGCCGGTTCGATTCCGGCCAGCCCCTCACGTGGTGCGGCGATGGCCAACTGTTCGTCGCCGTGCGCGCGGCAGCCGGGCGAGCGGCCGGGAGCCACGCGCGGGCTATGTGAGACTCTTCGTATGGCCGCCATCACCCAGAACGCGCCCCGCCGCCTCTCGGCACCCGTCGCGCTCATCCTCCCGGCGCTCCTGTTCGGGCTGCTCGTCACGCTGCAGTGGCGTACCCAGCAGGAGCGGAGCGAGCTGACCGTCCGCTACAACGCGCCGCTCCTCGATACCGCGAACTCGCTGCAGAACGAGCAGAACACGTTGAAGGCGCAGCTCGCGGATCTCCGCACGCAGCTCGACGACATACAGAAGGGTGCAGCCTCGCAGAGCACCGCGAGCAAGGACCTGCAGGATCAGATCGAAGAGCTGCGGGCGGCCGCGGGTCTGACCGATGTGACCGGTGACGGCGTCCTCGTCACGCTCGACGACGCGCGCGGGACGAGCCCGAGCCAGGCGAGCAACGTCGAGAAGTCCATCTCGCACAACACCGATCTCACCGACATCATCAACGCCGCGTGGCGTGGCGGGGCCACCGCGGTCGCCGTGAACGGCGAGCGCATCGTCGGCACGACGAGCGTGTACTGCGTCGGCTCCACGATCATGGTGAATGGGACGCTCATGTCGCCGCCGTTCTCCGTCGTGATCATCGGGCCGCAGGATCGGATCATGGGCGTCTTCGACGATCCGAACGAGCTGCGCGACATCAAGCAGCGACGCGACGTGTACGGTCTCGGCTTCCGCGTCGCGCGCGCATCCGCGATCAAGGTCCCGGCATACGCCGGCGCGCTCAACGTCCACTACGGGTCGCCGCAGTAGCGATGCGCACACGCAGGGGTTCCATCGCCGCCGCGATCGTCGCGCTCTTCCTCGGCCTGCTCGCCGTGACGCAGATCCAGGTGCAGGACGTGTACTCGCGCAGCCTCGAGGCCGAGACGCCGGCGTCGCTCACGACGGTCATCGCGAATCTCGCCGAGCGGAACAACTCGCTGCGGGAGGAGATCTTCGACCTGCGGCTGCGGACCGAGGCCGCGCGCGAAGAGGCGACGAGCGGTAAGGGCACGCTCACGGAAGCGCAGCGCCAGCTGCAGCAGCTCGAGATCTTCGCGGCATCGACCGCCGCGCACGGCGACGGCATCAGCGTGAAGATCGACGGCGGCTTCGACGACAGCGCGCTGTCCGATCTCGTGAACGAGCTGAGGAATTCCGGTGCGGAGGCGATCGCGGTCAACGACGTGCGCGTCGGCCCGCGCTCGTGGTTCGGCATCCGTTCCGACGGCGCGCTCACGGTGGACGGGAACGCCGTCCGCGGGCCGTGGACCGTGCGCGCGATCGGCGCGCCGGAGGTCATGTATGTCGCGATGACCCGGACGGGCGGCATCATCGGCCAGTTCCAGCTCATCTATCGCAACACGCGCTTCACGGTATCGAAGGAGACCGCGCTCTCCCTGCCGAGCCTCACCAACCCGCCTCGCGGCTAGACTCGCGCCAGATGACAGGAGCGCGCACGAGCGGCGCCAGGGCTCCCATGGCGCTCTACCTCGACGACGTCGTCGTCCTCCGTAAGCCGCACCCATGTGGCGGCGACACCTGGCGCATCGTGCGGCTCGGCGCGGACATCGGCCTGCGCTGCGTCACGTGCGGCAGGCGCGTCCTCGTCGCGCGCAGCGCCGTCGAGCGCGACATCAAGCGATTCGTCGAGCGCGGACCGCTCGCTCCGGCCGAATAGAGGCACGTTGACGGAGGTCGTCGAGCCCGAACGCGCGAGCCTCATGCGCAATCGCTCGTTCCTCGCGTTGTGGGGCGCGCAGATCCTGTCGCAGACGGCGGCAAATGCGGTCACGTCCGCCCTCATCATCCTCGTCGCGACCCTCACGCACTCGAACACGTCGTCGTCGTTCCTCATCCTCCTCGCCATCATCCCGGCGGTCCTCTTCGGCTTCGCCGGCGGCGTCATCGTGGATCGCACCGATCGGCGCCTCGTGCTCCTCATCACGAACGCGCTCCGCGCGGCGGCCATCGTGCCGCTCATCCTCGCCGGAGAGAGCACGACGACCGCGTATCTCGTGAACTTCCTCGTCGCCACGGTGACGATCTTCTTCGTCCCGGCCGAGGCATCGACGATCCCGGCGATCGTCCGCAAGCGCGATCTCCTCGCGGCGAACTCGCTCTTCACCTTCACGTTCAACGGCGCGTTCCTGTTCGGGTTCATCATCCTCGCGCCCATCGTCGTGAACCTGTACGGCTTCAACACGCTTTGGTTCGTCATCGTCGCGATGTTCGGCATCGCCTCGCTCCTGTGCGCGACGCTGCCCCCGGCGCCGCCCGCCGCGGCGTTCCTCTCGGTCGAGGTGGCCGAGCGCGCGTTCGACGAGACCCGACGCGGCATCGCGGAAGCGTTCCACTACCTTCGGTCGACGCCGATCGTCACGTGGGCGATGGTCTACATCGCGCTCACCTACACGCTGGTGGCCGTCGCCGGGGCGCTCGCGCCAGGCTTCGTGCGGGAGGTGCTGCTCCTCGACGAGCGCAACGTCGTCGTCCTCGTCGCTCCGGCGGGCATCGGCGTCGTCGCTGGCCTCGGCCTGCTCAACGTGGTGAGCGGGCGGATCGGGCGGCCCCACGCGATCGGCGCCGGACTCATGGTGACGGCCGTCGCGCTCGTCGTCCTCGCTGCCGCGCGGCCGTTCACCGACGTCTTCGCGCAGTCGCGCATCGGCGGCGTCGTGCAGGGTGGCCTCGGCGGCGCGCTTCCGTTCTTCGTCGCCATCGTCAGCGTCACCGCCTTCGTGTTCGGCATGGCGTACTCCTTCATCACCGTCCCCGCGATGACGCTGCTCCAGGAGCAGCTGCCCGAGGACATTCGCGGTCGCGTGTTCGGTGTGCTGAACGTGCTCGTCTCGATCTTCTCGTTCCTGCCGCTCGTCGTCGTCGGACCGGTCGCGGACGAGTGGGGGATCGCGCCGGTCTTCGTCTTCGGCGGGATCGTCGTGTTCGGCGTGTGGCTCGGCGGCCGATCGGTGCGGCTGCGCGCGGGAAATGCACACGCGAATGTGACCCAGGACACGGAACCGCTTCGATAGACTGACGTCCGAGTGACGTCAGCCCGGGACACCCTCCTCCACTACCTCGGCCAGCACAAGATCCGACTCGGAACAGGCATCCTCTTGGTCGGCCTGTCCGCGTTCGTCGCCGTGCTACCGCCGCTGTTCATCGGCCGGATCGTCGACTCGCTCACGACCGGGGGCGACCTCGGCTACGTCGCGCAGCTCGCCGTGATCATCGTGCTGCTCGCCGCGGTGGAGAACATCACGCGCGGCCTCGGTCGCTGGCGCATCCTCGACGCGTCGCGGCGCATCGAGTACACGACGCGCAACGACCTGCTCGCGCACCTGCAGACGATGCAGCTCGCGTACTTCCAGCATCAGCGGATCGGCGACCTCATGGCGCGCATGACGAACGACCTGCAGGCCGTCCGGCAGATGGTCGGGTTCGGCATCCTCATGCTGACCGGCACGCTCCTCACGCTGCTCTTCACGTTCGTCTCGATGTTCACGGCGAACGCGAGGCTGGCGCTCATCGCGCTCGTCATCACGCCGATCTCCTCATACACGTTCTGGGCGATCGGACGTCGCGTGAACAAGCGCTTCGGCGAGCTGCAGGCGCAGTTCGGCGACCTCTCCGCGAAGGCGCAGGAGAACTTCTCCGGCATCCGCGTCGTGAAGGCGTTCTCGCAGGAGGAGGCGGAGATCCGCTCGTTCGCGCGCGTGAACCGGCAGTACCTCAATGCCGCGGTGGACCTTCAGAAGGTGAACGGGCTCGCCTGGCCGTCGATGCAGTTCCTGCTCGGCGCCGCCGTCCTCGCCACCCTGTACATCGGCGGCCAATTCGCGATCGACAAGACGGTGACCATCGGCGAGCTCGTGCAGTTCGTCGCCTACCTCCAGCTCATCTCGTGGCCGATGATCGCGCTCGGTGAGGTCGTGAACCTCATCCAGCAGGGGTGGGCGTCGCTCAAGCGTCTGCAGGAGCTGTACGACGCGCACCCCGCGATCGCCGATCCGGCCGCGCCGGTCGCGCGGCCGATCTCCGGCGCCGTGGAGTTCAAGAACGTGTCCTTCTCGTACGGGCAGGTCGGCGTCCTCCGTGACGTGAGCTTCCGCGTCCCCGCGGGAGGCTCGCTCGCGATCGTCGGCCACACCGGCGCCGGCAAGACCACGCTCGTGAACCTCATCCCGCGGCTCTTCGACGCGACGCAGGGCGAGGTGCTCATTGACGGCGTCGACGTCCGAAGCTACCCGCTGCCCACGCTGCGCCGCGCCATCGGCTACGTGCCGCAGGAGACGTTCCTCTTCTCGGTGCCGCTGCGCGAGAACATCGGCTTCGGCAACGAGCAGCCGCTCACCGACGCGCAGCTCGAGTGGGCCGGTGAGGTGTCGCAGCTCGCGAAGGACGTCGCCGACTTCCCGGCGTCGTACGACACGATGATCGGCGAGCGCGGCGTGACGCTCTCGGGTGGCCAGAAGCAGCGGACCGCGATCGCGCGCGCGGTGGCGAAGGACCCCAAGGTGCTCATCCTCGACGACGCGCTGTCAGCGGTCGACACGTACACCGAGGCGGAGATCCTCAAGCGCATGCGCGGCGTCATGCGCGAGCGCACGAGCATCGTCGTCGCGCACCGCATCTCGACCGTGAAGGATGCCGACGAGATCCTCGTCCTCGACGAGGGCACGATCGCCGAGCGCGGGACGCATCGCGAGCTCCTCGAGCGGAACGGCCTCTACGCCGCGATGTACCGCCGCCAGCTCCTCGAGGAGGAGCTCGCCGTCGACGAAGAGCAGTCCGAGCACGAGAAGCGCGTGCGGACGGAGCCCGAGACGACGACGTTCGAGGCCCGGCGTCCGCGCATGGATGACATGTCCGGGGGACAGAGCTGATGGCCGGTCACGGCGGCGGGGGGAACGGCTTCTTCCAAGAGGACGAGATCCTCGGGAAGGCCTACGACGCCGCGCTCGCGCGGCGGCTCTTCAGCTATCTCGGGCCGTACCAAAAGTGGGTCATCACCGCGATCGTGCTGCTGCTCCTGCAGTCGCTCGCGCAGATCGTCCCGCCGCTCCTCGCGAAGGCGATCATCGACCAGTCGATCGTCCCGGCGGTGAGCGGGATCCTCCCGCGAGACGAGGCGTTCGCGCGCCTCGCGCTCATCGGCGTCGGCTACCTCGCGGTGCTCGCCGCCGGCGCGGTCCTGCGGTACGCGCAGCTGCTGCTCTCGATGTGGGTCGGACAGAAGGCGATGTACGACCTGCGCCAGCAGCTCTTCCGGCACCTGCAGTTCCTGCCCCTCGCGTTCTTCGACCGCAACCCGGTCGGACGGCTCATGACGCGGATCACGAACGACATCGACGCGCTCACCGACCTCGTGACTCGCGGCGTCGTCGCGATCTTCGGCGACGTGGCGATGGTCGTGTTCATCTCGGCCTCGATGCTGTTCCTCGACGTGCGGCTCGCGCTCGTCACGTTCCTTGTGCTGCCGATCCTCGTCGCCATCACCGCGTACTTCCGCGGGATCATGCGCGACTCGTTCCGCGCGATCCGTATCCGGCTCGCGCGCGTGAACGCATACCTCAACGAGACGCTTTCCGGGATGTCGATCGTGCAGCTCTTCACACGCGAGAAGCGCACGTTCGACCAGTTCGACGCGCTGAACACGGACCTGCTCGCCGCGAACCGCGGTCAGGTGCGCGCGACGAGCATGTTCCAGCCCGCGATCAACTTCACGCGCAGCGCGACGACCGCACTGCTCTTCATCATCGGCGCGATCTGGATCGTGCGTGGGGAGCTGTCGCTCGGCACGCTCGTCGCGTTCTGGCAGCTGCTGAACCAGTTCTTCCAGCCGATCCTCGACCTGTCCGAGAAGTACAACATCATGCAGGCGGCGATGGCCTCGTCGGAGCGCGTGTTCCGCCTCCTCGACACGCCCGCGACGATCGTGGACCCACCGCACCCGATCGAGCTCCCGGTGGTGCGCGGCGAGGTCCGCTTCGACAACGTGTCCTTCGCGTACAACGAGGGCGACTGGGTGCTGCGCGACGTGAACTTCACGATCGGCGCGGGCGAGAGCGTCGCGATCGTCGGCGCGACCGGAGCGGGGAAGACCTCGATCATCAGCCTCGCCTCACGCTTCTACGACGTGCAGAAGGGCCGCATCCTCCTCGACGGCGTGGACATCCGCGAGCTTCGGCAGACCGACCTGCGCCGGCACATCGGCGTCGTGCTCCAGGACCCGTTCATCTTCGCCGGGACGATCGCGTCGAACATCCGGCTGAACGAGGGCCGCATCACCGACGAGCAGGTGCGGAACGCCGCGCGCTTCGTGAACGCGGACAAGTTCATCGAGCGGCTGCCGGAGCAGTACGACACCGTCGTCACCGAGCGCGGGTCGACGCTTTCGGTCGGCCAGAAGCAGCTGCTCGCGTTCGCGCGCGCGATCGCGTTCAACCCCGAGATCCTTCTCGTGCTCGACGAAGCGACGAGCTCCGTCGACACCGAGACGGAGCACCTCATCCAGGACGCGCTCGCGAAGCTCATGATCGGGCGGACGTCGATCATCATCGCCCACCGGCTGTCGACCATCCAGAACGTCGACCGGATCATCGTGCTGCACAAGGGACGCGTCGTGGAGATGGGCACCCACCGCGACCTGCTCGCGCAGCGCGGCGTGTATCACCGGCTCTACGAGCTGCAGTACCGCGCGCACGAAGCGGGGGCGATGGGCACGGCGTGAGTCGCGGTCACGCGAGAGAGGAAGGGGTCGCCGCTACTTCGTGATCGTCAACTGAAGCTCGCGCCACGCCGAGGGGAACCAGAAAAGCGCTATGTACCGTCCGGCCGGCGCGTCCGCCGGCAGCTGCCACTGGACGGTGCTCGGCGGAACGGCTGAGACGCGCGGACCGCTCGCGCGCGTGAACTTCCCCGTATCGACGGATGCGATGCCCGCGAGGGTCAGCACGTCGTGCGTGCACGCCGCGTGGTAGTCATCCACGAGGATCGTCAGCGGATCGCCGGGATGCACGCTCTGCCGATCGACGCCGAACACGAGCGCCGGTTCATTGAGCTGCGCCGTGCAGTATTTCGCGCCGGCAGCCTGAAGATCGACGACCTCCTGCGTCAGGGTGATCGGGAGGTCGATCCTGCCGGTGGTCGCGTCGAGATGCAGGACGTAGGTACCGACCGAGCCGAACAGGCCGAATTGGACGGGGCTTTGGTAGCCGAGGTTCTCGAGAGGGAGTCGTATCTGCAGCTCCTGCAGCTTCCCCGCGGGGTCCGTGTAGGTCGAGAGCATGCCGTGAAACGCCTGATTCGGCGTCCACCGGGAGGCGCGGATCTCGATGCCGTGTCCGCCGGGACCACCCATCGGTCGGTCCGACCAGCGGGCGAGGATGAGTTTCGCAAGATCGGACCCGTTTGGCATCGTGACAAGAGCCGTCGATGCGGGGACCAGTGAGCCCGTGGCGCGCTGCGTGGTCGGCTGCGCAGGCGAAGCGAGGGTCGGTTGTGTCGGAGAAGCAGATGCGGCCGCGACGGAGGTCGTCGGCGCCGAAGGGAAACTGGTGGCGGACGGACTCGTGGCTGCGCCGCATGAGATCAGCAGGACGGCGGTCGCCGCCACGGCACGTGACCCGATCCACGATGTCACGCGCCTCTAGTAGCTCAACACTGCGGGTGACATCAACACGACACGGCCGCCTGGCGGCAGTGGCCTGCCGCACCAACTCCGAGGAGCTAGAGCCTTCGCGGATCGCGTTACTCACTCTCGCTCGTCCTCGTTCATGGCACTAGATGGGGTGCGCTTGTGACGCGGCTGTTGCGGCGCATTTCCGCGTATCTTGAGGACCGAGCACCGACTGTTTGCTCAAGCGGAGCGGCACTAGACGAGCTGCAGTACCGCGCACACGAGGCCGAGTCCGCCGGGAAGGCGTAGCGCCGGCTAGGCGAGATCCTGGCCGCAGGTCATCGACGCCGGGAGCATCGGCTGAGCGATGAACGCGGTGTTCCGCCCTTCGAGGATCCCCTGCACGGCGAACGCGTCGCCCTCATAGGTCCAGATCGGAGCGCGCGCGGCGAAGAGCGCATCGCGGATGTGGAGCGCGTCGTCTCTCGAGAGCACGGCGCAGCGCACCGGTCCCTCGACGACCCAGAGCTGAGGGCCGCCTACCAGCACCTCACCGGCCGGCACGACGACGTCGCCGAACGATGCGAGGCGTGTCGCGAACGGCCACGCGACGAACGCGAGGTCGAACGGCGGCTCCTGAGCCGCCGCCGGGGTGCCGCCTATCACGACCCGGTAGTACGCGGCGACATACGGCCGAGCCGCCGCGTCCCGCCACGCCGTCGCCGGGAGCCACGTCTCCGGCGCACGGAGTGCCTGCGCGAGCGCGATGAGCGTCGCTGCCTCGGGCGGCAGGTCGTAGTAGCGCTCGTCGCCCGCGATGAGGAGCGTCGCGCCGACGTGCACGACGCGTGTCCCGTCCCAGAACGAGACCTGAACGCCGCTCGCGCCGTGGCCGGGCGGGTCCGCGCCCGGTTTGAGCCTCAGTCCATAGCTCGCATCCGCTGCGAAGAGACGCGTGGCCATGATGCGGTCTCGAACGAGCGCGATACCCTCGGCCGCGAGGCGACGCACGTAGCGATCGGCCGCCCAGTCCGCTGACGTCGTCACGTAGGTCCCGTCCGCCGACAGCATCATCGTCGTGAAGCGGCCGGCGGTATCACCGTGAAGATCGACGCGCGCGACGAGATCGTTCTGCGCGAACGACGGGACGGGTGCCGGCGTCCGTGTCGTCACCGGCCCGGGCGTCCGCGACGCCGTCACGCTCGCGGATGCCGACGGGGT
>DATDNP010000127.1:0-4737 GCA_036518215.1 Candidatus Limnocylindria bacterium
AACGGCGTGCCGATCGTCATCTACACGAACGTCTCGGTCGACGGCACGCTCAAGGGGCCTGATCTCGTGAACCTCGAGGCCGTCGCGCGGGCGTTCGGCGGCGACGTCATCTACTCGGGCGGCATCGGATCGCTGCGCGACATCGAGGCGCTCGCGAAGCTGCGGCATCGCGGCATCAAGGGCGTCGTCGTCGGCCGCGCGCTCTACCTTGGCCGGTTCTCGCTCGGCGACGCGCTCGCCGCTGCGCGCGCTTCGTAGACCTTCGCGGCCCGATCGCCGAGGAGGATGAACACCACCCGCTCGATCTTCGTGTCCGGCCGTCGCCGCTCGTAATCGCGCACCGCGCCGATCATCGCGTCGGCAGCCTCCGCGACCGGGAAGCCGCCGACCCCGGTCGCGAGGGCGGGGAAGCCGATGCTGCGGATCTTGTTCTCCTCGGCGAGCTCGAGCGCGCGCCGCACGCACGCCGCGATGATCTCCGGGCTCGAGCTCGTGCCGGGCGTCTTCGGGACGCGCGCGTCCTCAGCGCGGTAGCCCATCGCCGCTGCGTGGATGACGTGCGCATTGGGGAGGCCGCCGCCGCTCGTGAGGACCGCGTCGCCGAGCGAGATCGGACCCTGGGCGACCGCTTCTTCCTCTACCTGCTTCCCACCCCGCGCGCGGAGCGCGCCCGCCACACCGCTCCCCATCCACAGCTCGGTGTTCGCCGCGTTCACGACGGCATCGAGGTCGGGTTGGTCGGCGATGTCGCCGTGCCGCACCTCTATGCGCACCGCGTTCCTCGGGCTGGCCCGCGGATTGCCCTGCGGGTCGGCATGGTCATCACGTCCGACATGGCTTTCAGCATCGGCCTCTTCGCAGGCTGGCTCGCGCTCGTGGTCTGGCTCGTCTGGCCTGATCCGCACTGCGCGTGCTGTGCGAAGCGGGCTGCTGAGCGTGCCGCGCGCGACCGCTTCTAGCGCGTCGCATCGGCGCTTCTGTTGATCTCCTCCTCGGCCCCCTCCGTCGGGGCGAGGAGGAAGATCCAGATGTCCCAGGCGATGTGGCTCGTGATGAGCGCGGGCATGCTCATCCCGAGCGCACGCAGCATGCCCCAGTAGATGCCCGCCACGCTCGCCGCCCCGATGAGCGTCGTATTCGCCGTCACGAGATGCGCGCCGCCGTATGCCGCGGCCGCCGCGACGCCGCCGGCTCGCCGTTGCACGAAGCCGCGCCAGAAGAGCTCCTCGGCCGGACCGATGACGGCGCCGAGCCGCGCCGCGATGGACTCAGGCGTGTCGATGCGCCGGAGCGCGTAGATGTCGCGGATCTCCTTCGAGCCTCGCGGCATGACCGCGCGCGCCATGCGGTCGCCGAACTGGAAGACGCCGTACAGCACGGCCGCGGACGATAGGCCGAGCACGATGTCGCGCATGCGCGGCCGCATCGAACGCAGCTCCTTCTCGTTCGCGAGCGCGAGGTTCCCGAGGACGAATCCGGTGAGCGTCATGCGCTCCCAGAACCGCCGCCGCTCACCGCGGAACGTGAGCGCGAAGAGCGAAAACGCCGTGACGAGCCCGAGCGCCAGTGCGGGATCGCGCTTTGCCACTACGTCGTTCCCTGCTCGAGCGAGAACGTGGACTCGACGCTGACGCCCGAGCGGAGCGTGTCGAGGATGACGCAGTACTTCTCGGCGCTCCGGAGCAGCCGATCGGCGCGCTCACCGCGCTCGTCGCCCGCGACCACGACGCGCGTGTCGCATCTGATGTGCGTGATCCCGATGGGCGCTCCCTTGAGCGCGAGCGTGCCGCGCGCGTCCCAGTCGCCCGTGACCCGGACGTCGACCGACACGAGGTCGACGCCCATGTTCGCGGCGACCATACGGAGCGTCGTCTCCTGGCACGCCGCGAGCGCCGCGAGGAGCAGGTCGCCGGAGCACGGCACGTCTCCGACGCCGCCGACGAGCGGATGCGCACCCGCCGCGATCGTCCCTCCGGATGCGGGCAGCTCGACCGCGCAGTGGAGCGGATCGCTCAGATCGCTCGCGCCGCTCGTCGCGACGAGCTCGATGCGCGCGACGTCGGGGTCGGCCTGATAGCGCTCGCGCAGCGGTGCCTGAAGGGCGCGGACATCCACAGCGCTGCGGACCATCGTGTGTCTCCTCTACTTCAACGAGCCGCGACGGCCGCGACCACGAGGCCGAGGACCATGAGGTAGCCGAACGCGGCGTGCAACTGCGCGGTCTGCAGGTCGATCATCGCGATGGCGCGCTGCTGCCCGCTCGCGCCGAACTCCGCCGAGCGGATCTGACGCACGAGGAGCGGGAGCGAGAGCATCGCGAGGAGCGTCCACGTCGGCAGGAGCGACGCGAGCACCGCGAGCGTGAGCGCGATGTACGCGCCGACGACGAGCGCGACGTAGAGCCAGTGCGCCGCGTCGCGTCCCATGCGCACCGAGAACGTGCGCGCACCGGCGCGCGCGTCCTCGCTGATGTCGCGCCACTCGTTGCCGTGCAGGATCGCCGCGACGAGGAGCCCGACCGGGATCGAGAGCGCGAAGCTGCTCCCGTCGATCGTGCCCGTGATCGCGTAGAAGGCACCCATCACCATGAGCGGGCCCATGAGCGCGAAGACGAGCGGGATACCCCAGCTGCTGAACTTGTACTGGAACGGCGGCGCCGTGTACGTGTAGCCGCCGACGAGACCGGCGAGGCCGAGGGCGACGATCGGCCACCCGCGCACGTACGCGAGGTACACGCCGAGCGCGAACGCCGCCGCGAACGCCGCGATCGCGAGGACGTACGCCTCACGGTCGCCGATGGCTCCCTTCACGATGGCGTGGCTCGCGCGCGGCGAGACGATCGTGTCCACGCCCTTGCGCACGTCGTAGATCTCGTTCACGACGTTCGTCCCGATATGGAGGAGCACGCTCGCGATGATCGAGACGAGGAAGAGCGTCCAGTCGAACTTCCCCTCGAAGGCCGCGAGCCCGCCCGCGACCGCGACCGGCGCGGATGATGCGGTGAACGAGAACGGACGGATGATCTCGTAATAGGCGGCGAGCCGGTCGCGCAGCCCGGCGATCGTGCCCTTGCGCTGCTCGGTGAGCGCCGCACGCGTCGCGACCGTGCCCGCCTCCGCCGTGCCGTACGCGACGGCGGCGTCGAGCACGGCGAGCGTCTGCTCCTCGTCCTGCACGACCGGCTGCAGGAGCGGGAGATCCATCCCGGCCTCGTGGTACTCCCATGCGCGGTCAGCGACCTCGCGTCGCGTGCCGCAGAGGATGAACGCGTCGAGCAATTCGTCGGGGATGAGGTTCCCCGCGGTCGTGAAGTCCTCCTTGCGCCACGCGGCGGCGATGCGGTCACGCAGCTCCGTCTCGAAGCCGGCGCGCTTGAGGGTCACGTCCGAGAGGATCGACATCATGTAGATGACGAACGGCTCGCGCTTCGCGCGGTTGAGCGCGTCGCGCCGCGTGTCGCCGATGAGCGACAGCAGATAGCCGGCGGTGTCGATGTCGTTCGGATCGCGGCCGGCCTCGCGCGCGGTGCGATCCATGACGCGCAGCAATTTCTTGAGCCCCGGGATCGACTCTGCGGGCCGCGCCAGGTAACCGTCGCCCTTCTTCCCGGCGACGACCATCATCGGCGAGCGGTACCCCGCGATATAGATAGGGACGCGGTGCACCGGCGGGAACTGCGGGACGAGCGGCGGCAGCCCGGGCTTGCCCGACGGCATGCGCTCGCCCTTCCAAAGCGTGTGCAGCGTGTCGATCGTGGTCGCGACCTTCGCTGCGGCCTCGTCCGGGACGTACGGCACGCCCATCTGTCCGAGGCGGAGCGGGAGCGCAGAGCCAAGGCCGAGGACGATGCGCTCGGGCGCGATCTCGTCGAGCGCCGAGATGGTCATCGCGATGAGGACCGGGTGGCGCGTGAACGGGTTGAGCGCCCCGAGGCCGACCTTGATGCCGTCGACGTGCGACGCGACCGCGGTCGCGTACGTCACCGCGTCGCGCTCGAAGTACGAGTCGTGGAACCACACCGACTCGAGGCCCGATGCGCGGGCGCGCTGCGCCCACTCGATCGTGTCCGTGACGTCGCCGCGCGAGGCGAGGCCGAGCGCGACGCGGCGAGCGAGGTTCGTCATGCGCGCGGGCCCTCCCCAAGAAGATCCTGCGCGTGCGCGATGCGCGCGAGGCTCTTCTCCTTTCCGAGCAGCTCGATGGATTCGTATAGCGGCGGACCGATGCGCTTCCCCGTGACCGCGGCGCGGATCACGAGCGTGACCGGCCTCAGCTTCCAGTTGAGCTCCGTCGCGATCGCTTCGATCGCCGCCTTGATGCCCGCGGTATCGAACGACGGCAGTGCGCGCAGCGCGGCCTCGGTGCGCGCAAGCACCCGGATGGATCGCGCGCGGTCGTTCTCCTGGACGATGATCGCCGCCTCCGGCGAAACGTCGTTGAAGAAGAAGTCGAGCTGGTCGCGAGCCTCCACCAGCGTCCTCATGCGCTCGTGGATGAGCGGCACCGCCTTCGCCAGCACGTCGCGGTCCCACTCCTTCGGCACGAAGGGCGCTAGCCGCTCGATGAGCTGCGCAACGCTGAGCCTTCGGATCCAGACGCCGTTGAACCAGTCGAGGCGGTCCTTGTCCCATTTGCCCCCCGCCTTCTGCACCTGGTCGATCCGCCACTTCGCGACGAGATCGTCCATCGTGAAGATCTCTTCCTCGGTCCCCGGCGCCCAACCGATGAGCGCGAGGT
>DATDNP010000128.1:0-3260 GCA_036518215.1 Candidatus Limnocylindria bacterium
GCGTGACGTCGCCGCTGCGCGCGGGGAAACCCGACTTCTGGGTCGTGCGCGAGAACACCGAGGGCGAGTACTCGCAGGTGGGCGGGCGCTTCGGTCAGGGCGAGGACGAAGGAGTCATGCAGGTCGCGCTCTTCACGCGGAGGGGCGTCGACCGGATCATGCGGTACGCGTTCGAGCTCGCGAGGCGGCTCGGGCGACCGCACGTCACGAGCGCGACGAAGTCCAACGGCATCACGATCTCCATGCCGTACTGGGACGAACGCTTCCACGCGATCGCGCGGGAATACCCCGACGTGCGCACCGACCAGTACCACATCGACATCCTCGCGGCGCGCTTCGTCATGTCGCCCGAGCGCTTCGACGTCGTCGTCGCGAGCAATCTGTTCGGCGACATCCTTTCCGACCTCGGACCGGGCACGACCGGGACGCTCGGGCTCGCGCCGTCCGCGAACATCGATCCGACGCGTCGCCGACCGTCGATGTTCGAGCCCGTGCACGGCTCGGCGCCGGACATCGCGGGTCAGGGCATCGCGAATCCGATCGGCCAGATCTGGGCCGCGGCGATGATGCTCGAGCACCTCGGCGAGAAGGTCGCCGCGGACGACATCGTTCACGCCATCGAGGCGCACCTCGCCACTCCGAGCGCGCCGCGCACGCCGGACATCGGCGGCACGGCTCGCACCGGCGATCTCGGCGCCGCGATCGCCGCGCGCCTCGCGTAGGCCGCTGCTGCAGCGCTCCGCATCATGAGGGCGTGTCCTCCGAGCGAACGCGGCGTTGGCCGCGCGCCCGCGCTCGCCGCCGGCCGCGTGACTACGGTCGCGTGAGGACGATCGCGTTCGGCAGGAGCCGGCCGGGCCCGACGACGTAGCCGCCGTCGATCCACAGCGCGGCGCTCCCGCCGCCATCGAGGTTCAGCGCGTCACGGACACCGATCATCTGCAGCACGCCCGCGGTCTCGGGCACCGTCGCGGGGTACACGATCGCGAGATACACGTACGTGCCGTCGACGCCGATCGCGCCGCGCGTGCCGCGCACGAGCTGCCCCGACGAGAGGAGTGACGACGAGTCGATGAGACTTCCGCCCTGGAGCAGCAGCGGATAGTTCGAGATCGCGGCGGTGACCGGCGGCGAGCCGCTCTGCCCGTACTGCGCGACGTGCTGATAGAAGGTGGGCGTACCGCTGTTCCAGCTCGCGAGCGAGTTGTATGGGTTGGTGAGCGCGCCGGACGTGAGCCACCTGCGCAGGTCGCTGTTGTAGACGGCGTACGAGTACGTGTTCACCATCGTCGCGCACGCCGCGTAGTCCGGCGGACAGAAGTAGCTGCCGTGCATCCCCGCGAAGCCACCGCTCTCGGACGTGACGTATTGATCGAGCGGCTTCGCCGGGCAGCTGTTCGAGCAGTCGGTGGAGTTCGCGGTGAGCGTCCTCACGCTCACCTGCGCGAGCGGCTCTTTCACGAGCTTCACCGTGAACGTCCCCGCCGACGTCGTCACGCTCTCCGTGCTGTACCCGACGGGTGTGTACACGGCGGCGGGCTGCGGCGGCAGCGAGCCGTCGGGGTTGAGCACCGTGACCTGCCAGAACACGCCGTAGTCCTCGAGCCACGTCGCGCCCTCGATGAGCGGACGCAGGTAGAGCCGGTAGTAGCCCGGCGTCATCGGCGCCTGGATCGTGAACTGGAACCACGCGACCTGCGTGGGCCCGACCCACAGGGCCGGCTGCATCGCGATCCGGTTGTAGCGTGGCCATCCGGTGTTCGGCGAGCCGTTCGTACCGTCACCGCCGAGCGGGCTCACGCGGTCCTGCCCCGGCTCCGGCGACCATGTCCCGAGATACGCGACCTGCCCCATCGCGTTCTGGAGCCATCCGAACGAGCCGTTGTTGTAGAACGCGACCGTCGCCGTGGAGCGGTGCCCGGGGCAGAGACGCGGGTAGCCGCTCTGTCCGTACCACGCGGCGTGGAATCCCGGCTTGCCGCTCTCCACCGTCGCCGGGTGCGCGATGCCCGGACCTTCGCTGTCGGCGCAGGTCGCCGCGACCACGGCCGCAGCGGCGCGCGCGGGCGGTGCGCCTGTGAGGATCGCGGCGACGAGGACACAGACGGCGGAGGCCGCCGCGACGATCCCTCTCATCCAGCCGGGCTAACGAGGGCGGACGCGCGTCAGTACGCTGTCACCGCTCTGCGACCGTCTTCGTCCGGCGCAGCCCGTGTTCCGTCGCCCACACGCCGATCTGGGTGCGCGAGCGCATCGCGAGCTTGTTCCGGATGTGCTCGACGTGCGCGTCCACCGTCTTCGGCGCGACGTCGAGCCGTAGCGCGATCTCGGCGTTCGTGAGCCCATCCGCGACCAGCGAGGCGACCTCGACCTCGCGCGGCGTCAGGGGCGACGTGGCGCTCCTCCCATCGCCGATGAAGTCGAGGATGGCGTCGAGCACCGGCTGCGCCTCCGCGACGTAGGCGATGTGCGCGGCGCCCGGAAGCGGGACGAAGGTCGCGCCCGGGACGAGCGCGGCCACCTCTCGACCGGCGGCGAACGCGATCGCGTGGTCGCGCTCGCGATGGAGCACGAGGGTCGGGCAGCGGATGCGACGGAGCTCATCGGTCACGTCCGTCGCGTAGATCGCTTCGAGAAGACGCGCGGCCATCTCGCCGTCCGCGGAGGCACGCTGCGCCTCGACGAACCAGCGCTCGGTCTCGGGATCGCATCCCGCGACGAAGAGGTCGGCGAGCGTCTTCGAGCCCATGCCCCAATGCGCGCGCGTGAGCGCGGCGACCGAGTCACGCACGTCGGGCCGCGCGAGATCGGCGCCGCGCGCGAACGTGCCGTACAGCACGAGCCGCTCGACGACGTCGGGATGGCGCGCCGTGTAGCGCGCGGCGATCGTGCCGCCCTGCGACATGCCGAGGAACGTGAGACGGCGTATGGCGAGTGCCTCGACGATCGCCTCGACGGCACGGACCTCGGGCTCCGCGCTGAGGTCATCGCGCGTCCGATCCGAGAGACCGGTGCCGGGCTTGTCGTAGCGGATGAGCGTGTGGTGCTCGGCGAGCCGCTCGAAGAAGGCGCGGTAGGCGTCACCACGCCGCCAGACGTCCAGGTGGCTCACCCACCCTGTGTCGCAGAAGAGTGCCGGCCCGGATCCGGTCGTCGCGTACGCGACCCGGCCATGCGGCGTCTCGACGAACCCGATCCGCTGCTCCACCGCGAAAGCGTAGGGCCGCATCCCATCGGCGCAATCACCTAGGCCCGGCACG
>DATDNP010000129.1:0-7564 GCA_036518215.1 Candidatus Limnocylindria bacterium
CGGGTCCGGCACGAGCGGTGCGAGCAGTCTCATGTCGGCTTCGCCGTCATGAGCCCGCACCCTCTTGTCGCAGGGGCTCTGCCCCTGCCACCCCGGCGACGACTCGTCCTGCGTTGAGGGTCATGATGCGGTCCGCGAGCGTCGAGACGAGCGACGCGTCGTGTGTCGCGAACGCGAGCGCGCCACCGCCGTCGCGGTGCTCGGCGAGGAGCGCGACGAGCTCCGCGTAGGTGCGCCGGTCCTGACCGAAGGTCGGCTCGTCGAGGACGAGGAGCGGCGGCGCCGTGGCGATCGCCGTCGCGACGGAGAGCCGCCGCTGTTCGCCGCCCGACAGCGTGAACGGGTTCGCGTCGGCGAGATGGGCGAGGCGTAGCCGGTCGAGGAGCCGCGCCGCGATCGCGCGCGCCTCCTCCTCGCTCTTGCCCGCGCGTCGCGGCCCGACGGCGAGCTCGTCGTGGACGGTCGAGCTCACGAACTGGTGCTCGGGATCCTGGAAGACGGTGCCCACGCGCGTGACGAGGCGGCGCGCGGGCAGTCGCCAGGCGTCGTCGGCGCCGAGCCGCGCCGTGCCGCGCTCGGGCCGCAGGAGTCCGGCGACGAGGAGCGCGAGCGTCGACTTGCCGGACCCGTTCGGACCGGTGAGCGCGAGCGCCTCGCCGCTATGCACGTCGAGGTCGACACCCTCCAACGCGGATCGGTCGCTCGCGGGGTAGCGGAAGCCGAGACCGCGCGCGCTCGCCAGCACGTCGTCCGACATGTCACGGTGCCGCGGAGCAGGGGGCATCGGTATCCCGGGAATCCACACGCCGTGCTCGGCGAGCCTCGTGCCCTCGCGTGCGAAGACGTCGTCCGGCGCGCCGTCGGCCACGACGCCCGCGCCCGCTTCGATGACGACGACGCGATCGACGAGCGGCACGATCTCGGCGAGGCGGTGTTCGACGATCACGAGCGTCCGCGCGCGATCCGCGACGAGCGATGCGATCGTCGCGCGCACTGCGGCGGCGCCGTCGGGGTCGAGATTCGCCGTCGGTTCGTCGAGCAGCAGCAATCGCGGGCCCAGCGCGATCGCGCCCGCGAGCGCGAGGCGCTGCTTCTCGCCGCCGGAGAGCGCGTCGGTGCGTCGTTCTCCGGGGTAGGGGAACGCGATCGCCGCGAGGGCGGCGTGCACCTGCGGCCAGATACGTTCGGTGGGCACACAGCGGTTCTCGAGGCCGAACGCGACGTCGTCGCCGCACCTCGGCATGACGAGCTGCGTCTCCGGATCCTGGAACACGATGGCCGTCTCGTCGCGCGCCTCGTGCGGCGCACGGCCGCCGACGACGAGCGTGCCTTCGGATTCGCCGCCGCCCGACGGATCGAGGAGGCCGGCGAGCGCGAGGAGCAGCGTGCTCTTCCCGGCGCCGCTCGCGCCGAGGAGCAGCACGCGCTCCCCGTCGTCGATGCGCAGGTCGAGGTGGCGGACCGCCCAGGCCTCGCGGCCGGCGTGCCGCCACCCCCAATCCCTCGCCTCGATCAGACGCGACGTTGGACGCGACCCGATGAGAACTGGGCCAGGACGCCCGACTGGGCGATCGCGAGGTAGAGCCACCACGAGACCAGCCCGCCGAGGATCGCCGCCGAGATCACGTAGATGACGAGCAGCACGATCTGGTCGGTGAGCGCGAGCGTGGCGTAGTAGACGAACACGTCGTGGATCCATCCTCCGATGGCCGACACGACGGCCGCGAGGACGGCGGTCCGCATGTCCCAGACGCGGTAGCGCGCGATCGCGAAGACGATCTCCGCCCCGAGTCCCTGGATGGCCCCGGACGCGAGTGTGTCGAGGCCCCACTGCCCGCCGAGCAGTGCCTCGATGCTCGCGGCGACGAGCTCGGCGAAGAGCGCGGCGCCCGGCTTCCGAACGACGAGCGCCGCGAGGACGCCCGCGATGAGCCACACGCCGTCGATGAGGTTCTGCGCCGGCGGGAAGAACGCGAACGCCGGGCCGACCGCGGAGTACACGAGGCCCCAGGCCCAATAGACGACGCCGAATGCCACCGCGATCGCCGCCGTGACGACGATGTCGACGGTGCGCCATGAGAGATCCGAGTTCATGGTGTGCCTCCTTTGCGTGTTTCGATGACGAGCAGTACGCCGTGTTCGAGCGAGACGGACGCGGGTGTCAGCGCGACGACGTTCGAGAGACCGCGGGAGCGGCCGAACTCGAGCGTCTCGCCGTGGAGCGCGTAGCGGAGACCCGTCGTGCGGACGCCGGTGGCGTCGCCGCCGACGGGAAGGAGCGTGACGTCGGAGCCCACGGCGGCGTCGATGATGTGCTCGCTCCCACCGTGGAGCGCGCGGACGCGCGTGTTGCCCTGGATCGCAGTGATCGTGCGTCCGCGATAGGCGGGATCCGCGAGCAGCATGATGTTCGCGAGCTCGTGATCGAGCCGCTCGCCGCGGAAAGCACCGAGGACGACGATCTCGCTCGCCTTCTGCTCGATCGCCGAGCGCAGCGCGAGCTCGAGATCGGACTCGGCCTTCGCGGCCGGGTGCGCGACGACCTTCACCCCCTTCTTCCCGAGCGCGTTCGCGCGCTCGATGCCGTAGGAGTCGAAATCGCCGACCGCGAGCTGCGGAAGGATGCCCCAGCGCTCGAGGGCGAAGCCGCCGCCGTCGGCGGCGATCACGAGATCCGCGCCGGATAGGAGGTCGCGGTCCGACGCGTCGACATCGCCGTGCGCGACGATGACGGCCTTCACGGGCGCTTCCGGGCAAATAAAAAGCGGCGCATCTGAGCGCCGCAGCTTCGGTGCATCGCGCTATCGACTCCCTACGCTGATATGACTCAGATCAGGTTCAGGGGTCTGCGTTCGACCGCACTCTCAGCGCCCCACTGCCGGGCGCTCCCCCGTCGTATGAAGTTGTCACCAGACACACTAGCACCGCGGTGGACGGCGAACCGTTCACCGCGGTGCGTCATGACCGAGGTGAGGACTAGGCTGCGGCGCGCTCCTCCGACGCATCTTCGACGGCGACGGCCCTGCTCGGTGCGAAGAGCCAGGCGACGACGAGGACCGCGAAGGACGCGACAGCGAGGAAGTCCATCTGGTTCCCTCCTTAGACCTGGTACGCCGTTTCGCGATGCTGGCTCGCGTCGAGCCCGAGGACCTCCTCGTGCTCGGGGACACGGAGACCGACGAACAGATCGATGACCTTGAGGATCACGAACGTCATCACCGCGGAGTACGTGACCGACGCGAGGACCGCGATGGCCTGGATGCCGAGCTGCGCGAGGTTGCCGTACGCCGCGCCATTCGCGGCACCGGAGTTCACCGCGACCGTCGCGAAGATGCCGGTCGCGAGCGCGCCCCACATACCGCCGACACCGTGGACGCCGAAGACATCGAGCGCGTCGTCGACCTTGAGGCGCTTCGTGAGCTGGATCGCGACGTAGCAGAACGTGCCCGCGCCGAGACCGATGAGGATCGCCGCCGACACGTCGACGTAGCCAGACGCGGGCGTGATGGCGACGAGACCGGCGACCGCGCCGGCCGCGGCGCCGAGGACGCTCGGCGCGCCCTTGTGGAGCCACGACACCGTCATCCACGTGAGCGCGGCCATCGCGGCAGCCGTGTTCGTGACGACGAACGCGTTCGCGGCGAGCCCGCCGGACTGCAGGGCGGAGCCGGCGTTGAACCCGAACCAGCCGAACCAGAGAAGGCTCGCGCCGAGGACCGTCATCGTCGCGTCGTGCGGCTCGATCTGCTCGACGCCGTACCCGCGGCGACGCCCGAGGATGAGCGCCGCGACGAGCGCGGAGACGCCGCTCGTGATGTGCACGACCGTGCCGCCCGCGAAGTCGAGCGCGCCGAGCCCGCGGAGCCACCCGCCCGTGCCCCAGACCCAGTGCGCGACCGGGTCGTACACGAGCGTGGCCCAGAGGAGCGTGAACACGACGAAGGCCTTGAAGCGCTTCCGCTCGGCGAACGCGCCCGTGATGAGCGCGGGCGTGATCACAGCGAACATCATCTGGAAGACCATGAACGCGAGCGCGGGGACGGTCGGTGCGTAGTCGGCGTTCGGCTCCTGGCCCACCCCCTTCAACGTGGCCCAGTCGAGACCGCCGATGAGACCGCCATGGTCAGGACCGAACGCGAGCGAGTAGCCCCAGAGCACCCACTGGACGCTGATCAGGCACAGGATGAAGAAGCTGTGCATGATCGTCGCGAGGACGTTCTTCCGTCGGACGAGCCCGCCGTAGAAGAAGCCGAGGGCCGGCGTCATGAGCATGACGAGAGCGGCGGAAACGAGGAGCCACGCGGTGTCGCCCGTGTTGATCTTGTCCATGGGCCGAAGACTGCGGAGGACGGTCGGCCGGGTCAGCGACGGTTGGGCAGCACGAAGGTTGCGATTCGGTCGTCCCGCGCGACCCGTTCGGCATCGGCACCATTCGGGCACCGTTTCGGCACCATCTCATTCCGCACCGCGGTCGTGGCAGCCCTCATGCTCCGGCGTGAAGCGACACGCGCACGGAGGACGACATGACGGCGATCACACGGTGGCGCGCCGAGGGCACGACACCGAAGCACATCCATCGATCGCTGCCGGAGCCGCCGCGCAACCGGCGGGTCTCGAAGGTCGCGCGCGAGCCGAAGGATCGTTTCGCTCGCGTCCTCGAGGAATGGCTCAGCGATCTCGCGGTCGCCTCGACGTTCGATGGGGACTAGCGGCTAGCTCGCGACCGCCATCCGCTGATAGGCGCTGAAGAGACCGGCGATCTCCGCCGGCAGCTCGTTCCGTTCGTCCTGCCGCGGGTCGTAGCCGCACACATCGATCCCGCGCACGTCCGCGACGGCCGCGAGCTGCGAGATGCAGTCGCTCACCGCGGCGAGCGACGGACCGCCGGGCGCCGGGAACACGACGGCCGGTACCTCCGACGGATCGACGATGTCGACATCGACGTGGAGCCACACCTTCTTCCGGCGCGCGAACGCGACGAGACGCGTGAGATCGGCGTGCTCGCGATCGAACGCGACATGCAGCACGCGCGAACGCTCCACGTTCTGACGCTCGCCGGCGTCGAGGGCTCGCGCGCCGACGAGCGCGACGTGATCCTCCGCGATGCGGCGTGCGCCGGGCCAGAGCAGCGGCGCGATCGACTTCCCGCACACATGAGCGAGGCACATGCCGCTCACGTAGTGCGACTGCGTCGTGGCGAGCGTGTTGAAGTCGCCGTGCGCGTCGAGGTACACGAGCACGATGTCCGGCTCCGCGATGAGGGCACCCGACAGCGAACCGGCGACGAGCGTGCACTCGCCGCCCAGCACGAGGCACGACGCTCCGCCACGCAGCGACGCCGCGACGGCATCGCCGAGCGTCCGGCAGGACTCGCGTGCGGCCGTGAGCCAGCGATCGCGCGGGTTGAATGGGACGCGCACGTGCTTCTCCGGCGACAGCGAGCGGGCGAAGGGCGCCGCGAGGGCCGCGGGCGCCGAGGCGAGGCCGGCGAAGCGCTGCTCGGTGACGAGTCCGGCCTCGAATAGATGGAGCGGACGAGCCGCCATGTCGAGGTCGGATGGTAGCTAAACAGACACCCGCGCAGAAGCCCACGATCGGGCTAGGACGCTACGGCCGCCAGAAGACGGTCGATCGCGGCGAGCCCCGCGTGGAGGATCCGTGGCTCCATCCCAAAGCCGACCCGCAGATGGCGCTCCGCCCGGAACTGGATGCCCGGCACGACCATCGTCGAGTACTCGCGAATGAGCCGGTCGACGAGCGCCATCGAATCGATGGGGAAGCGGTAGCTGAAGAAGCAGATCGCCCCGGCCTGCGGCGGCGTCCAGTGCAGCTCGCGCGCGTGACCCGCGGCCCAGTCCTCGAGCGCCGGCCACCGCTCGTTCACGAGGAACCGCGCACGCTCGAGCAGCTTCACCCGCCGCTCAAGTGCGACCTCGCCGAGCAGCTCGGACAGCGTCGCCGGAGCGATCGTCGTGTAGTCCTTTAGCTCGAGCGCACGCTGCGCCGCATCGGCCGGCGCGACGAGCCATCCCACCCGCAGGCCCGGGAGCCCGTAGACCTTCGAGAGCCCGCCGGTGACGATGACACGCGGTCCGCGCCCGCTGAACGACGCGCTCTCCTCGCCCGAGAGCTCCGCCCCGCGATAGACCTCGTCCGCGATGATCCACGCGCCGTGCCGGTCGGCGATCTCGACGACGCGAGCGATCTCGGTGCGCGAGAGCGCCTGCCCTGTCGGGTTATTGGGGGTGCACACGCAGATGACCTTCGTCTTCGCGTTGACGGCGGCCGCGAGCGCGTCGAGGTCGATCGTCCAGCCGCGCTCCTCGCGGAGCCAGACCTCGCGCACGCGGGCACCGAGACCTGTCGCGAGCCCGTGCAGCTGCATGTAGTTGGGCATGACGACGACGACCTCGTCGCCGGGCGAGACGAGCGTCGTGATCGCGAGATAGTTCGCTTCGCTCGTGCCGGTCGTGACGACGACGTTCTCGGCGTTCATGCCGCTATGGAAGTTCGCGATGAGCGCTCGCGTGTTGTCGCGGCCGACGCCCTCGGCGTATCCGAGCTTCGTCCGCATGAGCTCGCGCGGATCGCGGACAGCCTCCTCGAGCGTGAGCGCCTCCACGCCCGACTCGGAGAGGTCGTACTGGATGCGGTGCTCCCACGTGGACTGCATCCGCTCCATCTCGAACGGCGGGAACTTCACTTCGTGTCCCACGATAGGCTGCCGCTGTGAGGCGGATCGGACACCGCGGCGCGCGGGGCTACGCGCCCGACAATACGGTCGCGTCCTTCACGAAGGCCTTCGAGCTCGGGTGCGACGAGATCGAGACTGACGCATGGCTCATCGATGGGGACCTCGTGATCGCGCACGACCGGCCATCCTCGACGCGCGGTCTCCTGTCGCTCGACGAGGTGCTCGACCTCTGCGCCGGCCGAATGGGTGTGAACGTCGAGCTGAAGTGCGAAGGGAGCACCGCGATGGCGCGCGAGACGGGAAAGCGGGTGGCCGAGCGGATCGCGGCGCGCGCCGACTCGTCGGTCTATCTGTCGAGCTTCTGGTGGGCGGCGCTCGAAGCGGCGCGCGAGACCGCACGCGAGGTGCGTCGTGCCTACATCTACTCGTCGTCGCCACGCGGCGCGTCGCTCATCGCCGACGCGAAGGCGCTCGAGCTCTGGGCGCTGCACCCGAATAGGGCGTACGTGACCACGGAGCTCGTCGCCGCCGCGCATGCGGCGTCGCTCGCCGTGCAGCCGTGGACCGTGAACGATCCCGCGGAGATCGCGCTCTTCCGCGCGTGGGGCGTGGACGGGATCATGTCCGATTACCCGGATCGCGTTCCGAAGGACTAGGGACGCGCCCAGTCCCGCGCGCGTTCGACCGCGCGGCGCCAGTCGCTGTACAGGCTCTCGCGCTCGTCGGCCGACATACGCGGCTCGTATCGCGCGGCGACCGTGGCGTGGCGGCGCAATTCGTCCGCCGAGCGCCACGTGCCGGTCGCGAGTCCGGCGAGGAACGCGGCGCCGAGCGCCGTGGTCTCGCGGATCGCAGCGACCTCGACGGGGA
>DATDNP010000130.1:0-10101 GCA_036518215.1 Candidatus Limnocylindria bacterium
AGGCCGACGACCTCGAAGATCGTCTCCGCATCCTTCCCGTGGTGGCAGTGGTACTCGGCGCCGTGCATGGTGCCGCGCGCGCCCGGCGCGATGTCCACGCTCGGTGCGGACAGGATCCGCTCGAACGCGCGCGGATCCCGCATGAGCTCCCAGACGAGCGACGGCGGCGCGTCCACGATCGTGCCCGCGCGCACGTGCGCGTCGTGACTGGTGACGGGCGCGCGCGCGGGTCGCAGCGCGAGCGTGCGGAGCTCGTGGAGGTCGCGGTAGAACGCCTCGACGCGACCGAGGTCGTACTCCTCGACGATGGGAACGAAGGGCAGGCGTGCGGCCTCGGGAAGGCGCTCGAGGACGGGTCGCGTGACGAGCAGGTACTCGTGCGATGGCACGTGGTTCTTGAGGAGGCGGAAGGCGATGTTCACGTCGGCGCCGACGAGGTCCTTGGTGCCGCGGACCTCGACGTTCGAGTACGTCCCGCGATGGGCGACGAACTTGAGGGTGAGCGACGGCACGCTCTGGCATGCGGCGCACGGACATGTCGTCGCCGCGACCATCGCGCGCACCCTCCGGTGGAACGCGACGAACGCCGACTCGAGGCACGCGACGACCTCCTCGTCGTCGCTCACGCAGATGATCGCGTCGCCCTGGAGCCGGACCGGCGTGAGGTGCTTCTCGAGCGCTCGGCTCGTCACTTCGAGGAGCTCCGAGAGGATCTCCCGTGAGTGCTCGAGCTCGGTCGCCGCGACGAACGTCGTGTATCCGGAGATGTCCGCCATGGCGATGTAGCCCGTCGTCGTCGGCACCGCGCGATTATCACCGCTCGCCTGACAGCCGGGGGCCCCGCTGCCCGACGAATCGCGCGTCCCCGGAAGCCCATCCTCGAAAGGGAGGCAGTCATGGCCAGACACACCGGGCGCCTTCGCCTCATCGCCGCCTTCGCCGCGGGCGTGACCGCATGGGAAGCCCTCGTCCACGCGTCGCTTCTCGCCAACCGCAGCGCGCCGACGCTCTTCGGGATCCGGCTCGTCCCACGGCTGAACGCGATCCAGACGCTCATCCCGGCGGCGACGAGCGTCGTGCTCGCGCGCTACGCGTTCGGCGGGCGCGATCGTCCGCCAGCGTTGTTCCGGCTTCTCGCGCGTCGTGTCCTCGGCGCGGACCTCGGCCTCGTACGTGACTCGGTCCTCGCGTCCGCGGACCGCCAGTACGAGAAGCTCGCGCCGAAGATCGCGATGGCCGTGACACCCGGCGGACGCCTCGAGATGAGGACGAGCGCGTATCTGCTCGCGCTCTTCCGCGCGATGCGTGCCGCCGGCATCAGCGAAGATCGGGCCTACGCATCGCTGTCGCGCGCGTTCTTCCAGGTCATGCGTCGCGTGTGGCAGCTTCCCGACGCGATCGTCCCGCCGGTGCTCTCGCCGATGACGCGAACGAAGCTGCAGGCGCGCATGGCCCGGGCGCTCGTCTTCCGCGATCCCGACTGGGCGATGCGCGAGATCGCATGGGATGGGCGCTTCGGCCTCGACGTCACGCGCTGCGTCCTGCGCGACTTCTTCGCGTCCGAGGGCGCGGAGCGCCTCTGCGACGCGGTCGTGTGCCGCCAGGACGTGCTCATGGCCGACGAGCGCGGGGTGCGCTTCACGCGGACCGGAACGCTCGCCCGTGGCGACGCCCGCTGCGACTTCCGGTACGGCTAGCGCGGTCCCTCGCCGGTGAGGCTCTCGGCGATCTCGCGCACCGTGTCGAGCGTGTCGATCTCGTGCACGGGCTTGTCCGGCCGCAGTCGCACGATGCGCGGAAAACGCATCGCGTAGCCCGAGTCGTGGCGGTCGCTCAGCTGGATCTGGTCGAACGCGACCTCGATGACGGTGTCGGGACGGACGACGCGCATCCGTCCGAGGTCCTCGATCGTCGAGCGCTTGAAGTGCTCGGTCATCTCGGCGATCTCCTTGTCGGTGAGGCCCGAGTACGCCTTCCCCACGTTGCGCAGCCGATCGCCGTCCCTGACCGCGAACGTGTAATCCGAGAGGACGCCGCGGCGCTTCCCGTGCCCCCATTCGACGGCCGTGACCACGACGTCGAGCGTTCGGAGCGCGCGCTTCACCTTGAGCCACTCCATCCCGCGTCGCCCCGGGCGGTATGGGGACCTCGGGTCCTTCACCATGAGGCCCTCGTTCCCGCGCGCGCGTGAGGCGGCGAACTCCGTGTCGAGCGCGGCCACGAGTGCGTCACCGGTCTCCTCGAGCTCGCGATGCAGCGCGAGGCGCAGCGGCCGCGCGATCGGCAGCTCGCGCAGGACGCGGTAGCGCTCCGAGAGCGCCTCGTCGAGGAGCGCACGGCCATCGCGCTCGAGGATGTCGAACACCACGAGCGACGCGGGCAGCCGCGCGCGCAGCTCTCCGGAGACGTCTTTCCGCCCGAGCCGCGTCTGGAAGCGCGTGAACGGCACGGCGCGGTCGCCCTCGAACGCGAGGATCTCCGCGTCGAGCACGAAGCTGCCCGGGATCGCGCGCAGCGCGTCGAGCAGCTCGGGATAGCGTCCGGTCACGCGATCGAGCGTGCGCGAGTAGAGCTCGACGCGGTCGCCGGCCTTGTGCACCTGCGCACGCACGCCGTCGTACTTGTCCTCGACGACGTATGGCGGCGCGAATCGCGCGCCGACCTCGGACAGCTCGAGGACGGGCGTCGCGAGCATCATCCCGATCGGCGCGAAGTGCGCGAGCGTCGGCTCGCCGAGCGTGTCGTGTCTCGCGCGGAGCGCCGTCTCCCCGATGTCGCCCGTCAGCATGTTCGCGCGACCGACGGCATCGCGGTCCCGGCCGAAGGCGCGCGCGACCGCGTCCTCGAGCAATCCCTCGCGCAGCCCGATGCGCGTCTCGCCGGCGATGACCTTCACGAGGTAGCGCGCCTCGGCAGCGCTCGCGCGCCGCAGCAGGCTCCGCAGCACCTCGCGCTTCGCGTTCGCGCCGCGGACCGCCGCGATCTCCTCGAACGACGCCTCGACATCCTTCAACGTGAGCGCATCGCCGTCGGGCGGGCGCTCCGCGATGAGGTCATGTGCGACGTCGCCGAGATCGGCGTGACGCTGATAGCTCTCACGCATCTCGTCGGCGTCCTTTTTCGAGCGCTCGAGGAGCACGTCCGCGAGCGCGCTCCACCCGACGGAGAGCACGCGTTCGTCCTTCCGCGGGAACGGCGCCCCGGCGAGCAGGCGGGCGGCGATGACCAGATCCTCGTCGTCGAGGACCTTCAGGTACGCCGCAAGTGCGGCGTGTTTTTCGAGCTTTTTCGTCGTCGAACGGACGGCATCGGCTGTGCGTACCCAATCCCCGAACAGGCCGCTCATGCGAGGGCGGCCGTTCGGAGGTGATCTATGGAACTCATCTGGCTCATCATCATCGTGCTCGTCGCGCTCTGGCTCTTTGGCTTCCTCGGTCGCGGCCGCTGGTACGCGACAGGACCAGGGATCACCACCGGCACCGGCGCCGGCTGGGCGACGGGCGGATGGATCCATCTCCTGATCGTCCTCGCGGTCATCCTGTTGCTCCTGCGTCTTCTCGGCGTCCTGTAACGACGGGCGCGGCGCGCGCCGCTAGAGTCAGGACGTGCAGCGCGCGCCGCGCGACGAGCGGCTCTTCAAGGTGCCCTACGGGCACGACGAGCTCGAATTCCTCCTTCAGCCCTGGTTCGATCTCGACGTCGTCCAGTCCGGGACCATGCCGCCGCTCGCCGACGTCGTCGCCGAGGCGCGCGCCGCGCTCCGGCGTCCGCGTGGCTCCGCGCCGCTCGCCGATCTCGCGCGCGACGCCGTCGCGCGAGCCGCGCCCCGAGCCGCACGCGCCGTCATCGCGGTCACGGATCTCACGCGCGCCTCGCCGGACCGCGAGCTCGTGCCGCCGCTCGTCGAAGAGCTGAACGCGGGCGGGATCCCGGATGCGCAGATCACGATCATCGTCGCGGTCGGGCTGCACCGCGCGACGACCGACGCGGAGAAGCGCGAGAAGCTCGGCGCGATCGTCGATCGCGTCACGGTCATCGACTCCGACGGGAACGACCCGTCGAAGTGGGCCGACCTCGGTCCGATCCCGCCGTACGGCGTACCCGGCTTCACGCAGAAGATCGTGAAGGACGCCGATCTCGTCGTCGCGACGGGGATCGTCGAGCCGCATCAGTACGCGGGCTGGTCGGGCGGTCGGAAGACGGTCGCGATCGGTTGCTGCGGCGAGCCGGTCATCACGGCCACGCACGGGATGCGCTTCCTCGAGGACCCCGGCGTCCGCCTCGCGAAGATCGAGGGGAACCCGTTCCACGAGACCGTCACGGAGATCGCGCGGCGAGCCGGCCTCCGTTTCTGCCTCAACGTCGTGACGGACGATCACGAGCGCGTCGTCGCGGTCGAGGCCGGCGCGCCGGACGACGTGCTGCGCGCCCTCGTCGCGGTCGGCGAGCGCCTCTACACGCGAACGATCGAGAAGCAGTACGACATCGTGATCGCCGGAGTGGGGAAGCCGAAGGACGTGAACCTCTATCAGGCGTCGCGGGCGGCGACGTACCTGCGGTTCGCACCGACGTCCGTCGTACGCGAGGGCGGCGCGATCATCATCCCGGCGCAGCTCGACGAAGGCGCGGGCGAGGGCGCCGGCGAGCAGCGATTCCTCGCCGCGCTCGAGAAAGCGGAGTCTCCGTCAGCGGTCGTCGAGGAGGCGCGCCGTCATTTCGCGGGCGGCGAGCAGCGGGCGGTGATGGTCGCGCTCACGCTGCAGCACTGCATGATCGTCGTCGCCGCATCGGAGTCGCCTGAGGTGGTGCGGCTCGCGAAGCTGCGCGCCGCGGTCGACGTCGAGGAAGCGCTCGACATCGCGTACGAGCACATCGGCCGCCCGACTCGCGCCTCCGTGCTCCTCGTGCCGCGCGCGCTCCACACGCTCCCCATCGTCACACAGGCCTCGCGCGCGTAGCCAGCCGCGAGGAGCGGCACTCCGGCGCGCGAGGTTACCTGCGTCCCTGCCCGAAGCGCTCCCAGCTCACGAGCTCGGTGAGCCGTCGGCGGCCGGTTCCTGGTAGCGCGCGAGCCGTGTCCGGCGTCGTTCGCACGCGCGTCGCGTGCGCGTCCGCCGGATGGCCGAGCGAGACGAGCTGCCGCAGCCAGCGCTCCTGCGGCACGCCGAGGAGCTCCTTCGCGGTGCGCTCGTTGTCGTCGCCCCAGATCGACCCGATGCACGAGCCGATGCGGTGCGCCCACGCCGCGAGCATGACGCGCTCGGCGAGCCGGCCGCAGTCGAACGCGTTGTTCGGGCCTTCCATGACGAGCGCGAGCGCGATCGTGGCGCCGGCGACGTGACCGGCGAAGCGCCCGAGCTCGCCGAGCCGCCGGAGCGTCGCGCGCTCGCCCACGACGACGATGTGCCACGGCTGCGTGTTCTTCGACGTCCCGGTCCAGCGCGCGACTTCGAGGATGTCCATGAGGACGTCATCGGCGATCGGCTCGTCCGAGAACCTGCGGACGACGCGCATCGACCGCAGCAGGCGTGTGGTGTCGGGCACGCGCCAATGGTGAGCCCCGCGGCACGGTTCTCGCTAGAGTCGATCCGTGGGCTGCTGCCTCATCGGCTGTCTCCGGTTCATCTTCCTCCAGGTCTGGCGGCTCATCGCCGCCGCGCTCCTCGCGATGCTCCTCGCGCGCGTCGACGATTACGTCGAGCGGCGGCATGGCGGGTCTGCCGCCGGACGCGCGTGGAAGGCGTATCGCGGCCGCGGCAGGAAGGGCGGGGGCACGGTCTAGGCAGTCAGAGCTCGCTCCTGCCTACACTCCCGCGCGTGACCGCTCGTGTCGACGTCTTCCGTATCCCCACGCGCATCCAGATCGGAAGCGGCGTGGCCCTGACGGTCGCGGATCCGCTTCGTCAGGTCGGTGCGAAGCGCGTCCTCCTCGTCACCGACACGGGCGTGCTCGGGGCGGGCCTGGTGACGCCGATCGAGGCGGCCCTCCGTGACGCGAAGATCCCGTACGAGATCTACGACGAGGTCGTCCCCGATCCGGGGGTGGGTGAGGTGCAGCGGTGCTACGAGCGCGCGAAGGCGTCGGGCGTCGACGCGTTCGTGGCCGTGGGCGGCGGCTCCTCGATCGACACGGCGAAGATGGCCGCGGTCCTCATGACGAACGGCGGCACGGTGCTCGACTACATCGGCATCGACAAGGTCCCCAGACCCGCCGCTCCCGTCGTCGCGATCCCGACGACCGCGGGCACGGGCGCCGAGATCACGATCAACTCCGTCATCGCGGACCCCGAGCAGCACAAGAAGCTCGTCATCATCAGCCCGAACGCGACGGCGCTCTTCGCGCTCGAGGACCCGGAGATGACGCGCACGCTGCCGCCGTTCGGGACCGCGATCACCGGTATGGACACGCTCGTCCACGCGATCGAGTCGTTCGTGAACAAGCAGACGTATCGCACGACGCAGCTCCTCGCGCTCGAAGCCATCCGCGACGCGGGACGCGCCCTCCCGCGCGCGGTGAAGGACGGCACCGACATGGAGGCGCGCGAGTCGATGCTGCGCGCCGTCGTGAACGCGAGCCTCGCGTTCTCGAACACACGGCTCGGGAACGTGCACGCGATGGCGCTGCCGCTCGGCGGCTGGCACCACGTCGCCCACGGGACCGCCGTCGCCGTCCTTCTGCCGCGGGTCATGGACTTCAACCGGACCGCGGCCGAGGAGCGCTACGCCCTCGTCGGGGAGGCGCTCGGCGTCGCGAAGGATGCGCGCGCGGCGGTGAAGCGCGTCTACGACATGAACGCGGACATCGGGATCCCGAGCGGGCTGCGCAAGGTCGGCGTCGACGAGACGCACATCGCCGAGATGACCCGCGACGCGATGCAGTCGGGGAACATCCTCGTCAACCCGCGGACGACGACCGCGGCCGACGTCGAGGCGTTGTACCGCGCGGCGCTCTGAGCCCGCTGCGCACGCGCTGAACGCGGCCGCGCCTTAGTCTCCGGCTCATGCCGGTCGCCATCTTCGACATGGACGGCGTGCTCTACCGCGGGAGCATGGTCATGCCGTACGCGCGAGAGACGCTCGAGCGGCTTCGCCGCGCCGGCTGGCAGATCTTCTTCGCGACGAACAACTCGACGGCGACACGCGACGAGTACGTGCGGCGTCTCGCGTCGCTCGAGCTGGGCGGCGACATGGAGCACGTCGTGACGAGCGCGTACGCGACGGCGCACTACCTCGAGCGCTGCGAACCGCGTCCGAAGGACGTGCTCGTCGTCGGCGCGGACGGTCTTCGCGCCGAGATCCGTGCGGTCGGTATCTCGGTGCGCGACGCCGCCTCGCTCCCCGGGCGGACCCCACCCGCCGACGCGGCTGCGGACGGCGTCGACCCCGGCGCGATGCGCCGCTACCTCACCTCGCTCGAGCTGCCGGCGCCGGCGGACACGGTCGTCGTCGGGCTCGACCTTCACCTGACGTACGCGAAGCTCGCCGAGGCTCAGCGTGCCGTCCTCGCCGGTGCGCGGTTCATCTGCTCGAACCGCGACCGCGCCTACCCGGTCGAGGGCCGGCTGCTTCCGGGCGCGGGCTCCATCGTCTCGGCGATCGAGGTCGCCACGGGTCAGCGCGCGCTCTGCATCGGGAAGCCCGAGCCGTTCCTCTTCGAGGAAGCGCTACGGCGCGCGGGTTGGTCGCGCGGAGGGGACACCGCGGTCGTCGTCGGCGATGCGCCGGACTACGACATGGTCGCCGCGCATCGCGTCGGCGCGACGGGGGTGCTCATCACGACGGGACTCACGGAGGCGGGGGCCGTCGAGCACGCGAGGGGCGAGGCCGTGCCCGACCGCGTGGTGCACTCGCTCGAGGAGCTGTTCGCGCTGCCGGAGTTCTCCGGAAGCTAAGCGGCTATTCCCAGGTGACGCCGAAGCGGCCGATCGGCTTCGGGTGGTAGTAGATCTGCGAGCCGCCGAAACCCGGATCGAGGATGTTCGTCCCGCCGCCGAGGCTGCGCGACGCCGCCACGGCGTCCGTCGTCATGACGATGAGCGCGAGCGCGAGGAGCGCGGCGAAGACGATCCCGGTCAGGGAGCGGAACGAGGTGGTCATTCCCAGGTGATCCCGTAGACGATCGGGTTCCCGGCTCCCGACCCGTTGCCCGGGTTGGCCGACGCCTGGCTCGCGCCGGCCGCGAAGGAGAGCGCGAGGGCGATCGCGAAGAGGAGGGTGGCAAACCGGTTTCGCATAGCTCGATGGTCGGCCAGGGCGGGGGCCGTGGCATCCCCCGGCAGGGGGAGCCGGAAGCGTGATCAGGGAGGCACTACGAGGGGAAAGGAAGGAAGAGAAGAGGGCGGCGCCTGCGCGCCGCCCTCCTGTGAGCTCTGGTCGGACCGGACGCTACTCCCAGGTGACTCCGAACTCCGACGCCGGCCCCTGGCCGTTCTGGTCGACCTGGGAGTTCTGGTTCTGGGGAGCGCGCGCGACCGTGTCGTTCTCCCACGTGACGCCCTGCGTGTTGCCCCGCGCGCTGAGCGCCGCGCCGCCTGCCGAGCCGATCAGTGAGAGGGCGATGAGCGCTGTGAGCGCCAATCCCCTGAGCACCTTCGTCGTCTTCATATCGTCCCGAACCCCCTTCACTAGATCGTCACGCGAACGGCCTCGAGGGCCTGCTGCATGGCTGGCTGGGTCTGCGACGCGCCGCGAGCGGCCTTGCGGCGCTCTTCGACGGCGACCGAGACGAACGCTTCCACCACCACCGGGTTGAACTGCGTGCCCGCGTTCGCGCGGAGCTCGCGGAGCGCCCGCTTCGGCGCGAAGGCGCCGCGATGCGGGCGAGCCCGCGTCATGGCCTGGTAGGCGTCGGCCACGGCGATGATCTGCGCGGCGAGCGGGATCTGGTCCTCCTTGAGGCCCTGCGGGTATCCGCTGCCGTCGTAGCGCTCGTGGTGCGAGAGCACGATGGGACGGATCTTCTCGAGCATCGGGATATTCGAGAGCAGGTTCGCGCCGATCGTCGTGTGCGCGCGGACCTGCTCGAGCTCCGCCTCGTCGAGCGACGAACGCTTCGCGAGCAGCTCCTGCGGGATGCCCATCGTGCCGATGTCGTGGAAGAGCGCGCCGAGCTTGATGGCCGCGACCTCTTCGGTCGTGCAGCCGAGACGCTCCGCGACCCGCATCGAGTAGTGCACGGTGTCGGCCGCGGCGGCCGCGTCGGTCGTCGCCTTCGCCTCGAGCGCTCCCATGAGCGCGCCGATGACGGAGAGGTGCGACTGCTCGAGACGGTCGTTCGTGCGGCGGAGCATCTCGTTGACCGAGCTGAGCTCCGCGTTGCGCTGACGGACCTCGCTCGACTTCGCCATGTAGAGCTTGAAGCTGTACCAAGCGACCGCGAGCGGGAGCGTGAACACGGCGACGCCGAAGACACCGAGCGCCTGGCTCGCCATCGCGAGCGCCGCACCCTGCGCGGCGGTCGCGAGGAAGTTCACCGGCATCCAGCTGTAGTTCGTGCGCCAGATCGTCACGATGCCCTGCCGCTCGCTGATCGCGATGACCGCGGCGGCGAGGAACGTGTTGACGATGAAGTACACGGCCGCGGACACCGCGACCGCGACCAGCGTGCCGACGATGTCGCTCGGTCGCAGCATCCCGCCCGCGAGCGTGTACACGGTACCGGCGGCGTAGGCGCTCGTCGCGAGGTTGCCGGCGTTGAAGGCGACCTTCACGAGCGGCTTGCGGCGCGGCGTGAACGAGTTCACGAGCGCTTCGACGACGCTCACGAGGACCGCCGTCTCGGTGCCGAAGAGCACGTAGCTCGCGATGACCGAGGCGATCGACACCGAGATCGCGCTCGAGCGGAAGAGGACGATCTGGACACGCTGGCTCACCGCTGCGAGCACGAGGAGGATGCCGAGCATCACCGGGTCGATGGAGGAGAGGTGGAAGCCGAGGAGGGCCTGCGCGAGCGCGAGTGCGCCGGCGCCGGCCACCAGGAGGACGTACAGGTTGAGGCGCGACAGCTTGGCCACTGGGTGCTGTACGGACCTTTCTCCCACCAGATCAGGTCTGCGACTGAGCGGTCTGGGGGCCGCTCGGCCGTGGGGCAATGTAACACCC
>DATDNP010000131.1:0-17327 GCA_036518215.1 Candidatus Limnocylindria bacterium
CGCGCCCGCGTACGCGTATCCGCGCTCGGGCGTGACCGGGCCGAGGAGCGACCAGAACGAGAACGTCGCGCCGGGTTGGATCACGACGCCGTCGAACTGCGAGGAGCCGGTCGCGATGTTCGCGTGACGGCTCGCGCTCACGGGAAAGTACGTCGTGAACGACGAGGTCTTGGTGAGCTGCGGCAGCCACTTCTGCGCATCCGCGGTCGTGAACGACGTCGCATCGAGCACGGCGGGCGCGCTCACGGGTCGCGTCGCCGATGACGACGGCGCGAGCAGCGCGGTCGCGAGCAGCGTCTTCAGCTTGTCCTGATCGATCTTGATGCCGCTCTTCCCGGGCACGACCGAGAGGACGCCGTCCTTGCTCACGCTGTAGCGCGCGTCGACCGCGGGACGGTCGAGCGACGCCGCGAGCGCGGTCACCCACTCCGCGAGCCGGTCGGCGTCGAGCGAGACGACGTACCGGTAGCGGACCGCGGGCGCGATCGCCTCGCCGGGGATCGCGGGGAGGTCGCCGGGCTTCGCCGTGACGAGCTGCACGTGCACGAGCGGAGCGAGCTGCGTCGCGTCGACGCTCTGGTGACGCTCCTCGACGCTCACGTCGAGCGGCGTGACCGCGGCACGGAGCTGCGCGAGGGCGGCGTCGAATCCGCTCGGGTCGACCTCTGGATAGACGTCGCGCACGGTGAGGTCGATGGTGCGATCGCCGAGCGAGTCGGCCGCGAGCACAGACGCAGCGCTCGTGATCTTGTCGAGGCGCCGCCCGAGGACAGGCGTCGTCTCGCTGACGGCGCTCTCGTGAAGCGCGAGGAAGCCGGAGACCGCCGGCCGGTCGACGTCCGACGAGATCTGCCCGAGCCAATGATCGAGGGCGTCGCCGGACGCGACGAGCGTGAACGGCAGGCGCGCGTCGCCCCGCAGGGCGTCGGCCCACGCGCCGAGACGCTCGAGCACGGAGCCCCTCTTCCCGTAGCCGAGGGCGCTGTCGGCCGCGGCGGCGACGTCGGGACGGATCCCGAGCGCCGCGTTCGTCGAGCGCCAGGTGTGGCCGCTCGCGGTCACGGTGACGGCGCTCTCGCCGAACGGCGTCGCGAGCTCCTCGTCGAGGCGATCGATGAGGGTCGCGCGCGTGAGCGAGCCGACGTCGACGCCGCCGACGGTGACGCCCGGGAGCGCGCGGTCCTGATAGAGCCACTCCGCCGCAAAGGCGATCGCGAGCACGAGGGCGAGCACGGAAAGCGGGATGAGCACCGGTGCCCAGGTCCGCGCGCGCAGGAGCCCGCGCAGCTTCCCGCGATCGGTGTCGCGCGTGACTACTGCCACGGCGTCCCCCAGTCCCATGTTCCGCACCCCGTCTCCATTGTCATGTCCCTCTTCCTTTGACGTGTGACACCCTGCCATCTGTTCCGCCGCCGAGCGTCACATTTGGTACACGCCAAGTACTAGGCGGCGTGTGAGCAAGCCGCAGGCCGGATGTCGGGTTTGGCAGCAGGTGTAAAAAAAGAGCCCCGGCGGTCCAGGGGAGCAGGAACCGCCGGGGCCTTGAGGCGGACTGGCCGGCGGGCGGGCCGGCCAGAGCCTGGCTAGGTTAGGAACACCCGGTCGTCTCGCCGCAGTTCTCGCACTTGTGGCAGGTGCCGTTGCGAACGGTCAGCCAGCCGCAGCGCGGACAGGGCGGCGCGTCGGGTGTCGAGTTGAGGCGCATGGCACCAGGGCCATTCGACGGTTGTGCCGTCGAGACCATGGCAGCCGACGACTCAACGGGCTGCGCGATGTACGGCTTGAGCGCTTCGAGCATCGGCGCGGGGTCCGCGATCTCGGTCTGACGTACGAGGCCGAGCGCCTCGCGGTCGGGCTGCGAGAGGAAGCGGTACCCGAGCCAGCGGAACACGTAGTCGACGATGGACTTGGCCATCCCGATCTCGGGGTTGCCGGTCCACCCGGATGGCTCGAAGCGCATGTGGCCGAACTTGTCGACCATGTGCGGGAGCGGGACGCCGTACTGGAAGAGGAGCGACACGCTCGTCGCGAACGCGTCCATCATCCCGGAGAGCGTCGAGCCTTCCTTCGCCATCGTGACGAAGAGCTCGCCGGGCGTCCCGTCCTCGAAGAGGCCGACGGTGATGTACCCCTCGTGTCCCTCGATCGAGAACTTGTGCGTGAGGCTCGCGCGGGTGTCGGGGAGACGGCGCCGCTGCGGCCGGTTGACCTCGACGATCTTCTCGATCGTGACCGTCTCGACCTTCTTCTTCGTGTTGGAGGCGTCGGCGTTGGTCGAGAGCGGCTGCACCTTCTTGCTGCCGTCGCGGTAGATCGCGATCGCCTTCACGCCGTGCTTCCACGACTCGATGTACGCCTCCATGACGTCGTCGACCGTGGCGGTCTCGGGCAGGTTCACGGTCTTGCTGATCGCGCCCGAGATGAACGGCTGCACCGCGCCCATCATCTTGATGTGGCCCATGTGGTGGATCGTGCGGACGCCATTCGCCGGCTTGAACGCGCAGTCGAACACCGCGAGGTGCTCGTCGCGCAGCTCGGGCGCGCCCTCGATGGTCCCCTGCTGCTCGATGTACGTCGTGATCGCTGAGGCCTGCGTCTCCGTGTAGCCGAGACGGCGGAGCGCCGCGGGTACGGTGCCGTTGACGAGCTTCAGCATGCCGCCGCCGACGAGCCGCTTGTACTTCACGAGCGCGATGTCCGGCTCAACGCCCGTCGTGTCGGCGTCCATCATGAAGCTGATCGTGCCGGTGGGCGCGAGCACCGACGCCTGCGCGTTGCGGTACCCGTGCTCCTTCCCGAGCGAGACGGCGTCGTCCCAGGCCTGGCGCGCCGCGGAGAGGAGCGTCGGCGCCACGAGGTCGTCGACGATCTTGTAGGCGGCGGCGCGGTGCTTCTCCATGACGCGGTCGTGCGCGGCCTTGTTCTTCGGATAGGCCTCGTACGCGCCGACGACGGCGGCCATGCGCGCGGACTGCGCGTACGCCTCGCCGGTCATGAGCGCAGTGACTGCGGCCGAGTACGCGCGACCCTCGTTCGAGTCGTACGGGAGGCCGCGATTCATGAGAAGTGCGCCGAGGTTGCAGTAGCCGAGCCCGAGCTGCCGGTGCGACTTGGCGTTGCGCGTGATCGCCGGCGTCGGGTAGTCGGAGAAGCCGACGAGGATCTCCTGCGCCGTGAAGACGACGTCGACCGCGCGCGAGAAGCTCGCGACGTCGAACTCGCCGTCCGCGTGCACGAAGCGCATGAGGTTGAGCGACGCGAGGTTGCAGGCGGAGTCGTCGATGTGCATGTACTCGCTGCACGGGTTCGAGCCGTTGATGCGGCCGGAGACCGGGCAGGTGTGCCAATCGTTGATCGTGGTGTCGAACTGCATGCCCGGGTCGCCGCAGGCCCACGCCGCCTCCGCGATCTCGCGCAGGAGCGCGTTCGCCTTCAGCGTCTCGACCGGCGCGCCGTCGACGCGCGCGGTGAGCGTCCAGTCCTCGCCCGCCTCGGCCTTGCTCATGAAGTCGTCGGTCGCGCGGACGGAGTTGTTCGCGTTCTGGAACTGGATCGACTGCCAGGCCTCGCCGTTCAGGCTCATGTCGTACCCGGCCTCGCCGAGCGCCCAGGCCTTCTGCTCTTCCTTCGCCTTGCACCACACGAACTCGCGAACGTCGGGGTGATCGGCGTCGAGCACGACCATCTTCGCCGCGCGGCGAGTCGTGCCGCCCGACTTGATGGAGCCCGCGACGCTGTCGGCGCCACGCATGAAGGACACCGGGCCGGAGGCGTATCCGCCGCCGGAGAGCTGCTCCCTGCTCGAGCGGATCTTCGAGATGTTGATGCCGGAGCCGGAGCCGCCCTTGAAGATGATGCCCTCGTTCTTGAACCAGTCGAGGATCGAGTGCATGTCGTCGTCGACCGAGAGGATGAAACAGGCCGAGGCCTGCTGCGGCACGCCCTCGACGCCGATGTTGAACCACACCGGCGAGTTGAACGACGCGTGCTGGTGGACCATGAGGTACTTCAGCTCGTGGTCGAAGATCTCGGCATCGGCGGCGGTCGTGAAGTAGCCGCCCTCGATGCCCCACTTCGTGATGCGGTCGACGACGCGGTCGACCATCTGCTTCACCGACCACTCGCGGTCGGGAGCGGTGAGCTTGCCACGGAAGTACTTCGACGCGACGACATTCGTCGCGGTCATCGACCAGAACTTCGGGACCTCGACGCCCTTCTGCTCGAAGACCATGCCGCCCTCGCCACCGATCTTGGCATCACGACGCTCCCACTCGATCTCGTCGTAGGGGTGCACGCCTTCCTTGGTGAAGAAGCGCTCCACGCGCAGCCCCTTGCGAGGCGCGCTCTGGACGGACTGCTGCGGTATCTCTGCGATCGACATCTCTGGACTCCCCTTAGAACGAGCCGGTGATCTGGCGGGCCGCGGGGACGCGTTGAAGAAGGAGGAGCACCTGCTGGGTGGCTGCGGGCGCCGCGGAAGCTCTCGGCATGGACCTCATGTCAACCCCTCCGTCCTTCATTCCACCCTCCGGATACCAGATGTCGCCCCCGCCGCCCCGGCCGACACAACATCTGGTATGGAGCGCAGGCAGCGAACATTACTCGGCCCTGCGAGTGTGTCAAGGGTGCCTATTCCGGACGCGGCTGTGGGGAACGGTACGGACAGTGCCCGCGACCATCGCCGGTCGCGCTACCAGAAGCGGAACGAGATGCTCGATGCGGGAGGCGTGCGATGAAAGAGCAGATCGTTCGACAGATCGAGATCCGCCAGTTCCCCGAGCAGCGCGTGCTGCGCATCCGCGAGCACGTGAGCATGGCGGAGCTCCCGAAGCGGATCCAGCTGGACCTCCGCGAGCTGCATGAGTTCATGACGAAGCACCAGCTCGCGTCGGTCGGCGCTCCGTACCTCCAGTGCCCGCAGCCCGACGCGACGAACGTCGTCGAGGCGGAGATCGGATGGCCCGTCGATCGCGTCGTGCCGGCCGAAGGACGCATCGAGCCCGCGACGCTGCCGGCGTGCCGCGCGGCGTGGACGGAGCACCGCGGCTCGTATGACACGATCGACACGACGTACGCGGCCGTCTACGAGTGGATCGGCCGCAACGGGCACGTGCCCGGAGGCCCGGCGCGCGAGCTCTATCTCACCGGTCCCGAGGTGACCGATCCCGCGAAGATCGTCACCGAGGTGGTCGCGCCGATCCGCTAGGCGGGCGTCGCCACCTTCGCCTGCGTCACCGCGTCGATGAACGCCTTGGTGCCATGCGACAGGTCCTGCTCGCTGATGTTGAGCGGCGGGATGAAGCGCACCGCGTTGTCGTGCGCGCCGCAGGTGATGAGGAGCACGTCACGCTCGAGCGCGGCGGCGATCGCGGCCTTCGCGGGCTTCGTGTCGTCGAACTCGACGGCGACCATCGCCCCATAGCCGCGGATCTCGCGTACGTGCGGCGCGTTCCGCAGCGTCGCGAGCTCGCGAAGCATCTGCTGGCCGAGCCGCTCCGCGCGCGCGACGAGACCCTCGTCGCGGATGACCTCGAGCGTCGCGAGGCCCGACGCGCACGACACCGGATTGCCGCCGAACGTCGAGCCGTGCGTGCCGCCGATCCACTTCTCGTGGATCTCGCGGCGCGACACGATCGCGCCGAGCGGCAGCCCGCCGCCGAGCGCCTTCGCGAGCGTCATGATGTCGGGCGTCACGCCCACCTTCTGCGCCGCGAACCACGCGCCGGTGCGCCCGAACCCTGACTGGACCTCGTCGAAGATGAGCATCGCGCCGATCCTCGTCGCGAGCTCGCGCAGGCCACGCAGGAACGACGCCGGCGGGGCGATGTAACCGCCTTCGCCGAGCACCGGCTCGATGAGGATCGCCGCGACGTGCTCCGGCGGGACCTGGTGCTCGAGGAGCGAGTCGAGCTCCGCGAGGCAGTGCTCCGCGCACGTCTCCGCGTCGTGAGCCGGCTTGATGGGGCACGCAAGAGGCGCCGGGAACGGCGCCATGTACACATCGGGGACGAGAGAGCCGTAGTTCCGACGGTACGCGGACTTCGATGTCGTAACGCTCATCGCGCCGAACGTGCGTCCATGGAATCCGCCGCGGAAGACGATGACGGCGCTGCGGCGCGTGACCTGCCGCGCGAGCTTGAGCGAGCCTTCGATCGCCTCCGCGCCGCTGTTGCCGAAGAACACGGTGTCGAGGCCCTGCGGCGTCACCTTGATGAGCTCCTCTGCGAGCGCGACGTTCGGCTCGTACAGCGCGACGCCGGCGCAGATGTGGGAGAGCTTTCCCACCTGCTCGCGCACTGCCGCTACCTGCTTTGGATGCGCATGACCGATCGGCGTCACCGCGATGCCCGAGGTGAGGTCGAGCACGCGCCGGCCGGTGTCGGTGATGAGCCAGCTGCCCTCACCGCGCACGACGGGGAGCCAGGTGTAGTGACCGAGGACCGGGGAGAGGACGCGCTTCGCGCGCGTTTCAAGGTCGTTCATGGATCGAGTCTAGGAGGTATGCGTTCCGCTCCGCTGGTATGCGTTCTACCCAGGCCGGCGCTCGTCGCCCTCTGACGACACGAGGATCTGGATCGTCGTCCGGTCCTCGCCGATGACGCGCACGCGATAGCCCGGCACGACGCGCAGCGCGTGCGCGAGGCGGTCGTGGCCTTCGTACGAGACGCGCACCTTCAGGACGCCATGCCGGTAGTACTCCGTACGGACTTGCCCTACACCGCGGACCTTACGCAGCGCGAGCTCGAAGCGGTGCCAGTCGTCGAGCGTCGGGAGCGGCGTGGCCACGATGTCGATCTCGCCGGGTCGCGGCGGCGTCCGCGGCGACACGATCGGCGGCGCGGCCTGCTCCTCCTCGGGCGTCTCGAACGTGGGCACCGGTGGCGGCGAGGGCTCTTCCCCGCCGATGAACGTCGGACGGTCGCGTCTCGACGGGAGCGGACCGTCGAGACGAGGCGGCAGCGGGGCCTCGGCCGGAGGCCGCGGCGGCGCGGGCGCAGGCGCCGGCCGCGCACCGATGCGTGACGCGAGATCGACCGGCCCTTCGTGCTCCGGATCCTGCTTCGTCTTCTTCGCCATGTCCCGAGCCTAGACCGGATGCGCAACTGGGCGGCACCCCCGAACGCGCCAAAACGCGGGGCCGCTCGTTCTGTTGGTTGCCAGGATTGCGTATGCTTCTCGTGCTCGCGGGGAGCTGGTGTAGGAAGAAAGGCGGTACGCCTTGGACAACGGCCGCGTGAGCGCATCCGACGACGTCATTGCGACGCTGTCTTCCCGGGTCTCCGAGCTCTCCAAGCGTCTCGCCCTGCTCGAGACCGAGCTCGAGGCTGCCCAGAAGCGCCTCGCGATCTACGAGGAGCACGACCAGACCATCCAGGACGCGCTCTCCGGCGCGCTCAAGGCCGCCTACACGATCCGCGAGCGCGCCGACACGACGGCGGCGCAGATCCTCGAGCAGGCCCGCGAGGAGCGCCGCGTCCTCCTGAAGGAGATCGAGCGCCTGCGCGACGAGCGCGATCAGCTCCAGAACGACATGGCCGAGCAGCGGCGCAGCGGTATCGCCGCCGTGAACCCGCGGCCGCTCACGAGCGACACCGCCGCGCACGAGCTGCGCGCCGTCGCGAGCGAGGCGCTCCGCGGCCTCTTCCAGGAGATCGTCGACGACATGCGCGCTCGCCCCAGCGAACCGCAGCCGGCGCCGCCGATCCCGGAGCCGCCGAAGGCGGTCGAGACGCCGAAGATCGAGATCACGCCAGAGCCAGTTCGCGCGGAGCCCGTCGAAGAGGTCGAGACGGCGCCGACGTACGAGTACATGAAGCAGGTGAAGCGACCCGAGCCCGAGGCACAGCGTCCGGAGGCGGCAGCGCAGCCGACCGAGGACGTCGAGATGGCCGCGCCGCCGCCGCCGGCACCTCCCCCGCTCGAGGTAGTCGCATCGCGCGAGGTCGAGGAGATAGCCCCGCCGAGGGTGGAAACCGGGGCGCCCACCACCGACATTCAGCTCGTGCTGTCGCCGGTGCCGTCGTTCCCGCGCCTCGTGGAGATCGAGCGGCACATCCAGAGCCTCCCCGCGGTGCGCACGCTGTACGTGCGTGACTTCCGCGTGGGTGTGGCGACGATCGCGGTCGCGCTGCGTTCTCCGATGACGCCGGAGGAGTTCGGCGTGACGCTCACCGGACTTTCGGAGCTGCGCCTCCATCTCGTGTCGTGGGCGCGCAACTCGCTCGAGCTGCGGATCGACGGAGCCGCATCGATCGCATAGCGCGCGTGGAGATGGGATGACGTCGCGTAGCGAAGGGGACGGCTGGACCAGCAGGCTCGCGCATCTCGCCGCGCTCGCGCGCGTCGACGGGCTCGCCATCGTCCTCGGCACGCAGGGCGCGCCGAGCACGTACGCAGCGCACGGCCTCGACGGCGTCGACTGGTCGCACACTGCGGCCGCCGCGACGATCATGAACGTCCTCACGCAGCACGCGCCTGCGCAGCTTGGCGCTGCGGGCATCTCGCTCGCCGACGGCCGCACCGCCGACGCGCTCGCCGCCGTGCCGATCGTGTGGAAGGACCAGCTCGTCGGCGTTCTCGTCGCCGTCTCGACGCGTGCGCTGTCCGCCGACGACGAGACGTCGCTCGCGCACGTCGCGGACGTCGTCGGGATCGATCTCGCCGGCGCCAACATGACGTACCGCGCGCAGCGCCAGGTCATGGACTTCGAGGCGCGTCTGCGGGTCTTCCGCGACATGCAGCGATCGGTACGCGAGCGCGATCTCGGCATGCTCCTCGAGCGCGCGACGAATCAGATCGCGGACCTCTACGCCGCGGACGGCGTCTCGATCATGCTCGTCGACGACGAGGGACGGCTCGCGGTCCGCGCCGCGCGCGGTCTCTCGGACGAAGCGAGGCGCGAGCGCCGTACCGTCGGCGACGGCATCGCGGGCGGCGTCGCGCTGAACGGCGAGCCGCGCCTGGTCATCGGCGCCATCGCCGGCGGGACCGACGCCACGGCGCGCGAGGCGATGGCCGTCCCGCTCCGCGTCGGCGACCGGATCATCGGGGTCGTCAACGTCAAGCACCGCGCGCCGCAGCAGCGCTACACGCAGACGCAGCTCGACTCGCTCGGGGGCACAGCGCAGACGCTCGCGAACGCGATCGCGACGGTGAACGAGCTCGTGCAGGCCGAGGCGGATCGCCAGCAGGCCATCGTGCTGTACGAGCTCTCGCGCTTCGCGGCGCTCGGCACGGATCCGCAGAGCGACCTCGCGTCAGCCACCGCGATGCTCGCCGGCACGCTGCGGCACGACGCGGTGGGCGTGTGGCAGATCGAGAACGACCGTCTGCGCCTTCGCGCGTCGGCGGGATACGACGGCGGCTCGGAGATCGCGCTCGACGAGGCGGACACGACGCTCGCGACCGTGGTGCGCGAGAAGCACACCGCGCGCGAGCGGCTCGGCGTCGCCGAGGAGCGGCCGGCATGGGCCGCGCCCGGATGCACGCAGTTCGTGCTCGCGCCGATCGGGTCGCTCGGCGTCCTCATCCTCGGGCGGTCGACGGCGGCATACACCGACGCCGAGTCCGAGTTCAGCGCGACGGTGGCGGACTACCTCGCGGGGATGCTGCAGCGCTCGTCGGCGCAGGACGTCGTGGACCGCGGCATCGCCACCGAGCGACGCCGCATCGCACAGGAGATCCACGACGGGCTCGCGCAGGAGCTCACCGGTGTCGTGCTCGCGCTCGAGGGATGCCAGCGCGCGTTCGAGAAGGATCCGACGCTCCTCGGGCCGCAGCTCCAGAAGGCCGCGCGCGACGCGCGGGCGACGCTCGCGGATGTGCGGCAGTACATGGCCGCGCTGCGGCAGAGCGAGACCGGCGCGCTCAACCTGCCGGTGACGCTCGGGCGGCTCGTCGACGACCTCCGCCGGCAGACCGGCCTGCACGTCGAGATGGACGAGAGTGGCTCGCAGCGCGAGCTCGAGCCGATCGTCGAGCGCGCCGTCATCCGCATCGTCGGCGAAGCGCTGCGCAACGTCGCGCAGCACGCGAGCGCGAGCCACGCGAAGGTCGCGCTGCAGTACGGCGCCGAGGGCGTCGTCGTGACGATCGAGGACGACGGCCGCGGGTTCGACGTCGAGCACACGTTCAGCAGCGCGGAGGCGCGCGGGCACTTCGGTGTCGTCGGGATGCGCGAGCGCGCCGAGGCTGCGGGTGGTCAGCTCGTCGTTCGTAGCGAAGCGGGCCACGGGACCATCGTCCGCTCGAGCATCCCGTACACGAACCTCGCGGCGGTGCCGGGTCTCCCCGGTCCGATCGAGGACGTCGAGCAGCAGCCGGTCGAGGATCAGGACACCGGCGAGCGCGGTGGATTCTTCACGAGGCTCTTCGGACGATGAACGACCACCGTGTCGTCCGGGTCCTCATCGCCGACGACCACGCCGTGGTGCGAAGCGGTCTCCGCAGCATCCTGGAGAGCGAACCCGACATCGAGGTCGTCGGCGAGGCGGGCGACGGCCATCAGGCGCTCGAGATGGCGCAGGAGCACCTTCCCGACGTGATCCTCATGGACATCAAGATGGGCGACTGGGACGGCGTCACCGCGACACGACGCGTGCGCAACTCTGTCCCGTCGTCGCGCGTCATCGTGCTCACGAACCACGACGAGGACGAGCTCGTGTTCTCGTCCATCCGCGCCGGCGCGTCCGGCTTCCTGCTGAAGGAGGTGAGCGGGCACCAGCTCACGAACGCGATCCGCACCGTCGCCGACGGCTTCTCGCTCATCTACCCGAGCGTCGCGCGCCGGGTCCTCGACGAATTCGGCCGGCTGCGCATCGGCGAGCGCAAGCCCGACGAGGATCAGGGCTACGCGGATCTCACGCCGCGCGAGCGCGAGGTGCTCATGCTCATCGCGGCCGGTCGCGCGAACAAGGAGATCGGCGGACAGCTCGGCATCAGCGAGCGCACGGTGAAGACGCACATCTCGAACATCTTCAGCAAGCTGCAGCTCACAGACCGCACGCAGGCCGCGCTGTACGTTCACAACCGAGGATTGCTCGACAAGAGCTGACCGCGACCGGCGTGCGGGAATGCCCCACAGGCGCCGTCCTGTGCGGCTCGATTGCGCGCCAAGGACAGCGAGCAAGGATTGCCGCGTGGTCGCGCTACGCAATGTCGCGATCGTCTTTGCGTTCGTCGCGAGCGCATGCGGTACCGCGCAGCCAACGACGACACCCCCGCCCGCGGTCGTGCTCACGGACGCGAACGCGGGCTTCTCGATATCAGTGCCACGCGACTGGTCGGTCGTTGACGGCACATCGCCGAGCGCCCGCGACGACTACCAGAAGCTCGCGCAGCAACATCCGAACCTGAAGCCCGTTTTGGGCGCCCTCAGCGACTTCAGCTATGCCGCTTTCGACCTCACCGACGCCTCGAGCGCCCTGCCATCGACGCTCATCGCGCAACGCAATACGAACGTCAGCTTCGGCATGGGACAGAGCCTCGGTTTCATGGGATACGCCGTACAGGTCGCCGGCGGGACCGTCGTCGCGTACGACGACGTGCCGGTCGGCCGCTATGACGGAAAGCGCCTTGTGCTCGAAACGCCCGCGCGCGACGGTCAGACTCCCGCCATGCGGATGACGATCGTCGGCGTGGACCGAGGGACGTACTGGTACTCAGTCACGCTCATCGCGGACCCGGCCTCGGCGAAGCGCACCGACGCGCAGCTGGCCGAGATCGTGTCCACGTTCCGCCTCACCGACGCAAGCGTGCCGACGCTGCCGGCGGGGACGCTGCCGCCAGTCGTGCCGATGACGATGCGCCCGACGGCTTCCCCGAGCGGGTTCGTCGTCCGCGGCCGCATCCGGAGCGCGAGCGGCGCAGTCGAGGGCCAGGTACGGGCGTATCGCGGCGGCACAGCTGCGTGCTGCACGCAGACGGGATTCGCCTCGACGGAAGAGGACGGGACATTCGAGTTGCGGCTGAGTGCCGGCGCCCATCGTCTCCTCTTCATCCCGACCTTCAGCGCGACGACATCTGCCGCGCGGGTCTCGAGCGAATGGTGGAACGATGCCGAGGACTTCGCGCACGCCGCGGATCTCGAGGTGACGAGCGATCGCTCCGGCATCGACGTCACGCTCCGACCTCGAGCGAAGATCACCGGGCGCGTCGTCTACGAACCGACGGGCGCACCGATCGCGGGTTTTGGCGTCCTCACCTACTTCGGACCCGACGTCGGGAACATAGCTGCCTGGTGGGTCCAGACGGATGCCGACGGACGCTTCACCGTACAGGTCCCCGCGGGGACCTATCGGCTGAACTTCCAGAAGGTCGGATACCTCGAGCGGTGGTGGGACCACGCCATCGACTACCGTTCCGCCACAGCGGTCACCGTCACCGCAGATGGAACCGTCGAGCTGCTGCACGCGATCCCGGCGCCTTCCCGCTGACGTTCGCGCGCCGCAGTAGGCCACACGCCGACAGCCGCTCGGTGTCCTGCCTCTCGCTCTCGTCGATGGTGCGGCGTAGGGTCCACCGCGAACAGCAAGGGGAGGTGCATGCATGCCAGGTGACCTCGTGCACGTGGAGATCGTCGCGAAGGACGGTGAGAAGGCCCGCACGTTCTACAGCACGCTGCTCGGATGGAAGTTCGGCGAGAGCGGCATGCCGGGCATGGACTACTGCATGACCGAGAACTCGAAGCCGATCGTCGCCGTGTACACCGACAAGGAGCCGAAGGGTCCGATCGTGTACTTCGCGGTGGACGACATCGACAAGGCGATCGCGATAGCGCGCAAGAGCGGCGGCAAGGCCGAGGAGAAGCAGCCGATCCCAGGACAGGGCTGGTTCACCTCGTGCGTCGACCCCGACGGGAACTCGTTCTCGCTCTTCGAGGAGGACCACTCCGTCGAGATGCCACAGCAGCCCGCGGTCACCGGAGGCGCGAGCCGCTAGCACGGCCGATGGGGAGCGGGAGGCGCGTTCACCGCGGAGGGTGAGCGCGCCTCCCGTCGCTGAAGGAGGGCTAGTTGACGGTGACGGTGCCCTTCATGTTCTGCGGGTGGAACGAGCAGTCGTACTGATAGACGCCGGGCGCGGTGAAGGTGTGCGTGAGCGTCTCGCCGGGCTTGAGGATCCCGAGCACCTCGCCCGTCGCGACAAGGCGCACCGAGTGCGTGAACTGGTCGTCGTTCGTCCACGTGACGGTGGTGCCGGCCTTCACGTTGATCGCAGCCGGTGAGAAGAGATACGAGCGCGGAAGGTCGACGTGATCGGTCGTAGCGGCCGTCGACGGCGAGCTGCCGGCCGCCGACGCGCAGCCGACGGCGAGGAACAGCGTGAGGCCGGCGACGAACCGCAGGGCCTTCATCACGCCCGCTGACCGACGAGCGCGCGCTGCGTCGCGGTGACGAAGACCGTGATGAACGCGAGCAGGTCGAGGACCTCGCTGATTGTGTGCGCGAAGAGGAACGTCGTCGCGTCGAGGTGGTACGTCATGTAGCTCACCTCGGCGATCGCGAAGAGCGAGAATGCCCAGCCGAGACCACGCGCCTCCGCGTTGAACGACCGCCATGCGAAGTACGCGCCGATCGCGAACGCCGTGAGGTGGATCGCGATGAACACCGGGTTCGGGATGAGGTTGACGAAGCTACCGATCGGCATGCCTGACTCCTCTCTGGTGTGTGACGAGGCTGCCGCGCAGGACCAGCGCGAGCGCGATGACCGCCATCGAGCCGACGATGGCGAGGTGGGCAGGACGCTCGGGCACGTTCCAGAGCCCCAGATGGACGGCGATGTCGAGGGATGCGGACAGCGCGAAAGCCACCATCCCGGCGTGGAACAGCGCGGTCGTCGCGGCGCGGACCCAGCTGACAGCCTCTATCACTAGTGATGATTCGTTTTACACGCTCACGCGGATCTGTCAAGTCTTTCACCAGCCACCGTTGGCGATAGACTGGCGCCATGCGCGACCCCCAGCGCGACGCCGACCTCGACGCGGCGGCCGTCCTTGCGGATCCGGTACGCCGCGGGCTCTACGACGCGGTCGCTCGCACCGGTCGCGAGACGAGCCGCGACGAGGCAGCGAAGGCGGTGCATGTTGACCGCTCCCTCGCGGCGTTCCACCTGGACAAGCTCGTGGACGCGGGCTTCCTCGAGGTGTCGTACCGCCGCCTTTCGGGTCGGGGGGGCCCGGGCGCCGGCCGGCCCTCGAAGCTGTACCGGCGTTCGTCGCGCCAGCTCTCGCTCACCCTCCCCGCGCGCCGGTATGAGACGGCCGCGCGCGTCTTCGCGACGGCCATCGAGCGCTCGGGCTCGCGCAGCGTGGCGCGTGCCGTGAGCGAGGCGGCCCGCGCGTTCGGCGAGCGTCTCGGCGAGGAGGTGCGCGCGCTCGCGGGCGCGCGCCCGGACCGCGACAAGCTCGCCGGCGCGACCGAGCGCGTGCTCGCGAAGAACGGCTTCGAGCCGTACCGCGACGAAGATGCGATCCGGCTGCGGAACTGCCCGTTCGATGCGCTCTCGTCCGAGCATCGCGAGCTCGTCTGCGGCATGAATCTCGCGCTCATCGAGGGACTGGTCGACGCGAGCGGCGCGAAGAGCATGACCGCGTGCTTCGAGCCCGGCGAGGGCCGCTGCTGCGTCGCGCTCCGGAAGCGCTAGAGGCGGAAGCGGCGGCTGGCGGGGACCGCCGCGGCGAGGACGAGGAGCCCGAGCGCGAGCAGCGGCATCCGCGATGGCACGCCGGCATAGGAGGCGACGACGCGATGCGTCCCGGCCGGCACCACGACCGCGAGGTACGCGGGCGAGACCATGAACGTGCTCGCGTCGAGGCCATCGATGGTGACGCGCCACCCGGGGTCGTACGTGACCTTGAGCACCAGGGTCCCGTCGGTCGCACATGACGCCGTGACGTCGATCCTGCTGGCGGCAACGCGCTCGTCGCGCGTGGTGCCATCGCAGCTGGGTGGAAGCGGCGCGTCCACGACGCCCGCGGCCGGATAGTCCCACTCGAGGAAGCCGCGCGTATCGCGGTCGGCTGACAGCAGCCAGGCGCGGTCCCGCAGGACGAGATCGCCCGACGTGTCGGCCGCGCGCCGCTCGCCGACGCGCACGTACTCCGCGGCGCCGCGCGACGGCGTCGCGTACAGGACGTAGCGCGACGTGCGGCGCAGCGTGACGAGGGCGCTCGGCATCTGCACGGACGGCGGCGCGACGACGTACCGGACGTCGAAGAGGTCGTAGTCGGACTGACGACGGTAGTCGAAGTCCCAGATGAGGTCCGACGAGAGCGACAGGGAGTTGTAGGGCGGCGCGACGACGTCGATGCCGTCGAAGACGAGGAGATCGCTGAACCGTACCGAGTTGAACGGGATCGCGAAGTTCATCTCCGGGCCGTAGTCAGTGCGGAGTCCGGCGAAGACGCGTCCGGGTGGGAGGCTCCGGATCGTATCGATGATCGTCGCCGCGTCGGTGTCAGCGGCGATCGCCGCTCGCGTCTGACGCATCCAGTCGGCATTCTGTTCGTAGAACGCGGCGCGTTCGAGGACGGCGGGCGCGAGCGCGAGCGCGAAGCACGCCGCGAGCGCGAGCGGCGCCCATGGCCGTCGCCACCACAGCGCGACCCAGAGCCGCTCGGCGGCGACGCCGATGAGCATGATCCCCGCGAGGTGCACCGGCCCGCTGAAGCGGTGGATGTACAGCGTCGACGAGAACGGCAGCAGGTCGTAGAGGTGGCCGAACGTCGGCCGCCCGAAGTAAAGGACCACCCACAGCACGAAGAGCGCGGCCGCCGTGAGCGCGAGCCGCGTGCGCCACACGAGCGCCGACACGAGACCGGCGGCGACGAGGAGCGTCAGCACCGGAAGCCGGCCGTCGTCGAACAGCTCGCCGGTCACGAGATACGTCAGCACCTTCTGCGCGCCGAATCCGTCGTACTTCTCGGGCTGCAGGTATGGGCTCACGTTCAGGAACGCACCGAGCTGGATCCAGGGCACCCACATGTACGCGCTCGCGGCAAGAGCGAATGCCGCGACGACCGCGAGGTCCCGTAGCTGACGCCGCCACGTGGTGCGGCGGGCATTCGCGGCGAAGAGCACGACCACCGATATGGCGACGATGTACGCGTAGAGGAGATGCGAGAGGACGAGCAGCGTGCACGCGACGACGGCGATGAGATGTCCGCGGCCGCGTGTGATGACGGTGTGTGTCGCGGCGAGCGAGATGAACGCGAGGTGCATGCCCCAGAGCTGCGTGTACACCCCGAAGCCGCGCCAGATGTAGCTGTCGTAGTCGAACCCGACGAGGAACGGTGTCGAGATGAGCGGCGAGGCGGCCGCGGCGAACGCGCTCGCGGCGAAGGAGAAGCCGAAGCGCCGCATCGACCAGAACACCGTGACCGGGAAGAGGACGAGCAGCAGGTACCGGACGACGTTGAATGGCGTGAACGCATCGACCGCGCCGAAGAGCAGCCGGTCAATGAGCACGATCGCGAGGTGCGGAAGGAACTGGTAATGGATGAACGTGGCGAACCCGAGCTCGAGCTGCGGCGTCCAGAAGTCGAACGGGTTCTCGCCGTGCGCGAGCGCGTCGAGCGCGCGCTGGATGTACAGGAAGTGGAACGCGTCGTCATTGAGGCTCGGGGTCGCCACCGTGATCTCGGGGAACAGGTACACCGCGTCGAAGAGGACGACGAGCGCGACGAGGAGACCGAGGAGGAGGTGCTCGCGATCGACCTCGAGCGCGTACCGGCGCACGCGCGCCCCGAGGGTCAGCGCGTCGGCGATGGATGCGGTGACGCGCCACCCACCGGCGGCGGCGTGAGCCGCGCGTCGAGCTTCTGTGCCGCGGCGAACTCGGCGTTCGCAGCGTCGGTCTGACCGAGCGACCGGAGCGCGACGCCGAGGTTCCAGTGCGCCGAGCCGTTGTTGGGCTGGATCGCGATGAGCCGCCGCAGCAGGCTGGCGGACTCGTTCGAGTCACCGAGCGACTGGCGGACGAGCGCGAGGTTGTAGAGCGCCTGCGGCATGTCCTTCTGGCTGTTGAGCGCGAGCCGATACCACGCGTCCGCCGCGGCGAGGTGGTTGCGGGTGTGCTCGATCTCGCCGAGGTTGAAGTATGCGAACTCGTTGCCCGGATCCTTCGCGAGCGCCTGGAAGTAGTACGCGACCGCTTCATCGAGGCGTCCCGCGGTGTGCGCCGCAAGGCCGAGCTGGAGCGGATCGCCCGCCGCTGCGCTCGGCGAGGGAGAGGTCGCCGCCGGACCGACGCCGCAGCTCACGAGGGCGGACGCGAGGAGACCGAGCGCGAGCGCGCGTACGAGACTGCCCATTCCTCGGGACGCATGG
>DATDNP010000132.1:0-4980 GCA_036518215.1 Candidatus Limnocylindria bacterium
GACGCACGGCCGCTCGTTCTGGATCCTCGACGACCTCGCGCCGCTGCGGCAGCACGCCGCCGACATCGCGCGACGCGCCGTGCATGTCTTCACGCCGAACCCGACGGTGCGCTACCGCGTCGACATGGGCTTTCCGCAGCCACCGCAGATGGGGAAGACGTACCACATGACCGGCGCGACGATGGTCACGTACCGGCAGCTCGACAAGCCGAGCGGCGAGAAGGTCCGCAAGAATCTCGACGCGGGCGACAATCCGGCGCCGGGCGTCGCGCTCGAGTACTGGGTGCGCGATGGCGCGCGCGAGGCGACGCTCGCGTTCCTCGACCGCCGCGGCAAGGTGATCCGCGAGTTCACGAGCGCGCCGCCCGAGCAGACCGAGGCGGCCGCCACGAAGGAGGCGCCGCGCAAGACCGCGACGACCGGAACGACCCCGCCGCCCGAGAAGAAGGAGCCGAAGGTTGCGATCGCGCCCGGGCTCAACCGCTTCGTGTGGAACATGCGCTATCCCGACGCGACGAAGCTCGAGGGCGATGGCGGCACCTGGGAGCGCTTCGAGCAACAGCTCGTCGGGCCCGCCGTTCCGCCCGGCACCTACACCGCGCGCCTCGTCGTCGATGGCGAGCGCGCCGAGACGACGTTCGAGATCCGCAAGGACCCGCGCGTCCCCGCGTCCCAGGCCGACCTCGACGCGCAGTTCGCGCTCGCGATGGCGGCGCACCAGAAGCTCTCCGAGACCCACGCGACGATCAACGCCATCCGCGCGCTGAAGAAGCAGCTCGACCTCTGGGAGGCGCGCGCGAAGGAGCAGGGCGGCCAGGGCCGGCTCGTGAGCGCCGCGAGCGCCCTGCGGAAGAAGGCGAGCGCGATCGAAGAGGAGCTCGTTCAGGTGAAGGCGAAGAGCCGGCAGGACACGCTCAACTTCCCGGCGAAGCTGAACGCCAAGCTCGTGAGCCTTGTCGGCATCATCGGCGGTGCGGACTTCGCCCCGACCCAGGGAATGCGCGACGTGCTCGCGGATCTCACGCGCCGTGTAGACGCCCAGGTCGCGCGCTGGCGCGAGCTTGCCGCGAAGGACGTACCGGCGTTCGACAAGCTCGTGCGCTCGTCGAGCGTCCCGGCGGTCGGGACCGGCGAGAAGCCCACGCGCGCCACTCGGACGCGCCGGACAGCGCGCAGGTAGCACACAGCAAGGCGGGGAGCTTCTCCGGATCTGTCGGAGAAGCTCCCTAAACCTCGGCATTCTTCTCGCATCGTGTTCAGGTGATGTCTACGGTCGCCGGAGGTGACCGCGGACCACCTCCTCGCCGCTTTCACATGGCACCAGCGCACGTCATCCATCGACGTGCGCGAGCGCCTTCTCGTCTCGCTCGCCTCCGGCCCCGACCGCGCGCTCCTCGCGACGTGCCACCGGGTCGAGCTCTACGCCGTCCTGCCGCCGGATGTGAGCGCCGACGAGTTCGCCGCCGACCTCCATCTCGCGCCGGCGGATCTCACAGCCATGACCACGCACGTCGGGGCGGCCGCCCTCGCGCATCTCTTCACCGTTTCCGCCGGTCTCGATTCCGCGGTCGCGGGCGAGCCGCAGATCCTCTCGCAGGTCCGCCGCGCGTACGCCGCGCGGCGCGCTCTGGATCCGCTCCTTGCCGCGGCGTTCGAGCGCGCGATCCATGTGGGGCGGACGGTCCGCGCCGAGACCGGCCTCTCGTCGGCGCGGTCGGTCGGGTCGCTCGCCGTCGACGTCGTCGTCGACCAGCTCGCGTCGCCCGCGGACGCGACCGTCCTCGTCATCGGCGCGGGCGAGATGGGGAAGCTCGCGGTCCGCGCGCTCGCGCGGCGCGTGGGCCGTGTCGTCGTCGCGAACCGCGACGTCGAGCGCGCGACCGCGCTCGCCGAGGCGAACGACGCCGTCGCGATCCCGCTCGCGGACGTGCCGGGCGCCCTCGCGGACGCGGACGCGGTGGTCTCCGCCGCAGACACCCGTGGCGCGCTGCTCACCGCCGAGGTGCTCGCGGCGCGTCTTCGCTCGACGCGATCGCTCGCGATCGTCGACGTTGCGGTACCGCGGAGCCTCGACGCCGAGGCGCGCGCGATCGCCGGCGACCGCTACCGCAGCGTCGACGATCTCCCGGGGGCGTCGGCGCGTGTGCCCGAGACGACGCTCCGCGCCGCGCGTGAGCGATGCGCGCGTGAGGCCGACCGCCTCTGGAACGAGCGCGCACCGGACAGCCGCGAGGCGATCCGCGCCATGCGCGAGAACGCCGAGCGGCTGCGCGCGGAGAAGCTCGATCGCGCGCTGCGGCGCCTCCGTCATCTGTCCGACCGCGATCGCCGCGTCGTCGAGGCGCTCTCGACGCGTCTGGTGAACGCGCTGCTGCACGAGCCGAGCGTCGCGCTGCGCGAGCGGCGCGCGGATCCGGTCGCGGCGCGATCGCTCTTCGAGCGTGGCGAGCGATGATCGTCATCGGGACGCGTGGCAGCGCCCTCGCGCTCGCGCAGGCGAAGCTGGTCGCGGACGCGCTCGGCGACGCCGAGCTGCGGATCATCCGGACCGCCGGCGACAAGAGCGAACGGCCGATCAGCGAGCTGGGCGACGGCGTCTTCGTGACCGCGATCGAGGATGCGCTGCGGTCGGGGGAGATCGACGTCGCGGTGCATTCGCTCAAGGACCTGCCGACCGCCGAGCCCGCCGATCTCGTCATCGCGGCCGTGCCCGCGCGCGAGGATCCGCGCGACGTCGTCATCACGCGCACGCGCGGCGGCATCGCGGACCTCGGACCCGGCGCGCGTGTCGGAACGTCGAGCCCGCGCCGCGCCGCCTTCCTGCGGGCGCTCGCGCCGGGCATCGCATGCGCCGAGATCCGCGGGAACGTCGACACGCGCCTGCGCAGGGTGCGCGATGGCGAGTACGACGCGGTCGTGCTCGCGGCCGCGGGGCTGCGGCGCCTGGGCATCGCGTTCGCGGACGAGGAGGCGCTGTCGCTCGAGGCATGCCCGCCCGCGCCGGGCCAGGCGGCGCTCGCGGTCCAGACGCGCGCCGACCACGTGTCGCGCGACCGCATCCGCGCGCGGCTCGACGACGCTGCCGTCCACGCGGCCGTGACCGCGGAGCGCGAGGTCCTCCGGCTCCTCGGCGCGAGCTGCGAGATCCCGCTCGGGTGCCATGCACGCTGGGATCGCGGGAGCATCGCGCTCGACGCGGCGCTCGCGACGGACGGCGGGGTCCGCCGCGCCCACGCCGCGGGCGACGATCCGCTCGCCGTCGCTCGCGCCGCGGCGGAGCAGCTCGGAGCGATCGCGCGTGTATGAGTCGCTGCGCGGCGGCACCGCGATCCTCACCCGCGCGCCCGAGGACGACGCGTCCCTTGCGTCGCTGCTGCGCGACATGGGCGTCGTCGTGATCGAGATGCCGTGCGTTCGGGTAGAGCCGCTCGGCGACGTGTCGCCGCTCGCGTCGGCGATGGCCGCGTTGACCGAGGGGGACTGGCTCGTCGTCACGAGCCGCCCCGGCGCCGACGCCGTCGCACGTGCCGGACGTCCACGCTCGCGCGTCGCCGCGATCGGCGCGTCCACCGCGGCTCGCCTCCACGACCACGGCATCGCCGTCGCGTTCATGCCGAGCGTCGCGAGCGGCGAGCAGCTCGCGCGGGAGCTCCCGCTCACGGATCGCGCGCTCCTCGCGCGATCCGATCGCGCCCTGCCCGATCTTCCCGCGATCCTGCGCGAGCGCGGCTTCTCAGTGCGCGAGGTCGTCGCGTACCGCACCGTGGCGCGCGCGAGCGGCGATGTCGCAGGCGCGCGCGTGGCGCTCGCCTCGGCCCGACCCGTCGCGATCTTCTGCGCGTCCCCGAGCGCGGTCGAGGCGCTCTGCGCCGCGATCGATCCCGCGCTGCTCGCGCGCGCCACGTACTACGTCTCTGGCCCGACGACGCAGCGCGCGGTGCGCGAGCGCGTCGGCGAAACGGTGCGTATCGCGCCGATGGAGGAGGTCATGCATGTCGCTCACCGCTGAGCGAACGAGCGCGGCGTTCGCCCGCCATCGTCGCCTACGCGCGACGCCCGCGCTCCGGCGACTCGTCCGCGAGACGCGTCTCGATCCCTCGTCGTTCGTGCTCCCGGTGTTCGTCGATGCGCGAATCGACGAGCCCGAGCCGATCGCCTCGATGCCCGGTCACGTGCGCTGGCCGGTCGGGCGCGTCACCGAGATCGCCGAACGTGCAGCGAGCGCGGGCGTCGGCGGGCTGCTGTTCTTCGGGCTCCCGGCGGCGAAGGACGAGCGCGGCTCGGGCGCGAGCGACCCCGAGGGTCCCGTCCCGGCGGCGCTGCGCGCCGTGCGCGCGCACACGCCCGGCCTCGTGCTCATCGCGGACGTGTGCATGTGCGAGTACACCTCGTACGGCCACTGCGGCCTGCTCGATGCCGACGGCGTCGTCGACAACGATGCGACGCTGCCGCTCCTCGCTGAGGCCGCGCTCGCGTACGCGCGCGCGGGTGCCGACATCGTCGCGCCGAGCGACATGATGGATGGCCGGGTCGCCGCGATCCGCCAGGCGCTCGATCGCGACGGCCTCGCGACGACCGCGATCCTCTCCTACGCCGCGAAATTCGCGAGCGCCTTCTACGGGCCGTTCCGCGACGCGGCCGAGTGCGCTCCGAGCTTCGGCGATCGCAGCGGCTATCAGATGGATCCCGCGAACGGCCGCGAGGCGCGTGCGGAGATGGCCGACGACCTCGCTGAGGGCGCGGACGCGCTGATGGTGAAGCCGGCGGGTCCGTACCTCGACGTGCTCGCGCGAGCGCGCGAACGCTTCGACGTCCCGCTCGCGGCGTATCAGGTGAGCGGCGAATACGCGTCGCTCCACGCCGCGGCCCAGCGCGACTGGATCGACCTGCGCCGCGCCGCCCTCGAATCGCTCACCTCGATCCGCCGCGCGGGCGCCGACATGATCATCACGTACTTCGCGCTCGACGCGGCGGCATGGC
>DATDNP010000133.1:0-15642 GCA_036518215.1 Candidatus Limnocylindria bacterium
GGCGGGAGGGAGCCGCTCATGACGGGCTGGGGCGGCGCGGAGGCGCGCAAGGAGCGCGTCGAGGATCGCATCCGCGTCGAGGCGGACGGGACCGTCGTCGCGCTCTCGGGGAAGGTCGAGTTCGGGCAGGGCATCCGCACCGCCTTCGCGCAGGCCGTCGCGGACGAGATGGACGTGCCGCTCGAGCGCGTGCGCGTCGTCCTCGGCGACACCGGCCAGGTCCCGTGGGACATGGGGACATTCGGCAGCCGTTCCGTCGCGCAGGAGTCGCCGGCGCTGCGCCGCGCCGCTGCGTACGCGCGCGAGCTCATCGCCAAGGGTCACAAGGTCGAGGGAGAGATCCCTGCCGACGTGAAGCTGAAGCCAGAGAGCGAGCGCCGCTACATCGGGAAGCCGATGAGCCGCATCGAGGCGCGCGACATCGTCACGGGGAAGGCGACGTACACCGCGGACGTGCGCCTGCCGAACATGGCGTATGCGGTCATCGCGCGTCCGCCGGTCCGCGGCGCGAAGGCGGCCGGGGTCGACGACTCCGCGGCGCGCGCGATGCCCGGCGTCATCACCGTCGTCCACGCCGGAAACCTCATCGCGGCCGTCGCGAAGCGCGAGGACCAGGCGCGCGCGGCCGCCGACGCGATCGAGGTCGACTGGAAGGTCGAACCGGCGCCGCAGCGGGACACCGTCGACGTGCCGATGCGCGACGACGGCGGCGTGGACGACGCGCTCGCAGCGGCGAAGACGAAGCTGTCCGCGGCGTTCTCGCTGCCGCCGATCTCGAACGCGCCGATCGGACCGAGCGGTGCCGTCGCGGACGTACGCGCTGACGGTGCCACGATCTACGCGGGGACGCAGCGTCCGTTCGGCCTGCGCGACCAGATCGCCGAGGCGATCGGCCTCGCGCCGGAGAAGGTCCGCGTCATCCCGCAGATGCCGAGCGGCACCTACGGGCGGAACTCGTCCGCGGATGCGCCGCTCGAGGCCGCGATCGTCTCGAAACACGCCGGCATGCCGGTGCTCCTGCAGTGGTCTCGTGCCGAGGAGTTCGCGTTCGCGCCGACGCGACCGGAGGCGTACCTCGAGGTCTCGGCGGGGCTCGATGCCGACGGCCGCATCGCCGCGTGGCGCTACGACGAGCACACCAACTCGCACACCGCGGCCGGGCGCGATCCCGCGCTCCAGGGCGCGACCTCGGGCCGGAACGCGGTACCGCAGTACCGCATCCCGAAGGCACGTGTGACGCTGCACATCGAGCCGACGCCGCTCCGGACGGCGTCGTTCCGCTCGCTCGCGGCGGCCGAGAACATCTTCGCCATCGAGTCGTTCATGGACGAGCTCGCGCACGCGGCGAAGCACGAGCCGCTCGCGTTCCGGCTCAGCCACGTCGAGGATCCGCGGCTCCGCCGCGCGTACGAGCAGGTCGCACACGACAGCGGTTGGGGCCGGAAGCCAGGCGACGGCCGCGGGCTCGGGATCGCCGGGACCATCTACCACGGGACGTACATCGCCGAGGTCGCCGAGGTCGAGGTCGATCCTTCCGGACACGTCCGACTCGTGGCGGTGTGGTGCGCGATCGATCCGGGACTCACGCTGAACCCTGACGGCGTGCGCAACCAGACCGAGGGCGGGATCCAGCAGTCCGCATCGTGGACGCTCTACGAGGCGCTCCGCCACAGGGACGGTCGTGTCATCAACACGAGCTGGGACACGTATCCGATCGCGACCTTCCGCGACGCGCCCGAGAGGATCTCGGTGAACGTCATCGGCGATCCGACGAAGCCGTCGACCGGAGTAGGTGAGCCAGGCGCCGTGTGCATCTCCGCCGCGATCGCGAACGCCGTGTTCGCGGCGAACGGCGTGCGCGTGCGCGATCTTCCGATGACGCCGGAGCGCGTCCGGGGCTAGGCGACCGCCCGGACGCCGCGGCCCCGCACGACGCGGCCGGCCTTCGCGCCGCTGTGCTCGCCGTCGACGAGCACCGGCGTCCCGTTCACGACCACGTGCCGCACGCCCGTCGCATACGCGTGCGGCTTCTCGTACGTCGCATGGTCGGCGATGGTCGAGGGGTCGAAGACGACGATGTCGGCGAAGCGCTCCGGCGCGAGCGTCCCGCGGCGGTCGAGGTGCAGGTTGGCGGCGGGGAACGAGGTCATCCGCCGGATCACGTCCTCGAGCGTCGCGGCATGCTCGTCGCGCACGAAGTGCCCGAGCACGCGTGCGAACGTCCCGTACGCACGCGGGTGCGGCTGCGATCGGAGGAACACGCCCTCCGGCGCGATCGAGCCGGCGTCGGACCCAAAGGCCATCCACGGAAGGGCGGCCTCGCGCCGGAGGTTCTCCTTCGAGCCCATGAACACGATCATCCCGACGCGACTGCGGTCGTCGCGAACGAGATCCATCGCGACGTCGCGCGGATCCGCGGCACGCCGCCGCGCGATCTCGGCGAGCGTGAGGCCGGTGAGCGGCTTCAGCGCCTCGCTCTTGAAGGACACGAGCAGGATCCCCTCGGGACCGCCGGCCGCGTCGTACAGGTTCTCCCATCCGTCACCCGGCCGCGTCATCTCGTCGCGGATCCGCGCCCGCTGCGCTGGGTCGCCGAGGCGCGCGCGCATTGCCTCGGGACCGCCGTCGTGCGCCCACGGCGGAAAGCACGCGTTCAGGCCGGTCGCGCCCGCTTCGTACGGGTACATGTCCGCGGTGATGCGGAGCCCGTCGCGCCGCGCGCGTTCGACGCGCTCGATGGCGCCGTCGAGCTTCGGCCAGTTGCGCCTCCCCGCCTGCTTCAGGTGGTAGATCTCGGCCCCGACACGCGCGCGCCGCGCGATGTCGAGGAGCTCGTCGATCGCCTCGAGCAGGGCGTCGCCTTCGCTGCGCATGTGTGAGATGTACATCCCGTCGTACGGCGCCGCGGCCTCGCAGAGCGAGACGAGCTCCTCCGTCGACGCGTACGCGGCCGGTGCGTAGATGAGGGACGAGCCGACGCCGAGCGCGCCGTCGCGCATCGCGCGGTCCACGAGCCCGCGCATCCGCACGAGCTCCTCCGGCGTCGGCGGCCGGTCGTCGTTCCCGATCTCGTGCATCCGAACGGTCGTCGCGCCGACGAACGACGCGATGTTCGTCGAGATGCCGCGCGCCTCGAGATCGCGGAGGGCCTCGTCGAGCGTCGTCCACGTGATGTCGTACGTGATGTCGCCCTGCTGCTCGAGGCGCTCGCGCTTCATCCGCTCGTTGAGCGGACCGAGCGACCACCCCTCACCGAAGACTTCGAGCGTCACGCCCTGGCGGATGTCGGACTGCGATCGCCCGTCTGCGAAGAGCGTGTCGGTCGCCCACGAGAGCATGTTGATGAAGCCAGGCGCGACGGCGAGCCCGGTCGCGTCGAGCTCGCGCGTCCCGTGACCGCTCACCGACCCGACGACGGTGATCGTGTCGCCGCTCACGGCGACATCGGCGCGGCGCGGCGGGCCTCCGCTCCCGTCGTACACCATGCCGCCCCTGATCACGACGTCGTGGAGCGTCCGCACGAGCGCCGATGCTAGACATCGTCGACACTTGGCGCATGTACGGCCTCACGAAGGGTGAGCTCGCTCTTCTGCGCTCGCTCCGCACGCCGGAGAAGGTGCAGGCGTTCCTCGACAAGCTTCCCTACAACCTCGAGCCCGACGGCGACACGCTGCGCTCGCCGCGGCGCGTGATGCGCGACCGCACCGCGCACTGCGCGGAGGGCGCGTTCTTCGCGGCCGCGGCGTTCCGCGTGAACGGACGCCCGCCGCTCATCGTCGATCTCGAAGCGGTGCGCGACGACGACCACATCCTCGCCGTCTACCGCGAGGGCGGGGCGTGGGGTGCGGTCGCGACGTCGAAGTTCGCCGGCCTGCGGTTCCGCGCGCCCGTGTACCGGACGGTGCGCGAGCTCGTCCTGAGCTACTTCGAGGACTACTACAACTGGGACGGCGAGCGGACGCTGCGCGCGTACTCGCGGCCGATCTCGCTCGCGCGCTTCGACCGCATCGGATGGATGGTCGCCGAGACCGACCTCTGGCCGGTCACGGAATACCTCGTGCAGGCTCGGCACACGCGGCTCATCCCGCTCGGCGCCGCGCGCAGACTCCCTCGTCTGGACCACCGCTCGTACGACGCGGGGCTCGTCGGTTCGCCAAAGCACTGAAATCTGCTAGCGTCCGGCCATCCAGAGGGCTGAGGAGGGGAGCGTGCTTCGTAGCGTCGCGGCCGTCGAGCAGCGCCCCTGGCTCGTGCTCGCGCTGGTGTTCCTCGCGACGACCTTCTTCGGTTTCATGGTCCAAGCGCTCGGGAACGTGTATCTCAACTGGCGTGGCGACCCGATCGTCCAGGAGTACCGTTCGACCCTCTCGTACACGTCGGCCGTCGTCGGTGACGGCGTCCTCATCCCGCTCGTCAACGTGTTCATGACGAGCCAGCTCGCGGTATGGCGGCGGCGGCCGCACGCGCGCGAGATCGCCGCTGCGGTCGCGGGCGCGGGCCTCATCACGCTCTTCGCGCACCTCTACCAGGCGGTGAACGACCTGCGGAACTGGGCGATGCCGGCGCCCTTCCACTGGACCGTCGTCGGGTACTACCACGCCGCGTTCATGTGGGCCGAGATCTCGTGCGTGCTCTTCTTCTGGGGCCAGGTCGCGCTCGTCGCGAAGGAGAAGCCGCGCGCGATCCTCTCGCACCGCGTCGCGTTCGCGTTCCTGTGTGGCGCGCTGTTCCTACGTCTGCTGTTCGCCGACTACGGGTACATCCACTAGTCGCGGAGCCCGAGCTCCTCGCGCCACGCCGCGAGCGCTCGCCGGAGCGTGTCATCGTCGCCGTCGCATGCCGCGCCGCCTCGCACCTCGCTCGCGCGACGAAGGACCGCGTGCCACCTTCGATCGACATGCTCGAGCGCCCAGCGAAGCCCCGCCGCGTGCGACGTCGGGCGCGCCGTTTCGAGACCGGCGAGCGAACGCGCGATGTCGAGCAGCTCCTTCGCCGCGTCGCGCTCGTTCGAGACCTCGGGCTTCTCGGCGAGCATGTCGCGGATCGCGGCACGGACGTGCTCGGCGGTGACGCGCGGGAGGATGAGCGGCGCGCTCGGCCCGATGATCGCGATGCCCTCGTCACGCATGTTCGCGATGTTGTCCGCCGAGAGCATGAACGCCGGCGGCTGCAGCGACCCGGCTCGGAACCACCACGCCGGTCGTGTCGTGCCCTCGGGCACCAGGTCGTCTCGTGGGACGTAGTCACCCTCGAGGAGCAGGGACTCCGCATCCTGCCCCGCGAGCTCGGCGTGCAGCGCGCGCAGCCGAGAGACCCGTTGCGCGGTGAGCCCGCCGGCGACGATCACGAGGAGGTCGTAGTCGCTGGTCCCGGGTGCGAAGTCACCCGTCGCGAACGAGCCGCCGAGATAGATGGCGATGAGGAAGTCGCCGAGGACGTCGCGCAGCTCCGTCGCGTAGCGCCGCACGATCGCCGGCGGCTCACTGCTCCCCGTAGAGCTTCCCTGGATTCAGGATGTTCTTCGGGTCCATCGTCGCCTTGATGCGCTTCATCACGTCGAGCGCGTCGCCGTGCTCAGCGCGCATGTAGCGCGAGCGCACCGCGCCCGTGCCGTGCTCGCCGGTCACGGTGCCGCCGACCTCGATCGCCAGCCTGTGGATGCGATCCGCGAGCTCGTCCGCGCGACCGACCTCGTCCGCGTCCTCGGGATCGATGAGGATCGCCGAGTGGACGTTCCCGTCGCCGAAGTGGCCGTAGAAGACGACGCCGATGCGCAGCTCGGCGGCCAGCTCTCGCGCGCGCCGCATCGTGCGCGGGATCTCGGTGAGCGGCACGGCGATGTCCTCGCCCGCGAAGATCCGGTGCTTCCCTGGGTTGGCGAGCGCGGACGCCGCGGCCATCCCGCTGCGCGCCGCCCAGAGCTTCGTCACCGAGGCCTCGTCATCCGCGACGCGCGTGACGGTCGCGCGCCGCTTCACGATGTCGTCGACGAAGCGGATGGTCGCGCCGAGTCCCTCGGGCGTGCCTTCGACCTCGACGAAGAGCACAGCCTCTCCGTCGGGGAGGCCGAGGTCCGGCTTCCACTTCTGCAGCGCCTCCACCGCGGACGTGTCGAGGAGCTCCGCGGTGGACGGCAGGACCCCAGCGGCGAAGAGATCGTCGAGCGAGCGGACGGTCTCCTCGAGGACGGAGTACCCCGCGAGCACGACCGCACGTGCGGGCGGTCGCGGCTGCACGCGCAGACGGAGCGTCGTCATGATGCCGAGCGTCCCCTCGGACCCGACGAACAGCTTCGTGAGGTCGATGCCGCTCGAGCTCTTGAGCGCTTTCGAGCGCGCGCCGCCGGTCCAGATGACCGAGCCGTCGGCGAGCACGACCTCGGCGCCGAGGACGTACGCGGACGTCGTCCCCCAGCGCACGGCGTGCGGGCCGCTGGCGTTGTTCGCGGCCATGCCGCCGATCGTGCAGGCGCGGCCGCTCCCCGGATCGGGCGGGAAGAAGAGACCCTGGGAGCGCAGCGCGTCCTGGAGGTCGTTGAAGACGATGCCCGGCCGCACGACCGCCTGCAGGTTCGCGCGGTCGATCTCGAGGATCTCCCGCATCCGCGAGAACGAGATCACGATGCCGCCGCGCGACGCGACGGCGCCGCCGGTCTGCCCGGTGCCCGCGCCGCGCGCGACGACCGGCGTGTTGGTCTCGTCCGCGAGACGCACGACCGACGCGACGTGCTCGGTCGTCCGCGGCACGACGACGACGTCGGGGACCTTCCGCTGCCGCAGCGACCAGAACGACGCATCGAAGGCGTACGGGAGGAGCGTCGCGGGGTCGTCGATGACGGCGTCGGGAGGCAGGATCGCGCGCAGCCGCTCGCCGATCCGCGTCATCGTTGCGCTCATCCGACCGTATCCTACGGACATCACCATCACGTCGACCCACACGGCATCCGCGCACGTGCGATCCGAAGATCTCGCCACGTGCATCTCGTGCGGGCTCTGCCTCAACGACTGCCCGACGTATCGCATCCTCGGTGACGAGGCCGACTCGCCGCGCGGACGTATCCAGCTCATCCGCACGCTCGTCGCCGCCGATGCCGCGCCGAGCGATCAGGTCACGGAGCACATCGAGGCGTGTCTTGTGTGTCGCGCATGCGAGACGGCGTGCCCGTCGGGCGTGCCGTTCGGCCGGATCATGGAGGGAGCGCGCGAGGTGCTGCACGAGCGGCGTCGCGAGGGCCGGATCACGGCCGCGCTACGCAGGTTCGGTCTCGCGACCGTCGCGAGCGCGCCGCGGCTCGGTCTCGCGACGCGCCTCGCCGACGCGTACGCACGCAGTCCGCTGTCATCGCTCGTGCGGCGCATCGGCCCGCGCGCGCTCGCCTGGGCATCCTCGCTCGCGCCGCGTCGTGAGGGACCGCCGTACCGGCCCGTCGAGCGCGCCGGCGCGGATGCGTGTCTCTTCGCCGGCTGCATCATGCGCGAGTCGTTCGGCGACACGGAGCGCGCGACCGTGCGCGTGCTCGAGCGGGGTGGCCGCATCGTGTCGGCGCCTGCGGAGCAGACGTGCTGCGGGGCGCTGCACGCGCACGCGGGCGATGGCGAGACCGCGCGCGAGCTGGCGCGCCTGAACATCGACGCCTTCTCGGGAACTGCGGCGCCGATCGTCGTGAACGCCGCGGGGTGCGGCGCGCACCTCAAGGCGTACGGCGACCTGCTCGCGGACGACGCCGCGTGGGGCGATCGCGCGAGCGCGTTCGCGCGGCGCGTCCGCGACGCGAGCGAGGCGGCGACGGTCTCCGGGCTCGCGACGAAGCGTCCGCTCCGCGTCGTGTACCAGGACGCGTGTCATCTCGCGCACGGCCAGAAGATCCGCACGCAACCGCGCGCGTTGCTCCGCGCGGTGAGCGGTGTGACGCTCGTCGAGATCGCGGATGCGGAGCGCTGCTGCGGGAGCGCCGGCATCTACAACATCACGCATCCCGCGATATCGGCCGAGCTGCAGCGTCAGAAGGTCAGAAGCGTCCTCGCCGCGTCTCCCGACGTCGTCGTGAGCGCGAACCCGGGCTGCATGCTGCAGCTGCAGGCGGGGCTGCGCGCCGCCGGCTCGGACGTCCCGGTGGTCCATCTCATGCGGTTTTTGGACGATCCGCAGGCGTTCGGATAGCGAAAAGCGGCCCTACCAGGCAGGCGAGCGCTACACCCCCACAGTCGTCGGATTCGTGCGAAAATATAGGCACCGATGAGTGTTTCTCGTTCCACCTACCGCCATCGCCTCTCCTCAGAAGACGTCCGCAAGGCCAGGATCCTCATCACCAAGGACGCGTGGAAGCTCTTCCCAAGCCCCGGCGAGCGTGTCGCCCTTCGCATCGGCGCTCGGCGTTTCGACGCCGAGATAAAGGCCGAGCGGTGCGAGTGCGTGCCGCCCGAGCACGAGCACTACCACTTGATCTGCCCGGCACTGAAGGGTCAGACCGGCTTCAAGAGCGGCGCGCTCGTCGTCATCGCGAAGGACTCGGATGGCGGATACCGCTTCGTCGAGGAACGCGGCTAGCCCGATAGCGCGACACAAGTAAGATTCATTCATGGCGGGCCCGTCGTACATCCTCATCCACGTCTTCGGCACGCTGCGCGACGAGCTCGATCGCGAAGACCGCGGCAAGCGCACGTACTCCGCCTGGCTGCGCGAGTACGTCGCCGAGCAGCCGCAGCGCCTCACGAAGATCGCGCGCGTCCTCGACCTCCTCTCCGAGAACGGCTGGCGTCAGATCGGGTCGCCGTACGACTGCGACGTCATGCTCGAGCGCGACGTGACGCGCACGACCGCGGAGGACGAGCTGCGCCGCGCGGAGATCTGGGACCTCGTCCTGGGCGTCGCGTCGCCCGATGACGACGGTCACGCCGTCTGGCGCGAACATCCCGAGGGCCGTCCCGCCTCACCGCGGCGCCGCCGGAGGGTCCGTCGTCCACCGACGCGCGAGCAGGGAACCTAGCTCCTGACGCCAGGACACCGCTAGATGCCGCACCCGCTCGGCGATGAGCTCACCGAGCTCCACGTCCACCTGGGTGGCTCGGTCGATCCGTCCGCGCTCTGGGAGATCGCGCACCAGCAGGGCATCCGGCTTCCGACGAAGGACTACTGGGCGTTCGTCGATCTCATCACGGTGGGGAAGCGTGAGCGGAAATCGTTCGAGGACTTCCTCGCGCTGTACCACTGGACGGAGATGATCCAGTCGAGCCCGCTCGCCGTGGAGGAGTCCGTGTACCACGTGTTGGGCGGCGCGTACCGCAAGGCGAACATCACCACGATCGAGCTCCGGTACAACCCGATGAAGCGGAACCGCGGCGGCGAGCAGGACCTCGACCACATCATCATGGCGTCGATCCGCGGCCTCGACCGCGTCGCGCTGGAGTATCCGGTGAAGGCCGGGCTCATCTTCAGCTGCGACCGGACGTTCAGCTACGCGCTCAACGAGATCATCGTCGAGAAGGCGATCCACTACCGGCACCGCGGCGTCGTCGGGGTCGACATCGCCGGGCCCGCGAATCCCGCCTTCCACTACAAGGATTACGCGCCGCTCTTCAAGAAGGCGCGGAAGGCCGGACTCGGCGTCACGATCCACGCGGGCGAGGACGAAGGCTGGGAGTCGGTCGACGAGGTCATCGAGTATCTGGAACCTGATCGCATCGGGCACGGTATCCATGCCGCGGAGAGCGCTGCGGTGTGCAAGAAGCTCGCGGAGCGAGGGATCCTGCTCGAGATCTGCCCGAGCTCGAACCTGCATACGCAGGTCGTGAAGGGGCCGGAGCAGCTCGCGCAGTTCATCGCCGCGTTCAAGAAGCACAAGGTGCGCTTCAGCTTCAACACCGATGGTCCCGAGATGCTCCAGACGACGCTCCGCGAGGAGCTGAAGCTCGCCGTCCGTTCGGGCTGGGTGGACAAGGACGAGCTCGCCGAACGCGGCGCGTGGGCACGCGAGGCATCGTTCCTGAACGGCAGACGCTCGTGACGCGCGAGCAGGCGCAGGTCGTCCGGTTGCTCCTCATGTGCGCGGCGTGGGCGGTGGGCACCGTGCTCACGTTCGGGCTCGGCGTCAGCTTCGCGGATTTCGTCGTCCCGGCGGCGCTCGCCGTCGGCGTGTACGTCCTCACCGAGGATCTCGGGCGTCCCGGCGGCTTCGGCGGCGGCGGCAACGTGAAGTACTGGCGCGGACGTCCCATCGACGACGACGAGCGCCGCAGAGGTCGCTGGAACTAGCCCCCGACCGCGCCGAGCGCTACTTGCCGCCCTCGACCTCTTTCGTCTTCGCCGGCGTTCCGCCCGCGGTGACCACGCCGCCGTCGGTCGTGCCGGGCTTCACGCCGAGGCGCTGACCGAACGAGGCGGCGCGCATCGAGTCCATCTCCGTCGCGTTGTCGTGGCGCATCACGAACGGCGCGATGGCCCAGATGATCGCGCGGAGCGGCTCAGGGTCCGCGATGGTGCGGCCGAAACGTTCGGTCGCGAAGCGCAGGTACTCGTTCGGCCAGACCAGACGGCGCACCTCCGCGCGCTGCGTGTTCGACGAAGGGATCTCGTGCGCGTGCGTGAGCATGAAGCCGCGCTCGCTGCCGCCCTCGTCGGTCCATGACACGACGGCCGTCGCGGCGTCGGCGGTCTTCCCGCACACGTCGCACACGAGGTCGTACTCGGCCACGCGCGCAGGATACGTCGCTCGCGTGCCACACTCTCCCGTCATGAGCGAACGCTTCGGCTCGTGGGGGCGCGTCCTGCGCGTCGACCTCGCGAAGCGCACGTGGTCCGTGGACGAGATCGACGAGGCGACGTATCGCGAGCGGCCCGGCGGCCGCGCGCTCATCGCGCACTACCTGCTCACCGAGCTGCGGCCGGGCGTCGACCCGCTCTCGCCGGACAACGTGCTCGTCTTCGCGATGGGCGTGCTCACCGGGACGCCGCTCTCCGGGGCGTCGCGGCACTCGGTCGGCGCGAAGTCGCCGCTCTCGGGCGGATTCGGCGAGGCCGAGGTCGGTGGGTTCTGGGGCGCCGAGCTGAAGCGAGCGGGATGGGACGGCATCGTTGTCACCGGCGCCGCGTCGGCGCCGGTCTACCTCTTCATCAAGGACGATCGCGTCGAGATCCGCGACGCGGCGCACGTGTGGGGGAAAGAGATCCTCGAGACCGAGGAACTCCTCAAGGCCGAGGTGGGCGAGCGCCTCGCGCGCGTGTGCGAGATCGGGCCCGCCGGAGAGAACCTCGTTCGGATCTCGGGGATCGTGAACGACTTCAAGGACATCGCGGGGCGCACCGGCCTCGGCGCCGTCATGGGGAGCAAGAAGCTCAAGGCCATCGTCGTGAAGGGCACGAAGAACCTGCCGCTCGCAGATAGCGCGAAGGTGAAGGAGGTCGGGCGCTGGGTGGCGGACACGCTCCAGGAGAACCACTGGGCGTTCCACAACTACGGCACCGGCATGGGCCTCGACGGGTACAACCGCGTCGGCGGGTTCGCGGTGCGCAACTTCGAGGGCGGCCCGTTCGCGGAGTCGGCGGAGGTGTCGGCCGAGGCGCTCGCCGACAAGGGTTACCGCATCAAGATGGAGGCGTGCTGGGCCTGCTCGGTCCGGTGCAAGAAGGTCGTGAAGCTCGAGGAGCCGTACCGGATCGATCCGAAGTACGGCGGACCGGAGTTCGAATCGACGGTCGCGCTCGGTCCCGACTGCGGCGTCGGCGACCTCGCGGCGATCTCGAAGGCGAACGAGCGCTGCAACGCGCTCGGCCTCGACACGATCTCGACCGGCGCGACGATCGCGTGGGCGATGTACCTGCGGAAGATGGGCGTGCTGCCCGACGCCGAGTTCGACGGCGTGCCGGCCGAGCTCGGCAGCGCGCGGGCGATGCTCGCGGGCGTCGAGGCGATCGCGCACCGGCGCGGCCTCGGCGGCATCCTCGCCGAAGGGTCCGAGCGCGCCGCCGAACAGCTCGGCGGCGCCGAGTACCTCGTGACCGTGAAGGGCCAGGAGCTCGCGATGCACGACCCGCGTCAGCGCACCGAGTACGGACGCCAGGTACGCGTCTCGTACGCGACGAGCCCCGGCGGCGCGGATCACATGAACGCGAACCTCCCCTCGCGCGCGATGCGCAACGTCGTGGGCATGTGCTTCTTCCTGCGCTACGACGACGCCCGCATGCTCGAGATCGTGAACGCCGTCACCGGATGGGCGCTGTCGCCCGACGAGCTCATGGCGACGGCCGAGCGCGGCCTCACGCTCGCGCGGCTCTTCAACCTGCGCGAGGGCTTTGACGCCGCGGACGATCGTCTGCCGGAGCAGGCGATGCGACCCCACGTCTCGGGCGTCCTGTCGAAGATGCGCCTCGATCCCGACGACGTCATCGAGCAGGTGCGCGCCTACTACCGCGCGCGCGGATGGACCGACGACGGCATCCCGCTCCCCGAGACCATCTCGCGACTCGGTCTCCAGGAGTACGCGCGCGCCTAGCTACTCGTTCCGGCGGATGCACGAGGACGACTTCCCCCTCGCACGGCGCTGGCTGCTCGAGCCGCACGTCCGTCGCTGGTGGCACGACGATCCGAAGGAGACCGACTTTCCGGAGGGGACGCTCCGCGACTGGCGGTCCGCGATCCGCGGCGAGGATCCGACGGACATGTTCGTCATGGAGATCGATGGACGCGCGATCGGGATGATCCAGTCGTACGTCGCGCAGGACTACGCCGACCACATCGCCGAGATCGGTGAGCTGTCCGAGCGCGCGCTCGAGGTCGACCTGTTCATCGGTGAACCGGGCCTCATCGGCCAGGGCCACGGGCCCGCGCTCCTGCGCGCGTTCCTGCTCCAGGACCTCGCCCGGCGCGGTCTCGCGTACTGCGTCATCGGACCGGCGCGCGCGAACGTCGCGGCGATCCGCGCGTACGAGAAGATCGGGTTCCGCTATCTGCGCGACTATCGCGAGGACGACACGATCGATCCGGAGCACCTGCTTCTCGAGCTGCGCGGACCCGACCTCGGCTGATTTCGCTGCACGACGCGTGCATCGCACAGCGTGGACGCGGCATCGTCGAGGCGCGATGATGGCCGTGGTCCCGGAGGTGTGAGGATGGGTCTGCTCGAAGGCAAGAAGGCGCTCGTGCTCGGCGTCGCGAACAAGCGGAGCATCGCGTGGGGCATCGCGACCGCGCTGCACCGCGAGGGCGCCGATCTCGCGTTCAGCTACGCGATGGAGCGTCTCCGGAAGAACGTCGACGAGCTCGTCGACACGCTCCCCGGCCACGAGCACATGCCGATCATCGAATGCGACGTCACGAAGCAGGAGCAGATCGACGCGCTGTTCCGGGAGATCGACGGCAAGTGGGGAAAGCTCGACATCCTCGTCCATTGCATCGCGTTCGCGCCGCTCGAGGAGCTGAAGGGGCACTTCACCGACATCAGCCGCAACGGGCTCCTCGCCGCGATCGACATCTCGGCCTACTCGCTCGTCGCGCTCACACGCAGCGCGGTGCCGCTCTTCGAGCGCAGCGGAGGCGGTTCGGTCATCAGCCTCACCTTCAACGCGGCCGAACGTGTCGTCCCGTCGTACAACGTCATGGCGATGGCGAAGGCCGTGCTCGAGTCAGAGACCCGCTACCTCGCGAACGACCTCGGTGAGAAGAACATCCGCGTGAACACGATCTCCGCCGGCCCGCTCAAGACGCTCGCCGCGAGCGCGGTGAAGGGCATCAGCGCCGCGCGCGAGCTCTGGGAGGCGAAGTCGCCGTTGCGACGCAACGTCACGCAGGACGAGATCGGCAACGTCGCGGTCTTCCTCGCCTCCGAGTGGTCGCGCTCGATCACCGGCGCGACGATCTTCGCCGACAACGGCATGAACATCATGGGGACGATGGAATAGCGAGCTCGTAGCCGCCCTGCGACTCGACGATCGCGTAGCCGAGCTCCGTGTTCAGTCGCTCCATCGCCGAGCCGCGCGCGGTGCTGGTGTGGATCTCGTGATAGCCGTGCGCTCGCGCGTAGGCGTGGAGCTCGAGCTTCAGCGCGCGCGCGACCCCGAGCCGCCGGAACGCGGGCACGACCCCGGTGATCCCGATGTCGAGCACGTCGTCCGCGTTCCTCGCGCGGACCGCGGTCGTCTGCGCGACGTACGCGCCATCGGCGATCGCGATGAAGAACGCCTCGGGCAGCGCGAGCGCGTCATCCAGGTAGATGCGCTTCCAGTGCGCGAATGGCACCGCGGTCACCGGGCCGAGCGTCACCTGCGCCTCACGGCTCGCGACGTTGAGCGCGTGCGCCTTCGTCGCCGCCTCCGGGTCGCTCTTCAGGAGGTCGGCGAGCGTCGCGATGCGGATGCCGCGCGACGCGAGACGCTCGCGGGACGCCGGCGTGGGGAGCGGCGCGGTCGCGACGGCGAGCACCTGGCCGTACGCGCGCACCACCTCGCGGAACCCGCGCGCGGCCATGAAGTCGACGCACGCGGTGTGGTCGCGGATCCACAGGCACGCGATCCGCGCACGGCGCTCGTCGAGCTCGGCCGCGAGGTGGTCCCAGATCGCGGCGCCGATGCCACGCCGCCGCAGCCGCGGCTCGACCGCGAGGCGCACGAAGTAGCGACGCGGCTCGAAGCGCGCGGGCTCGTGGTAGATCTCGCCGTAGCCGAGCGCGACGTCCTCCTCGTCGACGGCGACGACGCGCACCTTCTCGTAGCTCCAGTCCCAGAGGGCGTCGTCGGCACGCGCGTCCTCGGGCGTGACCCGCCGGCCTTCAGCGACCCCGTGGATGCGCGCGAACGCCGGGTAATCGCGGTCGCCGGCGAACGGACGGACGCGGAACGTCACGCGAAGCGGAATCCTCGGAGCCAGCGCAGCTCCGCGCCGATCGTCGTCTGCGGGCCATGGCCCGGATAGACGCGTGTCTCCGTCGGCAGCGACGCGACGCGGGCGAGGCTCGCTTCCATCGCGCGCGGGTCGCCACCGGGCAGATCGACGCGTCCGACGTTCCCCTGGAAGAGCACGTCGCCCGAGAAGAGCGCGCGCTCGCTCGGGAGGTAGAAGCAGGTCGATCCCTCGGTGTGCCCCGGCGTGTGCAGCGCCTCCATGCGGACGTCGCCGAGGAATCGGAGCGGGCCTTCGTCGATGAGGTCGTCGGCGTCGCACGGCGGGACGTCGAACGTGGTCTCCGGACGTGCCGTGCCGAGGCGGTATTCGTCGAGACGGTGGATCGCGAGACGCGCCCTCGTCGCCTCCTTCACGCGGGCGTTCCCGTAGATGTGGTCAGGATGCCCATGCGTGTTCACGATCTCGATCAGCTTGATCCCTTGCTCGCGGAGCGCGTCGAGGACCACTCCGTCGCCCATCGAGGGATCCACGACGACGGCCTCGCGGCGGTCGTCCACGAGCAGGTAACAGCCGTTGTCGTAGGGCGGGACACGCCACGCGACGATCCGGAGCACGACGGAAGTATCGTGTCTCGCGATGCGCGAGACACCGATCGAGAACACCGCGCCGCCGATCGGCATCACCCAGGGCCGCCCCGCCGTCCTGGCGAAGCGCTGGATGGTGAGCTCGAGCCACTACCTCGCGTCGCAGGCGGGCGCGCTCGTGTTCCAGCGCGGCGGCAACGCGATCGACGCGGGCGTCGCGGCCGG
>DATDNP010000134.1:0-21086 GCA_036518215.1 Candidatus Limnocylindria bacterium
CACCGAGATGGTCATGCCCGGTGACAACGTGAACCTCACCATCACCCTCATCACCCCGATCGCCCTGGAGGAGGGGCTGCGCTTCGCCATCCGCGAAGGCGGCCGCACCGTGGGCGCCGGTGTCGTGACGAAGATCCTGGAGTAGCACGAGATGCCGAAGGACAACCGACCGATCATCACGCTCGCGTGCACGACATGCCGGTCGCGGACGTACTCGACGACGAAGAACCGGAAGAACGATCCGGATCGTCTCGAGATGGCGAAATTCTGCCCGCGCTGCCGCAAGCACACGCCACATCGGGAAACGCGTTAGTCATGCATACGGCAGTAGCTCAATTGGCAGAGCACTGGTCTCCAAAACCAGGGGTTGAGAGTTCGAGTCTCTCCTGCCGTGCCGAAGGGGGAATGCGCTGATGGCGAACGTACCGGTGCTGTCGGGGCGAGGCGGGATCGCCGAGTTCGCTCAGGAGTCCTGGAACGAGCTGCGCAAGGTGACGTGGCCCGACCGCCAGACGATCGTTCGTCTCACGGTGGTGGTCATCCTCATCTCCGTGCTCATTGCCGCGTACATCTTCCTGTTCGACAACATCTTCACGATCACCGTGACCCAGACCATCGTCGGAGCGCCGACCGCTTCGCCGAGCGCGACCCCGTAGGAGGCGCAGTGGACGAGAACGACCGCACGACAAACGACGAGCGCCCGGACGAGGGCACCGAAGAGACGACGCAGGACCGCGCCGCGGGCGACGTTGCGCCGCGCGACGAGGTGGACGCCGCGAAGCTCTCCGATGAGGCTGCAGCGCAGGCGGCGCGCGCCTTCCTCGGCACCGCAGAGCCGGAGGAGGAGGTCTCGGTCGACGAGGCCAAGAACCTCCTGCGTCGCGCCGGGGCCGTCGCGGAGGCCGAGCCCGAGGCCGCGGTCGCGCAGCCCGAGCCGGAGCCGGAGGCCGCGCCCGCGCCGACCGAGCCGAAGGAAGATGGCCGCCGGTGGTTCGTCATCCACACGTACTCGGGATACGAGAACAAGGTGAAGGCGAACCTCGAGCACCGCATCCAGTCGATGGACATGGGCGACAAGATCTTCCAGGTGCTCGTCCCGACGCAGGAAGAGATCGAGATCAAGAACGGCAAGCGTCACCCGGTCGAGCGGAAGATCTACCCCGGCTACGTGCTGGTGGAGATGATGATGGACGACGCCTCGTGGTACGTCGTGCGCAACACGCCCGGCGTGACGAGCTTTGTCGGCAGCGGCACGAAGCCGACCGAGCTCTCCGAGGGCGAGGTCCGCGCGATCCTCCGCCAGATCAAGCTCGACCAGCCGAAGTACAAGGTCGCGTTCACGAAGGGCGAGGCCGTCCGCGTCACGGACGGTCCGTTCACCGACCTGCACGGCGTGGTCGACGAGGTGAACCCCGAGCGCAACAAGGTGAAGGTGCTGGTGTCCATCTTCGGTCGCGAAACGCCGGTGGAGCTGGACTTCCTGCAGATCGAGAAGTTGGTGAAGTAGATGGCGAAGAAGGTCAAGGCGGTCGTCAAGGTCCAGATCCAAGCGGGCAAAGCCACGGCGGCGCCGCCGGTCGGTACGGCGCTCGGCCCGCACGGCATCAACATGGGTCAGTTCATCAAGGAGTACAACGAGCGCACGGCGCCGCTCGCCGGCACCGTCGTGCCCGCGGTCGTCACGATCTTCGAGGACCGCTCCTACACGTTCGTCACGAAGTCACCGCCGGCCGCGGACCTGATCCGCAAGGAGGCCGGCATCGAGAAGGGGTCGGGCAAGCCGAACAAGGACAAGGTCGGGAAGATCTCGAAGGCGGCGGTGAAGAAGATCGCCGAGACGAAGATGAACGACCTGAACGCCACGAGCGTCGAGGCCGCGATGAAGATGGTCGAAGGCACGGCCCGCAGCATGGGCGTGGAGATCTCGAGCTAGCATCTATCTGCCGCCGCGATGGCGGCCGTACACCGCGCGTGAGTCGGTAGGCGAAAGCCGAAGGGAGAAGCGACATGGCCGAGACCAAGCACGGCAAGCGCTACGACGAGCTCGCGAAGAAGGTCGAGCGCGCCCGCGAGTACACCCCCGAAGAGGGCGTGAAGCTCGTCAAGGAGACCAGCCAGGCGAAGTTCGACACGACCGTCGAGCTGCATCTCCGGATGGGCGTGGACCCGAAGCAGGCGGATCAGATGGTCCGCGGCTCCGCGGTCCTTCCGAACGGCACCGGCAAGACCGTCCGCGTCATCGTCTTCGCGCAGGGCGATCGCGCCCGCGACGCGCAGGCAGCGGGGGCCGACGCCGTCGGCGCGGAGGATCTCGCGAAGCGCATCGAGGGCGGGTGGCTCGACTTCGATGTCGCGATCGCGACGCCGGACATGATGGGTCAGGTCGGCCGTCTCGGCCGCGTCCTCGGACCGCGCGGCCTCATGCCGAACCCCAAGTCGGGCACGGTGACGATGGACGTCGCGAAGGCCGTACGCGACTCCAAGGGTGGCCGCGTCGAGTTCCGCGTCGACAAGACGGGCGTCATCCACACGGTGGTGGGGAAGTCCTCGTTCACGGAGCAGGCGCTCATCCAGAACCTCGCGACGGTCATCGACGCGGTGAACCGCGCCCGTCCGACCGGCGTGAAGGGCGACTACGTCCGCACGGTGTTCCTCACGAGCACGCAGGGCCCGAGCGTGAAGCTCGATCGCACGGCGACCATGGCGCTGTCCGGACGGGCCACGGCGTAGCCCAGGGTGGCAGGGGCGGAGCCCCTGCGAAGAGCAAGACTGAGTTAGAGTTGTCGAAGACAACTCAATAGCCATAGAAGCCGGCTCCCCGTGAGGGGATAAGTCCTGCGGAGGCAAGAGTGAACGCGGCGGTAGCCGCGTACGCCCTCGTTCTCCGCCCTCCGGAACGAGGGCTTCGTGTTTTGAAAGGGGGGATACGACTTGGCGAAGATCAAGACCGGGCCCAAGGTCAAGCGGAAGGGCGGCGGCATCCCGGCGAAGAGCCGGGCCGTCGACGCGCTGGCGCAGCAGCTCTCGTCGTCCACCGCGATCATCGTGACCGAGTACCGCGGGCTCAAGGTCGGCGAGCTGCAGGACCTGCGGAAGCGGCTTCGTCCGAAGGGCGTGGAGTACCACGTCGTGAAGAACACGCTGCTCACGCGAGCGGCCGACAACACGCATCGCGAGGCGCTCGCGAAGCTCCTTGCGGGTCCGACCGCGATCGGCCTCTCGAACGGCGATGAGGTCGACCTCGCGAAGGCATTCGTCGACGAGACGCGGACGCTGAAGGCGCTGAAGATCCTCGGCGGCTACGTCTCGGGCCAGGCGATGTCGGGCGAGGACGTGCAGTCGCTCGCGCGCCTTCCGGGCCGCGCATACCTGCAGGGGCAGATCGTCGGCAGCCTTCAGGCGCCGCTCGGTCAGCTCACGGGGCTCCTCCAGGCACCGTTCCAGAACCTCATCCACGTGCTCACCGCACGAGCTCAATAAGAAGGAGATCCAGACATGGCAGTCGAAGCGAATCCGAAGTTCGACAAGCTCGCCGGCGAGCTCGAGTCGTGGTCCATCCTCGAGATCGCCCAGTTCGGCAAGTTCCTGCAGGAGCGCTGGGGCGTCTCCGCAGCGCCGGTCGCGGTCGCCGCGGCGCCGGGCGCGGCTGGTGGCGGCGCTGCCGCGGCGGAAGCCGAGGAGAAGACCGAGTTCACCGTCGTCCTCAAGGAGGCCGGTGCCTCGAAGATCAACGTCATCAAGACGGTCCGAGAGCTCACGGGTCTTGGTCTCAAGGAGGCCAAGGATCTGGTCGACGGCGCGCCCAAGCCGGTGAAGGAGAACATCGGCAAGGACGAGGCCGACTCGATCAAGAAGAAGCTCGAAGAGGCCGGCGCGACCGTCGAGCTGAAGTAGCGTTTTTCGGGCCTTTTCACAAAGGACCGCTCGCTTGTTCTGCTGTCGGAATTGGTAGCGCAGGCGACGGCCGATATCGTTCTCGCAGCGATCCTGCCGGTCAGGTCGGTGGGCTCGCGAAAGGTGCCGGACCGGGGCCCGCAAGGGCTCCGGTTTGGTTTTTAAGGGGGTCCGCGTGGGCTTCCGCACGATCATCGAGCCGTTCCGCATCCACTCCGTCGAACCCCTCCGCATGACCACCCCCGACGAGCGGCGCGAGAAGATCCGCGTGGCGAGCTACAACCTCTTCGCCCTCCACGCCGACGACGTGCTCATCGATCTGCTCACGGACTCAGGAACCGGCGCGATGTCACGCGACCAGTGGGCGGCGATCCAGCACGGGGACGAGAGCTACGCCGGGTCGCCGTCCTGGTTCCGGTTCCTCGCCGCCGTCCAGAACCTCTTCGCGTTCCGCCACGTCATTCCGACGCACCAGGGCCGCGCCGCGGAGCGGATCCTCTTCACCGCGGTGGGCGGTCCGGGGAAGGTCGTACCGAACAACACGCACTTCGACACGACGCGCGCGAACGTCGAAGCGACGGGCGCCGAGGCGATCGATCTCGTCATCGCGGAAGGCCGCGAGCCGCGGACGATCCATCCGTTCAAGGGGAATATGGACCTCGCCGCGCTCGAGACGCTCCTGCGAACGCGCCGCGACGACATCCCGCTCGTCATGGTCACTGTGACGAACAACTCGGGCGGGGGACAACCCGTCTCGCTCGAGAACCTCCGCGGGGTGCGTGCGCTCTGCGACCGCTATCGCGTGCCGCTCTTCCTCGACGGCTGCCGTTTCGCCGAGAACGCGTGGTTCATCAAGCTACGCGAGCCGGGGCAGGCCGGCCGCCCCGTCGTCGACATCGTCCGCGAGATGGCGTCGCTCGCCGACGGGATGACGATGAGCGCGAAGAAGGACGGCCTCGCGAACATCGGCGGCTGGCTCGCGATGACCGACGACACCCTCGCGGATCAGTGCCGGAACCTCCTCATCCTCACCGAGGGCTTCCCGACGTACAGCGGCCTCGCCGGCCGCGACCTCGAGGCGATCGCGCAGGGTCTCGAGGAGGTCGTGGACGAGAACTACCTGCGCTACCGGATCCGTTCGACCGAATACCTCGCGGACGCCCTCACCGAGAGCGGGGTCCCGCTCGTGCTCCCGGCCGGGGGTCACGCCGTCTACATCGACGCCCGGGCGCTCCTGCCGCACATCCCGCCACTCCAGTACCCGGGCCAATCGCTCTCCATCGCGCTGTACGAGGAGGGCGGCATCCGGAGCGTCGAGATCGGCACCGTGATGTTCGGCCGCCATCCGGACGGGACGGAGACGCCCGCCGCGATGGACCTCGTGCGCATGGCGATCCCGCGCCGCACCTACACGCAGAGCCACACCGACTACGTCATCGAGGTGGTGCGGAGCGTCGCCGCGAAGGCGCGCGAGCTGCGCGGCTACCGCATCGTCTGGGAGCCGCAGGCGCTGCGGCACTTCACGGCGCGCTTCGAGCCCTGCTGACCGGCGCAAGGGTCTCCGCGAGCACGTCGCGCAGGCGCCGCAGCGGCGCACCGCGGAGCGCGTAGGCGCGCCGCCGTCCGCCGTGCTCGACGAGCCCGGCCCGCCGCAGCGCCGCGAGATGGTGCAGCGTCGTCGAGAGCGAGAGGCCGAGCTGATCGGCCAGATCCTGCGCCAGCAGATCCTCGCGCGAGAGCGCCACGACCATCTGCATGCGGCCGTCGTCGGCGAGGGCGCGCAGGATCGTCGTCAGCTCCGACGTGTCGCGCCGCGCGCGCTGCTCCACCGGCACGCAGAGGAAGAGCGTCCGTCCGTGATCGAACTCGTGGATCTCGTCCCGGAGCACGAGCGACGGCACGACGATGACGCGGTCGGTCGTCGCGGCGGGCACGTACTCCGACCCGAGGAATGCGCCGACGACCTCCGCGTTGGATCGGCCCGCCACGCGCCGCTTCCGGATGCGCGCGGCGGCGCGGACGAGCGGCATGCGCGTGCCGATGGCGCGGAACACCTCTGCGTCCCACGTGTCGATGAGATCGACGAGCTCGCGCTTCGTCTCGCGCTCGCCCGCAGCGAGACGCCGCCGAAGCGACGCGTGCCACACGGCGTCTTCGGGCATCGAGGTCCGTAGGAAGGCGCGCGTCGCAGCCGCGTCGCCGCGCAGCGCGAGGTCCATCACCTGTCCATCGGTCATGTCGCGGAACCACGACGTGTAGTAGCCGACGAGCCGTCGCTGGATCTCGAGCGCAGGAAGACGCTCCAGCGTCACGCGGAACGCATCGACGTCGCGCGGCACCGGCGACTCGGCGACGACGCTCGCGAGGTGCGTCCACATCCATGCGCTCGCCGCGAACGCGCGGACGCGCGCGAGGAGCGGATCGCCGGCCCCGAGCGCCGCGACCTCACCCTCGGCCGCAACGGCGAGCGAGAGGACGAGCTCGTATGCCTCGCCGATGTCGACGCGTACGCGCGGGGAACTGCGACGCACGTCGCACTTGTACCACGCGCGGCGGTGGCCGAACCTCGCCCGATGCGCGTCGGGCTGCAGCAGTGCACGTACAGCTGGCCCGGTGGCACCGCGGCCATCGCGGACGGACTCGCGGCCATCGCGCGGAACGCCGAGCGCGCCCGCTTCGCGAGCTTCTGGCTCATGGATCACTTCTTCCAGATCCCCGGATGGGGCACGCCCGAGCGCGATCCGATGCTCGAGGCGTACACCGCGCTCGGCTTCGTCGCCGCGAAGACCGAGCGCATCGCGCTCGGGACGCTCGTGAGCGGCGCGATCTACCGGCATCCGGCGGTCCTCGTGAAGGCCGTGACGACGCTCGACGTCCTCTCGAAGGGCCGCGCCTACCTCGGCGTCGGTGCGGCATGGTTCGAGGCCGAGGCGAAGGGCCTCGGCATCCCGTTCCCGGAGCGGCGCGACCGTTTCGCGCTGCTCGAGGACACGGTTCGGCTCGCGCGCCATTCGTGGAGCGACGGCGGCGCGATGTTCGTCGGACGCACGCTCCGCGCGGGCTCGCCGTACCAGACACCCGCGCCGCTCACGCGCCCGCATCCGCCGATCCTCATCGCGGGCCGCGGTCGCGATCGCACCCTTGGTCTCGTCGCGCGGTACGCCGACGCGTGGAACATCATCGCAACGCCGCGCGAAGGTCCGGATTTCCTCGCGCGCCTGCGCGAGCGATGCGTCGCCGTGGGCCGCGATCCGTCCGAGATCGAGACGACGGTCCTCGATGCGGAGGACTGGCGGCGGGATGAGGACGCGAGCTACCGCTGGTCGCCGGAATGGGAGCTCGCGCGGCTTCGCCAGTGGCGGGACGTCGGATTCGACCACGTCATCGTGAACATGCCGGATGCGCACGATCCGGCGAAGCTCCGCGCGTTCGGCGAGGTCATCACCGCCCTCGGATGAGCCGAACGGCCCACGCGCGTGCGGCGGCAGACCCTTCTGGCGGGGCGTCGGCTGCGCTGTGCTGTGTGCGTGAGTGACGGCAACAAGCGCTGGGGCCGCAACGCGGGGTGCGGCTGCTTCGGCGGATGCGGAACGCTCATCTTCGTGTTCCTGCTCGGAGGCCTGCTGAGCCTCTTCAACGCCGCCTTCGGCATCGGCCTGTCGGTCGGCGTGCCCTTCATGCAGAGCAACGTGACCGTCGCGGGCGCGATCGGGACGAAGGCGAAGACCACCGATGGCCTCCCGACCTACACGAAGGACCGCCTCGCGGGCAACCAGAACTTCATCAACCAGTCGGGGACCGTCACGGTCGGGCCGGCCGAAGGTGCCGGCGTCTTCATCGTCGGCAAGCAGGACGGCGCGCCCGCCGTCGACCTCTTCATCGCGCTGCGCTAGCGGAGCGGGCTAGCCGAACCGACGCGTCTCGTCACGCTGATACGCGTAGAGCGCCACGGCGAAGAAGAGAACGCCGTAGCCGACGAGCCACAACGCGCTCGTGCCGACCGATTCGGTGCGCATCCCGACCGCGGACCACGCGAGCTGCGCGTAGTGGTACGTCGGAAGATACGGCGCCATGTTGCGGACGAACTCGGGGAGCGATGCCATCGGCATGAAGATGCCGGATGCGAACGCGAGCACGAGGTACGTGAGGTTCGTGACCGCGACGGCGGCGTTGGGGCCGGTGAGATACGCGATCGCGAAGCCGAGGCCGATGAACGGCAGCGCGCCGACGAGGAGGCTCGCGCCGAGCCCGAGCCACGTCTCGCCTGGAAGCCGTACGCCGATGACGAGCCATGCGAACGCGAACAGCACGGCGAGCGCGATGACCGCGAACACGAGGGCCGTGATCACACGCGCGAGCAGGTAGAGCACCGGCGGCAGCGGCGACGCTCGGATCAGGAGGTCGACCTTCTCGCCGCGGTCGACCGCGACCGTGACGCCGAAGTTGAACACCATGACGCCGCTCACCGCATAGGCCGCCATCGACGCGAGGAAGTACGCGCCGACGGTGACGCCCTCTGCGTACGGCTGCGACGGAGCGGATCCTGCGATGAGCGTGAAGAGGATCACCGGCAGCGCGACCGTGACCGCGCTCAGCGCGACGTTGCGGAGGAACGTCAGGAACTGCGCGCGCGTGTGTGCGAGCAGCATCGCGCCGGGCGTGCCGGTTGTTCCGGATCCGCGAACGGCGGTCGTGGTCATGCGCGTCGCTCCGAGCCGGTGAGGGAGAGGAACGCGTCTTCCAACTGCGCGCCGGTCACCTCGATGTCGAGGAGCGGAACGTCCCTGCGGACAAGCGCCTCGAGCACGGCCACCGGATCGTTGCTCAGCAGGCTTGCCGAGTGGTCATGGAGCTCGAGCGCCTTGAGCGGCAGGTCCGCGAAGTCCGCGGTGCCGAGCGCTCGTCTCGCGGTCACCGCGATCCGCTTCCCCGGCACTCGCGCCTTCACCTCGGCCGGCGTCCCGTCCATGACGATGCGACCACGGTCGACGACCACGATGCGCGACGCGAGGCGATCCGCCTCCTCGAGGTAGTGCGTCGCGAGCAGGAGCGTGCGGCCCCTCGCCGCCGTCGCCGCGAGCTCGTCATAGAGGCGGTGGCGGGAGGCGACGTCCATCCCGACGGTCGGCTCGTCGAGGAAGAGGACCTCAGGGTCGCCGCAGATCGCGACGGCGTAATACAGGCGCTGCCGTTCGCCGCCCGAGAGGCCGTCGACGCGTCGCTTCGCGAGCGCGGTGAGATCTGCCATGGCGAGGATCTCGTCTTGTCGCCGCGGCCGTGGGTAGTGCGAGCTGAATAGGGTCACGATCTCCGCGACGGTCAGCATCTTGGGGAGACCCGACTCCTGCAGCATCACGCCGCAGCGCTGGCGTGTGCCGCGATCGCGCGGCCGTCCGCCGAGCAGCGTCGCGGCGCCCGACGTCGGCTCGCGCAGTCCGAGCATGAGCTTGATCGCGGTCGACTTTCCGGCGCCGTTGGGGCCCAGGATCGCGACGAATTCGCCGGCGTCGACGCGAAGATCCACGCGATCGAGCGCGGTGATGTCGCCGTAGCGTTTCGTCGCGCCGGCGAGCTGGACGACCGTCCTGTCGGCCGGGTGGGCGCCCGCCGCCGCGTGCACCATGTCGGAAAGAGACCTTACCGAGGTCGCCCCGCTGCGATCAGTCCGGTCGCGACCCCACGCGACCGTCGGGGAGGGCCGTACGACCCCGGCTCAGCCCGGCGCGTGCGGAAGATACGAGCGGTCGTTGATCCACAATGCCGGCGGCGTCGACCAGTTTCGCGCGAGCGCGTTCAAAGATCCGGCGTACGTGCTTCGCGCCGTCGCGAAATCGCGCCATGCCTCGTCGAGGTCCTTCATCGCGTAGCCACACGACGCGAGGGTGGCATATGCCTCCTCGAACTCGCGCCGCTCGACGCCGACCTCGTGATCGTGCGGGAGTCGAAAGAAGCTCGTCACGTCCTCGACGAGGTGCGCCCCGGCGCCGCACAGCATGCTCGCCTCGCCGCTCGGACCATCGTTCATCGCGGTCGACACGAGCGTTGCCGCGTCGAGCATCGCGCCGAGCGCGCCGATCCACGACTCGTAGTCGTGCGTCGATCGGAAGTACGCGAGGATCGGATAGGAGACGTGCGTGTCGAGCACCTCGCCGGCCCAGCGCTCCCAGTCGCTGAACAGCGGACCGAGTGCGTCGCGCATCCGAAGCGTCGCCATCGTCTCGAGGAGCCGCACGCCTGACGGGGGCGCGCCCGCCCGCTGATCGAGCGTGACCACGAGCGCCTCGCGCCGCTGGAAGTTCGCGAAGAGCGAGAAGATGAACGAGATGGAGAGCGCGACGACGCCGAGTCCCGACGCTGCGGCGGCGATGGAGAGCGCGCGCGCCGCGGGCTCGAGCGCGATGACGTCGCCGAAACCCACGGTGAGCAGCGACGTGCCGGCGAAGTACATCGCCGCGAGCAGATCTTCCGGCGGCGGCTTGAGCTGCCCGCGCAACGCGTGGAAGAGCAGGCCGTATCCGAAGAGGAGCCCGACGATCCATACGCCGAGCAGCGACACGAGAAGGAGCGGCGCGTACTGCGCGAGGAGCCGCTCGCGACCAGCGGTCCGCCGTCGCTCCGCGAGCGAGCGCCATGCGGGCCACGTGAGGCGCGCGAGGATCGTCGACGGACGCAGTCCGGGCGTCGGGCGCGGCACCACGACCGACTGGAACACGTCGTTCATGATCCAAACGATGACGAGCGCGCCGACGATGCCTTCCGCGACCTCGACCATCCTGTGATGATGGCAGTTACGTCGCCGGCTCGAGCATCGACTTCAGGTTCGCGAGCATCAGTCGCCAGCCGCCCTCGATATGGGGCCGCTCGCGCTCATCGTTAAGGCTCTCCGAGACCGAGACGCGCGTCCGCGCGGCATCACCGCTCAGCTCGATCGAGACCGCGCGCGTTGTGCGCGTGATCGGGTCGAAGTACGAGTACTCGAGCGTCCGCCCCGCATCGATCCGTTGGATCGTGCCGCTCACGTCGAACCGCTCAGGTCCGACCATCGCCTGCCAGCGAAGCGGATCACCCGTGGCGCGGCCCCACTCGACGTGGTCGACCGGCATGTAACGTGTCATCGCGCCGGGATCGACGAGCGCGTCCCACACGGCGGCGCGCGTCGCTTCGATGGTGACGCTCGCGCGTCCGACACGGGCGTCGCTCACGCGAGCGACCACCCCAGCGCCCGGTCTTTGAGCCACGTCTGCGCACCGTCGCGTCCGAGGAGCAGCGCGACCTTCGCGAAGATCTCGGCATCGGTCGCGGTCGACGCGATGACCGACGCCTCCTCGAGGTCGGTCACGGCCGGACGCATCGTCCGAGGATCGATGAGGTGATGCAGACCGGGTCCCCACATCCGCTTCGTCGTCCCGCTCGTCGCGGCGCCCAGGTCGCGAAGCAGCACGGTCTTGTCGCCGAAGCCCACCGGCCACCCTTCGCCCGTGTCGCCGGCGCCGCGCGCGTACAGGTCGCCGCACAGGTTCACGAGGCAGTTCTCTGCCATGCGCTCCGTGAGGCGATCGGCGAGCCAGCCCTTCGCGATGCCGCCCAGGTCGATCGCCGTTCCGGGCCGGACGAGCGCGAGCCGGCCGCGGACCTCGAGCACCTCGGGGAGCGGCTTCGGCGGCGCGGGCGGCGCGGCGGTCGGCGTCGACCCGAGCGAGAAGTCCCGCGTGTAGCCGGCCGCGAGGAGTCCGGCGAGCGTGCCCACGTGGACGAGCCCGCCGGAGATCTCGTACGCCCGAAGGGCCTGCCGCAGGAGCTCCGCGAGCTCGTGGCTCACCTCGATCCAGCGGCCGGCCGACGCGTTGAAGCGCGACAGCTCGCTCGTCTCGGTGAAGCGCGTGAGCCGGTCGTGCATCTCGTGGATCCATGCCTCGCCGCGGGCGAGCTCGTCCTCGGTCGCGTCGACCGCGTAGAGCTCGCAGTCGCCGCCGAGCGCGGTGAAGACGCGCTGCCGCATGGCTCTATTAGGTCACGCGCGCGTGAGGTGCGTCTAAGAGGTGTGCGTGTACGTGACGCCCGGCAGCTCGGTGGCGCGCACGCCGGGCTGGAGCGTGATCGTCGGCGCGGGCCGTACGGTCGCGCGGACCTGTCGCCCTGAGGGCTGGGCCGTAGGCGGAGGCGTCGCCGATCGGACCGGCTGCGACGTCGTGTCGGCGACCGGCGGCTGGAGCGGCGCCGACGGGTCCTTCGGGTGCGTCACGACGTACGCGGTCGCACCGACGAATGAGCCGGCCGCGACGAGCACGGCCACCGCGCGCAGCGCGAACGCATTCATCTAGCGCTTCGCGACCGCGTTCGTCTCGATGAGCGGCAGCTTGTCGAACGTCTGCGAGAACACCTCGCGCGGGTCGACCTCGAGGTGCGCTTCGAGGATCTCCTGGTACACCGAGCGGAAGTCGACGGCGTACCCCATGTTGCCGCTCGCGTCGAGCTTCGCGAGGCTCGGCATGTCCCCGTAGACGCCGCCCTTCACCGGGTCGCCGATGAGGAACACCGGCGCCGCAGTGCCATGGTCCGTGCCCGCGCTCGCGTTCTCGCGCGGACGGCGGCCGAACTCCGACCACGTCGCCACGAGCACGCGGTCGCTCATCCCGTGGCCGGCGAGGTCCTCGTAGAACGCGGAGAGCGCCGCGTCGAGGTAGCCCATGAGGTCGTCGTGGCGCTGCTGCTGCGTGTAGTGCGTATCGAACCCGCCGAGCGTCACGTGGAGGATCTTCACGCCGGTGCCGGTGACGATGAGCTCGGCCGCGAGCTGGAGCGCCGCGGCGAGCTGGTTCTTCGACGAATACACGAGCTGCGCGTTGTCGGAGTACTTCGCCTTCGGCGTGTAGCCGGTCGCCGACGTCTTCAGCTGCGCGACGGTGTCGCGCGCCGTCGTGACCGCGGTGTCGAAGAGCGCGCCGTAGATGCCGGGCGTGCCGGCGTAGAGGGCGCCCATGGCCTTGTCCATCTGGTCGCCGCCGTTCCACTTGAACGACTGCTGGCTGTTCACCACGGTGAGCGTCGCCTGCAGGTCGCGGAGCGCGCCCGGGATGTCGGTCGTGCCGCACGCGCAGCCGACGAGCGGGTGCCCGGCGGAGTCGTAGTTCGCGGCGATGGTCTTGCCGAGCCAGCCGTCCTGCTGACGGCGGTCCGGGTCGGCGGTCTCCCAGACCCGGATCGAGTCGAAGTGCGAGAACGACGGCTTCGGGTAGCCGACGCCCTGGACGATCGCGACCTTGCCCTGATCGAAGAGCGACTTCACGCCCTTCAGGTTCTTGTTCAGGCCGTACGTCTTGTCGATCGGGAGCGCCTCGTCCACGGACTTGGAGAGCACCGGGCGGAGGCTCCGGTACGTCGGATCGTCGAGCGGCATGACCGTCTGAAGGCCGTCGTTCCCGCCGCCGAGCTGCACCATCACGAGCACCTTGTCGTTGGTGATGCCGCCCTGCTTCGAGGCGTACACCGCACGCGCGAACACGTCCGGCACCGCCGCGTAGCCCGCGGCGAGGCCCGCGGCACCCGCGCCGAAGACGAGTCCGGAGCGGAGGAAGTCCCGGCGATTCAGTTTCCCGAGCGTGGCGACCATGTCATTCGCCTCCGATCACTTCAGCTGGAACTCGGGCGAGGCGAACACCACGGTCCACCGCTGGCGGTCGTCGCTCGTCTGGTTCAGCAGGTCAAGGGTCTGCTTCGAGAGGACGCCATCGAGATGCGTCTCGTGCGCCTTCGCCGACGACGGCACCTTCTTCACGGCCGCGAGCGCGGCGGTCACGAAGTTCGCGCGCGCGAGCATCGTGTTCGACGAGATCCACGACTCGTTCTCGGGCCAGCCACCGACCGTCGGCGGGTCGAAGAGGGTCTGGCCCATCCCGTTCCCCGATGCGACGACGAGGCGCGTGAGCGTGGTGTCGCCGAGCGCCTTCACGGTGTGGACCATGAACTCGGTCGGCGTCTTCACCAGGCCGCGGTAGCTCATGTCGGCCGTGAACTCGGGGCTCATGAGCACGTCGCGCATGAGCTGCTTGAACGAGTAGCGCGAGTTGCGGAAGCTCGTCGCGAGGCGCGCGACGTACGCGTCGGTCGGCGTCGGCGTCACGAAGTGGGTGAGGACCTTGCGCACGATGAACGGCGCGGTCGCGTCCTGCGCAAGGATCTTGTCGAGCACGCTGTCGGTGTCCCACAGCTTCAGCTCGCCGAGATACGTGAACGGCGCGCCGCTGTACGCGCGGACACGGTCGTACACGCCGGTGCGCACGGTGTCGGCCTTCGGCACGTTCTTCGGCGCCTGGCCGGTGCGCTCCATCTGGCGCTTGACGTTCGCATCGATGATCGCCTGCGTCAGCGGCTCGCGCCATCCCGCGAGGCCCTTCGCGGCGGCCTTCACGTCGTCCTCGGTGTACGCGTCGGGTCCCATCGTGAAGAGCTCCATGAGCTCGCGCGAGTAGTTCTCGTTCGGCGCCTTCGCCGTGGACGTCCCGAGGTCGAGGTACCGCAGCATCGCCGGGTCCATCGTCACCTGCTCGAGCATCGTGCGCAGATCCGAGAGCGCGTACTTCCGCCACGTGAGGTTCTGCCAGTAGATGAACGGCGTCTGCGTCGTGACCTTGCGGAAGTCGCTCGTGAAGTGGCCGTGCCAGAAGAGCGTCAGGCGCTCTCCGAACGGCGTCGGGGTCGCGATCATGTGATCGATCCACCACTGCTGGAGCTGCCCGATGTTGAGCGGTTTGTCGGCGCTCGCGTCGTCGCCGCCGGGGAAGGGCTTGGGGTCCGCGATCGGCGTGTCGACGAGACGCTCGACCGTCTTCGCGTAGCCGTCGTGCTGCGACTGCTCGAGCTCGGCGTCGGTCGCGCCGAAGGTCATGCGACGGAGGAGCTGCGCGACCTTCGCGCTGTCACTCGCGAGCGGCGAGACCCAATCGAGTCCGGACTTGTTGCCCTGCGTCCCGGTGATCGGCACCGGCGTGAACGCGGGCTCGTTCGCGAACGCAACGAGGCGCGACGCCGCGACGCCGAGACCCGCGGCGCCGGCGGCCGCGAGCACGGTGCGCCGATTGAGCACCGGCGCGCCGGTCGCCGGCTTCGCGGAGGGAGGGGTCGTCTCGCTTTGTGTCATTGCTGTTGCCGAAGATACGCATGGCGCGCCCCGTTGTGGCGCCCCGAAGGGGCGAGATCGGCGCTCTTTACGGACTTCTTGCGACCTCGCTTGACGGTCGGCGGATTATTAGACCGACAGTCGGTCTGGGATTCGAGGAAAAACAGTGGCACGCACCGTCGATCACGCCGCACGGGCCACGCGCTCCGACGCCTTCGTCGACGCCGCGCAGCGGCTCATCCAGACGAAGGGCTACGAGCGGATGAGCATCCAGGACGTCCTCGACGAGGCAGGCGCCTCGCGCGGCGCCCTCTATCACTACTTCGACTCCAAAGAAGCGCTGCTGCAGGCCGTCGTCGAGCGCATGACCGACGGCGCGCTCGCGTCGGTCGCGCCGATCGTCGATGACCCGACCATCCCCGCGCCGGAGAAGCTCCGGCGGGTCTTCGACGGCATCGCGCAGTTCAAGCTCGCGCGGACCGAGCTCCTCATGGGGCTGCTGCAGACCTGGCTCTCCGACGACAACGCGCTCGTGCGCGAGCGCTTCGGTCGCGGGCTCGTCACGACGCTCGGGCCGCGCCTTGCGAAGATCCTCGCGCAGGGCAAGGCCGAGGGAGCGTTCGCGGTCGAGGATCCCGACGCCGTCGCGCGCGTCCTCGTGTCGCTCCTCTGGGCCGCGAATCAGACCGCCGGCTCGCTCTACGTCGCGCGTCGCGAGAACACGATCAGCTACGAGCGCACCGAGGCCACCCTCGCGTCGTTCTGGTCGGCGTTCGAACGCATCCTCGGCGTCCCGGAGGGATCCGTCTTCGACTTCGATCGCGCCGTCATTCGTCAGTGGTTCGGCTGAGCGAGCCGACGAGGAGGAAGAGATGACCAACGCCATCATCGAGACCACGGACCTGAGCAAGTCCTACGGGTCGTCGCGCGGCATCGTCGACGTCGACCTGCAGGTCGCGGAAGGCGAGGTCTACGGCTTCCTCGGCCCGAACGGCGCCGGGAAGACGACGACGATCCGGATCCTCATGGCGCTCCTTCGCGCGGACTCCGGTACCGCGCGGATCGCGGGCATGGATTGCTGGGCGCGCTCCGTCGACATCAAGAAGATCGTCGGCTACGTGCCGGGTGAGCCTTCGCTCGACCCGAACCTCACCGGCGGCCAGATCCTCGAGTACTTCGCCCATCTGCGCGGCGGCGTCGATCAGGCGTACCTGAAGCAGCTCGTCGAGCGCATGGGACTCGATACGAGCAAGAAGTTCCGCCAGTACTCGAGCGGCAACAAGCGCAAGGTCGTGCTCATCCAAGCGTTCATGCACCGCCCGAAGCTGCTCATCCTCGACGAGCCGACGAACGGCCTCGATCCGCTGAACCAGCAGGAGTTCAACAAGCTCGTCCACGAGGCGCGCGAGGGTGGGGCATCGGTGTTCCTCTCGTCGCACATCCTCAGCGAGGTCGAGCAGACCTGCACTCGCGTCGCGATCATCCGCGACGGACACATCGTGCGCACCGGGGGCGTGAGCGAGCTGAAGGACATCCGCCGGTACGAGATCACGATCAAGTTCGCGAGCGCCGTCCCGCTCGATGCGTTCCAGGGCCTCGCCGGCGTGCGCCGGGTGGAGGCGCTGAACGGCGGGAACGCGGTGCGGCTCGAGATGGAAGGTGGCGCCGACCCGGTGGTGAAGGCCGCCGCCCGCTTCCCGGTGATCTCGCTCACGAGCTACGAGCCGAGCCTCGAGGACATCTTCATGCGCTATTACGAGGGCGGCGAAGAGGTGCAGCGTGTTTAGGAACGTCTACCTCAAGACGCTGCGCGACTACCGCGTCGGCATCCTCGGGTGGGGCATCGGCATGGGTCTCATCCTCGTCTTCACCATGGCGAGCGTCTCGCAGCTCACCGCGACGCCGCAGGCGCGCGCCGAGCTCGTCGCGCTCGCCGGCCAGTTCGCGTGGAACGCCGCGGCGATCGCCGTCGACACGGTCGGCGGGTACGCGATGTTCAAGATCGGGACGTTCATCTTCCTCGTCTGCATCTGGGCGCTCCTCGCGGGAGCGCGAGCGCTCCGCGGCGAGGAGGAGCGCGGCTCGATGGACGTGCTCCTGTCGCATCCGCTGCCGCGCGCGCGCGTCGCCGTGCAGAAGATCGCCGCGATCTGGACCGCGCTCCTCGCGATGGCGGTGCTCATCGGTCTCGTCACCTACGCCGGCGGGCAGCGGTTCGACGGCGAGTTCGGCCTCGCCGACGCGCTCGCGTACGGCCTCGACATCGGCCTCGTGTGCGCCCTCGTCGCGGGCACCGCGCTCCTGCTCTCGCAGTTCATGGGCGAGGCGGGCAGCGCCGCGCGGTGGGCCGGCGGGCTCCTCGTCATCGCGATCGTCGTCGACATGGTCCACCGCGTCTTCCCCGACGCGGAATGGGTCTCGCGGATCTCACCGATCTACTACTTCAATCTGAGCAAGCCGCTCGTGCCGAGCTACGGGACGAACGCCGGCGCGATGGTCGTCCTCGCCGCGCTCGCGCTCGTGCTCTCCGCCGCGTCGGTGCGGCTCTTCGCCCGCCGCGACATTGGCGCGACGGTGGCGCTGCCCTGGCGCCGTGGCATCGCCGCTCCGGCCGCGCAGCCCCGGTCGCTTCCCGTGCGCGACTGGTCGCTCCGCTCGGTGTACGCGCGCGGCCTCGCCGTGATCATCGTGCCGACGCTGTGGTGGTCGCTCCTCGTCGCAGGCTTCGGCGCGTGGATGGTCGTCGCGATCCAGCAGATCGGAAAGCAGCTCGAGGACATCGTGTCGCAGTCGCCGTTCATGCAGCAGATCCTTCAGTCCATCGGCGGCAGCGGCGCGACGCTCAACGCGACGTTCCTCTCCGCGATGTTCCAGATCCTGCCGATCCTTCTCATGGCCTTCGTCGTCACGCAGGTGAACGGCTGGGCATCGGACGACGAGAACGGGCGGCTCGACATGGTGCTCGCGACGCCGCAGACGCGGCTCGGCGTCATCCTCGGCCGCTTCGCCGCGCTCAGCACCGCGACGATCTTCATCGGTCTCGCCGCGCTCGCGGCCACGCTCGGTGCGGCGCGCGTCACGGGCCTCGCGCTCGACGAGGGGAACGTCGTCGTCGCGAGCCTCGGGATGATCCCGCTCGGTCTCCTCATCGGCGGCATCGGGTACCTCGCCGCCGGCTGGCTGCGCACGGCGGCCGACACCGGCCTGCTGAGCTTTCTCCTGCTCTTCTGGTTCTTCATCGGGTTCATCGGTCGCGACCTCGGGTGGCCCGACGGCACGCTGCGGCTCTCGCCCTTCTATTACTACGGGAGCCCGCTCGTGAACGGGCTCGCGGCGACGACGGTGCTCGGGCTCCTGGGCGTCGGATTCGCCGCGCTCGCCATCGGCGCGTGGCGATTCACGCGGAAGGACATCGCCGTCTAGCGCTTTTTCAGGTCAGGGCCGGACGCCGGAGGCGGCGGGAAACCCTATTGACAAGCGGGCTGGCGGGGCCGAAAGTGGGCGGTTCCCGCCCCTTCTTGACCCTCGGGTAGGTGCGCGCCTACGATATGGGCCTTGCCATCAGTCCGTCCCCGTCCTTCTACCTGCCTGCCACCAGTCGCCTGAGGAGGGTCTGCCCATGTCCGTCACCCTCGACCGGGTGTCCTCGTCCCCGCGTCCGCGCCGCGACTTCGCATCGCTCCCCGAAGTGCTGCCGCTGCCCGATCTCATCCAGACCCAGCTCGACTCGTTCAACTGGTTCTGCGATGAGGGGCTGCAGGAGCTGTTCGCGGAGATCTCCCCGATCCAGGACTTCACGGGGAAGAACCTCGACCTGAAGTTCATCTCCAGCGAGTTCCGCGAGCCGAAGTACTCCGAAGAGGAGTGCCGCACCAAGGACATCACCTACTCGAAGCCGCTCTGGGCCCGCGTCGAGCTCGTCAACAAGGAGACCGGCGAGGTCACCGAGCAGGACGTCTTCCTCGGCGACTTCCCGTGGATGACCGACAAGGGCACGTTCGTCATCAACGGCGCCGAGCGCGTCGTCGTGTCGCAGCTCGTGCGGTCGCCCGGCGTGTACTTCACCGCCGTCGACGACCCGACCACCGGCCGCCGGCTCTTCTACGCGAAGCTCATCCCGAACCGCGGCGCGTGGCTGGAGTTCGAGACCTCGAACAAGGACGTCATCAGCGTCAAGGTCGACCGCAAGCGCAAGCTGCCGGTCACGACGCTCCTGCGCGCCGTCGAGTTCTCCTCGAACGACGAGATCAAGGCGCTCTTCAACGCCATCGACAACGACCCCGAGCACCAGTACATCCAGGCGACGCTGGACCGCGACCCGACCACGAACACGAACGAGGGTCTGGTCGAGGTCTACAAGCGCCTTCGCCCGGGCGACCCGCCGACGATCGACAACGCGCGGAACCTCGTGAACTCGCTCTTCTTCAACTTCCGCCGCTACGACCTGGCGAAGGTCGGCCGCTACAAGCTGAACCGCAAGCTCGGGCTCGACATCCCGATGGAGCAGCGCACGCTCACCAAGGACGACCTGGTGAAGATCGTGACCCGCATCGTCGAGCTCAACCAGGGCAAGGGGAACGCGGACGACATCGACCACCTCGGCAACCGTCGCGTCCGCGCCGTCGGCGAGCTCATCCAGCAGCAGTTCCGCGTCGGCCTGCTCCGCATGGAGCGCGTCGTGCGCGAGCGCATGTCCATCGTCGAGCCGGAGAAGGCGACGCCGAAGGAGCTCATCAACATCCGTCCGGTCGTCGCCGCGATCAAGGAGTTCTTCGGCGGCTCGCAGCTGTCGCAGTTCATGCAGCAGACGAACCCGCTCGACGAGCTCACCCACAAGCGACGCCTCTCGGCCCTCGGCCCCGGCGGCCTGTCGCGTGAGCGCGCCGGCTTCGACGTCCGCGACGTGCACTACAGCCACTACGGCCGCATCTGCCCGATCGAGACGCCGGAAGGTCCGAACATCGGCCTCATCGGCTCGCTCGCGACGTACGCGCGCGTGAACCCGTACGGGTTCATCGAGTCGCCGTTCCGTCGCATCGTGAAGGACGACGCCGGCAAGCCGCGCGTGTCCGACGAGATCGTGTACCTCACCGCCGACGAGCAGGAGCTCTCCACCGTCGTGCAGGCGAACGCGCGTCTCGACGACGGCGGCTACTTCATCGACGAGCGCGTGCAGGTGCACCGCGGTGACGAGTACCACGAGGCGCCGCCGTCGAACGCCGACTACATGGACGTCTCGCCGAAGCAGATCGTCTCGGTGTCGGCCGCGCTCATCCCGTTCCTCGAGCACGATGACGCCAACCGCGCCCTCATGGGCTCGAACATGCAGCGGCAGGCGGTGCCGGTCATCCGGCCCGAGGCGCCGATCATCGGCACCGGCATCGAGTACCGCGCCGCGCGCGACTCGGGGCAGGTCGTCGTCGCCGACGCGAACGGCACGGTCCGTTCGGTCTCCGCGACCGAGATCTGGGTCGAGCACGACGACGCGGAGCCGAAGCGCTACCGCCTCCAGAAGTTCGTGCGGACGAACCAGGGCACCTGCTTCAACCAGCGCCCGATCGTGAAGGTGGGGGACCGCGTCGAGAAGGGTCAGGTCATCGCCGACTCGTACTCGACCGACAGCGGCGAGCTCGCGCTCGGCCAGAACATCCTCGTGGCCTTCATGCCGTGGGAGGGTGGCAACTACGAGGACGCCATCATCCTCTCGGAGAAGCTCGTCCAGGACGACCGCTTCACCTCGATCCACGTCGAGAAGTACGAGTGCGAGGCGCGTGACACGAAGCTCGGTCCCGAGGAGATCACGCGCGACATCCCGAACGTCGGTGAGGAAGCGCTCGCGGACCTCGACGAGAACGGCATCGTGTACATCGGTGCCGAGGTCGGGCCGCAGCACATCCTCGTGGGCAAGATCACGCCGAAGGGCGAGACCGAGCTCACCGCCGAGGAGCGCCTCCTCCGCGCGATCTTCGGTGAGAAGGCGCGCGAGGTGAAGGACTCCTCGCTCCGACTGCCGTCCGGCGAGCACGGCAAGGTCGTCGACGTCGCGGTGTTCAGCCGCGAGAACAACGACGAGCTC
>DATDNP010000135.1:0-31192 GCA_036518215.1 Candidatus Limnocylindria bacterium
AGCGTGACCTCGTCGGCAGACATCCGCGCGAATCTCATCACGCAGACGTTCCCGCTGCTCGCTGGATCGCCGCTCGTCGGGATCGGACCGGGCAACACGCTCGACGCCCTCCGACACCTCGAGACGCGGTTCCCCGGTGAGGGCTACCTCGAGCCCCCCCATGACGTGCCGTACCTCATCGCGCTCGAGGCCGGGATCCCGGCTGGCCTCGTTGCCTTGGCGCTCATGTTCGTCATCGGCCTCCGCACGTTGGGAGACGCAGGCCGCATGACCGCCTTCGCGTCGCTCGTCCCATTCCTGCTCCTCGACAACTACCCGTGGACCGCGCCGAACGGCCCACCACTCGTCGCGCTGTGGGTCACCGCGTCGCTCGCGATGGCCTTACCCCGGCCCGGCGTTGCCTCGTCCGGCGGCGACTGACGAGGCGACGATCGCACGCATCCGCGTGCGAAAGCGCTCGACATCGAACCGCTCCGCGGACGCGCGCAGCGCGATCGGGTCCCAGCGCTCGCTCTCGACGCGTTCGACGGCGACAGCGAACTCCTGCGGGTCCGGCTCGTCGACGAGCGTCCCGTCGACACCCTCGCGGACGATCTCGCGCGCGCCGCCGCGCGCGAGCGCGACGACCGGCGCCCCCGACGCGAGCGCTTCGACACACACCATGCCGAAATCGTCCTCGGCCGGGAAGATGAGTCCGCGCGCCGTCGCGAGGAGGGCGCGCTTGGTCTCGTCGTCGACCCGTCCGGTGAACGCGACGTTGTTCCCCGCCATCTGCTCGAGCGCGTCGCGTTCGCGTCCCTCGCCGACGACGATGAGCCGCCGCCCGTTCATCGTGAAGGCGCGCACGGCGATATCGGCGCGCTTGTACGCCGAGAGCCGCCCGATGAAGACCCAGTGCTCGCCGCGCTGGGCGTTCGCGGCGAACGCCCGCGTGTCGATCGGGGGGTGGAGGACCTCGCTGTCGCGACCGTAGTAGCGGCGGATGCGCTCCGCGACGACCTCCGAGTTCGCGACCCAGACGTCGACGCGGCCAGCCATCGCGCGATCGGTGTCACGCAGACGCGCGAGGATCTCGCGCACCGGACCGTGGAGCGGCGCGGGTACCTCTTCACGCAGGTACTGCTCGCTCCAATCCCACAGGTAGCGCGTCGGCGAGTGGCAGTACGCGATCTCGACGGTGTGGTCGGCCAGCGCGATCCCCTTGATGAACGCGCTCGTCGAGACGACCGCGACATCGACGTCGGACGCGACGCGGAGGCGACGCGCGGCCGTCGGGTAGAGCGGCAGCAGCAGACGGTGCACGCCGCCGCCGATCGGGAAGAGCTGCAGCGAGCTCGTGATCACGCGCCAGCCGTCGAGCGGACCGTAGCGGGTCCGATCGTGGAAGAACGTGTACACGGGAGCGTCGGGCCACATGCCGTGGAGCACGTCGACGACCGCCTCCGCCCCGCCGTGCACCGCGAAGTATTCGTGCGCGAGCGCGAGCTTCATCGCGCGACGAGCCGCTTCCAGAGGACGAGCGCGGCGAAGAGCGGGAGCACGCGCTGCCGGCGCCAGCGCCGTGGCTCGCGTGCGAGCCGCCAGAGCCACTCGAGCCCGAGCCGGTGGACCACGGCCGGCGGCACCTTCTGGACGCCCGCGAGCTGGTCGAACACGCCGCCGACGCCGATCGCGAGCCGCACGCTCGGCAGCGCCGCGACGTTCCGCGCGATCCACCGCTCCTGCTTCGGCATGCCGTACGCGACGAGCACGACGTCCGGCGACACCGCGCGCACGCGCGAGACCGTGTCGGCGTCGTGCTCCGGGGACCCGGAATAGCAGCCCGCCACGCGGAGGCGCGGATCGCGTTCGCGAAGCGCGTCGGCGGCGCGTTCGGCGACGCCCGGCGCGGCGCCGAGCAGGAAGAGCGACGTCCGTCGCTCCGCAAATCCGGGCACGAGCGCGTCCACGAGCAGGCGGCCGGGCACCCGCGGCAGGGCGCGTCCGAGGATCGTCGACGCGACGGCGACGCCCGTACCGTCCGGCACGACGAGGTCGGCCATGCGCGCGATGCCGAGCACGCTCGCGTCGCGGCGCGCGAGCATCACGAACTCAGGGTTGGCGGTGATGACGAAGGTGCGCTCGCCGCGATCGAGTCGACCGAGGATCCAGGTCACGGCATCGCCCAGATCGATGCGATCGAAGGCCACGCCCAGCACGTCGATCCGATCCCTACTCGCTGCGCCGGCTGCGCCTGCTTCGGTCGTGGGGCCCTCCGTTCTTGCTAGCCCACCCGCGGGGCTCGGTCGGGCAAAGCCCGACCTCGCAAGACGCTAATGGACGGCGACCAGGCTCCGGCGGAAGAAGTCGAGGTGCTCGAGCGCGAGGCCGGTGCCCTTCGCCACGCAATAGAGCGGGTTCTCGGCCACGTAGCAGGCCACACCCGTCACCTGCGTCATGAGCTTGTCCATGTTCCGGAGCAGCGCGCCGCCGCCCGAGAGCACCATCCCCTTGTCGATCACGTCCGAGGCGAGCTCGGGCGGCGTCTCCTCGAGGACCGCCTTCACCGAGCTGATGATCTGCTGGAGCACTGGGTCCATCGCTTCGGTGATCTCGTTGCTGCCGATCGTGATCGTGCGCGGGAGTCCCGCGATGAGGTCGCGACCGCGGACCTCCATCGTGAGCTCGGGATCCATCGGCATCGCCGACCCGATCTGGATCTTCACGTCCTCGGCCGTGCGCTCGCCGATCATGAGGTTGTAGCGCTTGCGCACGAAGTTCGCGATCGCTTCGTCGAGCTTGTTCCCCGCCGCGCGCACGCTGCGCGATACGACGATCCCGCCGAGCGAGATGACCGCGATCTCCGCGGTGCCGCCACCGATGCCGATGATGAGGTTGCCGGACGGACCGGAGATCGGGATGTTCGCGCCGATCGCCGCCGCGAGCGGCTCCTCGATGAGATGCGCGTCGCTCGCGCCCGCGCGGACCGCGGCGTCCTTCACCGCGCGGCGCTCGACGCTCGTGACGCCCGACGGGACGGAGATCATGAGCTCGGGGTGGAAGATGCGGACGCGGCCGCACACCTTGTCGATGAAGTACTTGAGCATGTACTCGGTGATGACGTAGTCCGCGATCACGCCGTCGCGCATCGGCTTCTGCGCGGTGATGTTGCCGGGCGTCCGCCCGAGCATGAGGCGAGCCTCCTCACCGACGGCGACGATGCGCGGACGGCTCGTGGCGCCGTCCTCCTTCGCGAGGGCGACGACGGAGGGCTCGGTGAGGACGATGCCCTTCCCCTTGACGTAGACGATGACGTTGGCGGTGCCCAGGTCGATGCCGATCTGTTTGGCGAACATGTGGGTTACAGCGTAAACGGCGGAACGGCCGCGCGCGTTGCGCGCGCGATCACATCGCTAGCCTGAGGTCACCCGCGACGGCGCGCCGATCGACGCGCGCGCGAAGCGCGTGCGCGAAAGCAGCCACACGACGACGAAGTAGCCGACGTAGGCGACCACCTCGATCACATGCGGCTCGTCGGTGTAGCCGAACAGCGCTCGGAGGATCGACCCGAGACCGTCGTCCTGGGGCAGGAGTGCGGCCGTGTTCCAGAGCGCCGGACCCTCTACGGCCTCGAGGAGCCCCGCCTCGACGAGCTCGTGGGCGGCATGGGACACCAGGCCGGCCGCAAAGAGCACGAGGAGGATCGTGGTCACGCGGAAGAAGCTCCGGAGGTCGACGCGGCGTCCGAAGGCGTAGATCACGACGCCGACGCCGACCGCGAGCGCGAGGCCGATGCTCGTACCGAGCAGCTTCCCCTGCCCCGGCGCGGCGAAGAGCAGCAGCGCGAGCTCGACGCCCTCGCGCACGACGGCGAAGAACACGAGGAGGAAAAGGCCCCACGCGGCGCCGCCGCGCTCGAGGGCCGCCGTGACGCCCCGCTGCAGCTCGCCCTTGAGCGAGCGCGAGTTGCGGGCCATCCAGAGGATCATCCAGGTGAGGAAGGTCGCGGCGAGGAGCATCGTGACGCCTTCGAAGAGCTGCTCGGTCGCCCCCTCGAACTCCCGGTCGAGCGCGTTCAGGACGCCCAGGAAGCCGAGCGAGACGAGCGCGGCGACGGCGACACCAGCCCACACCCAGCGCTGCGCCGTGCGCGCACCGACCTGCCCCAGATAGGCGAGGACGATGCCGACGATGAGCGCCATCTCGACGCCCTCGCGGAGGCTCAGGAGCAGCGCGCCGAGATCGCCAGCGCTCACCGGTCACCTCTCGTCCCGCCACCTCGGGTGGGATACTCCGGGGCGAACCGTGGGCCGTTCCGGCCCGTCGAGCTCCCCTTTGGCCAGCCTACGGAATTCCGACCTCGCAGGTCAACAATTGTTGGCGCTCGCCTGGCTGCTGACGGAGGTGGCGACATGAGCGACCCGGTCATCTACGTGAGCGGTCAGGGCAGCTACTTCGTCGCGGTCGTGCCGGTGATGCTCGGCTGCGTCGGCACGGGGACGACGCGCGACGGCGCCATCGCGAACGCACGGCGCGCCTGGCGCGCCTACCTCGAGCTCCTCGACGCGCGAGGCGTCTCGACCGATCACTGGCGCGGGCTCGACCCCGATCGGTTCGCGGTGGCCGACATGCCCGCGAACGGCCTCACGCCGGAGGACGAGCGGCCGCTCGAAGAGCACGAGATCCGCGATTTCCTTCACCTCTACGAGACGCAGCGCGCGGCGCTCATCGCGCTCGTCGAGCGAATCCCGCAGGCCGAGCTCGAGCGACAGCCGGACATGGACACGTGGAGCATCCGCCAGACGCTCGAACACATGATGACGAGCACGGTGACGATCCTCTCGAAGCTCGAGCGCTGGCCCGACGACGGATTCGCGTCACTGCAGGCGACGCATCGCATCGCGTTCCAGCGCTTCACGGTGATGGAGCCGCCGGACACGCGCGGGACGAAGACGATCATGGGGCGACCCCAGACCGCGCGGCGCGTGATGCGCCGCCTGCTCGAGCACGACTTCGAGCACTACCAGCAGCTGCAGCAGATCGTCGCCGCGCTCGCGAAGCGCGCCTAGCTCGCGACCTCGTTCGCGATCTCGACGAGGTTGCCGTCCGGATCGCGGACGTAGAGCGAGCGGAGCGGTGCGCGTGCGCCGGTCTTCGGCACCGGACCGAGCTCGACGGCGACACCTTCGCTCCTGAGGTGTGCCGCGACGTCGTCGAGCGGGACGTCCGTGGTGAAGCAGAGGTCGACGCTGCCGGGCCGCGGATCGGCGGCCTTCGGCTCGAACTCGCGCCCCGCCTGATGGAGATTGAGCTTCTGCCCGCCGAACGCGAGCGCGCGCCGTCCGGCGCCGAAGGTGACGGCCGTCATGCCGAGCACGCGCTCGTACCACGCGACGGTCGCGTCGACGTCGCGCACCGTCAGCACGACGTGATCGATGCGGGTCACCCTCATCCGCGCGACCGCGCCCAGGCGCGGGCCTCCTCGGCGTGCCGCTCGATCATCCCGCGCTGGTCGGCGCGCACCTCGGGCAGCGCCGACGGCGGGAAGCCGCGCAGCTCGGCGATCTCGTCGGTGAGGCGCACGGCACCTCCGGTGACGCGATACGCGAACACGAGCTCGACGCGCTTCCAGCGATAGCCGGTCACGACCTCGAGGACCGGTCCGACCTCGATGGCCATGCCGGTCTCCTCGCGGATCTCGCGCGCGAGCGCATCCTCGACCCGCTCGCGGCGCTCGAGGAATCCTCCGAGGAATCGCCACTGCGGGGCGCCGAATCGATGTCGCGCGAGGAGGACGTTGCCCTGCCCGTCGATCCCGAGCCCGACGACGCCGACGAGGAAGCGATCGTGGGCCGCGGTCATGAAGCGGCGCTGCCAGCGCACCGGGAACGCGTTGAAGAGGAGCGCGAGCGCGCGCATGAGCACGCGTCAAGACTAGGCGAGCGCTACGGGATCCCGACCGACACGATCCCGTGGGCCTTCGTCACCGGGACCTTCTGAATGACCTCGCGCGTCTTCATGTCGATGACGTTCACCATCCCATCGACGTTCGTCGTGACGAGGAGGCGGCCTCCCTCAGGGTCGTACGTCGAGTGGAAGGGCTGCTGGCCGAGCTTCGTCTCGCCGAGGATCCTGCGCTCGCGCCAGTCGACCCAGAGCAGGCCCGGCCCGAGGTGATCGGAGAGCACCATCACGCTCGTGTCCTGCGGGTAGTACATCCCGTCCTGCAGCGGCTTCAGCGTGTGGAATGGGTAGTGGCCGGCGAGATGGATCTCCTCCTTCACCGTCTTCGTCTTCGGGTCGTAGATCACCATCCGGTCGGACGGCTTGTCGATGAAGCCGCTCGAGCTCGACCACATCTCGCTGCCGTCGGGCGTGAAGTACGCGTCGTGGACGTCGGTCACCTTCACCTTCGTGATCTGCCGCGTGTTCACGTCGACGACGCGGAGGTGATCGGCCTCGTTCGAGTTCGTCACGGTGAACCAGAGCTCGTTCGGCCTCGCCGGATTCATCGTGAGCACGTGCTGCGGCACGCCGACGAGGAGCGCGGTGAGCGGTTTCCATGTCCCGACCTCGATCGGCTGGATGTACACGTCGTGCTCGTGCGCCACGTAGAGCGTGCGGCCATCGGGCGAGAAGGTGATGCCGTGCGGCTGCTTCCCGACGCCGATGCGGACGATCTCCTTGAGCGCGATCGGGTCGATGATCGACGTCTGGTTCCCAAGCCGGTCGTTCACGGCGACGTACCGCCCGTCCGGCGAGACGGCCATCTGGTGCGGGAAGCGGCCGACCGGGATCTTCGCGACGAACGTGTACGGCTGCCCCGGCGCCGCCTCGTACACCCACACCTGGTCCGTCGACTCGGACGCGACGAAGATGCGGAGCTTCGAGTAGAGCGGAACGACGGGCGCCTCGGTCGGCGCGGGCGTCGCGGACGGCGCGTCGTCCACCGCGATCGGTCCCTGATCGACGGGCAGCGTCACGGACGCGGTCGCGCAGGCGGACAGGACGATGACGAGGACGGCGAACGCCGCGAGCTGTTTCACCCCGTTCCCCACCGACGCGCTGCGTCATGCCTCTGGAGCACGCGCTCGGCCCCCAGCCTATCGGGCGCGCAGCCGGGACGCTACGTGACCTGCCCGGCGACGGCGGCGGCTAGGGCGTCGTGCGGCGGCGCCGGCGTTCGCTGATGCGGATCCGCACGAGGGCGCGCTGCAGCGCCGCGCGCGCGCGTGCCTCGTCGGCCGCGGACGGCGGACCGGCCTCGAGCGCCTTCTGCGCGCGGTCACGCGCCTCCTGCGCGCGCTGGAGGTCGATGTCCTCGAGGTGCTCGGCGGCATCGGTGAGCACGACGACGCGGTCGCCTCGCACGTCCATGAATCCGCCGAACACGGCGAGCACCTCTTCGATCCCGCCACGCTTCACGCGGAACTCACCCGGCCCGAGCGTCGTGAGGAGCGGCGCATGGTGCGGGAGGATGCCGAGGTAGCCGTCTCCCCCGGGCGCGATGACCATGTCGACGTCGTCCTCGAACACCTTGCGCTCGGGCGTGATCACCTCGAGATGGAGCGGCATCTAGGCGCCCTTCGCCAGACGCTCGCCCTTTTCGCGCGCCTGCTCGATCGTGCCGACGTTGAAGAAGGCCTGCTCGGGCAGATCGTCGTGCTTGCCCTCGAGGACCTCCTTGAAGCTGCGGACCGTGTCGGGCACCTTCACGTACACGCCCGAGAGTCCGGTGAACTGCTCCGCCACGAACATCGGCTGCGCGAGGAAGCGCTGGATCTTGCGGGCGCGAGCGACGAGGAGCTTGTCGTCATCCGAGAGCTCGTCGACGCCGAGGATGGCGATGATGTCCTGCAGGTCCTTGTAGCGCTGGAGCACGCGCTGCACCTCGCGCGCGACGTCGTAGTGCTCCTGACCGACGATCTGCGGGTCGAGCGCGCGGCTCGTCGAGGTGAGCGGATCGACCGCCGGATACAGACCGAGCTCGGTGAGATACCGCTCGAGGCGGATCGACGAGTCGAGGTGCGCGAACGTCGTCGCCGGTGCGGGATCCGTGTAGTCGTCCGCCGGGACGTAGACCGCCTGCAACGACGTGATCGATCCCTTCTTCGTCGAGGTGATCCGCTCCTGCAGCTCGCCCATCTCGGTCGCGAGCGTCGGCTGGTAGCCGACGGCGCTGGGCATGCGGCCGAGGAGCGCCGATACCTCCGAGCCGGCCTGCGTGAATCGGAAGATGTTGTCGATGAAGATGAGAAGGTCGCGGCCCTCCTCGTCGCGGAAGTACTCCGCGATCGTGAGGCCCGTGAGCGCGACACGGAGACGCGCGCCCGGCGGCTCGTTCATCTGGCCGAAGACCATCGACATCTTGTCGATGACGCCCGACTCCTTCATCTCGCCGAGGAGCTGCGTGCCCTCGCGCGAGCGCTCGCCGACGCCGCAGAAGACGGAGTAGCCGCCGTGCTCGGCGGCGATGTTCCGGATGAGCTCCTGGATGACGATCGTCTTCCCGACGCCGGCGCCGCCGAACACCGCGGACTTGCCACCCTTGAGGAACGGGCAGATGAGGTCGACGACCTTCATGCCCGTCTCGAAGATCTCCGCGGTCGTCGACTGATCCGTGAAGCTCGGCGGCTCGCGGTGGATCGGGTCGCGTCGCGGGGCCTCGACGGCGCCCTTCCCGTCGATCGGCTCGCCGACGACGTTGAAGACGCGGCCGAGCGTGCCCTTCCCCACGGGGACGGTGATCGGTCCGCCGGTGTTCACGGCCTTCATCCCGCGGCGCAGGCCGTCCGTGCTCTGCATCGAGACGGCACGGACCCAGTTGTTGCCGAGGTGCTGCTGGACCTCGGCGATGACCTGCGTGCCGTCGTCCTTCTTCACCGACAGCGCGTAGTAGATCTCGGGCAGGTGGCCCTCCTCGAACCGCACGTCGAGCACCGGACCGATGATCTGGACGATCTCGCCGACCGCCGTCGTGTCTTTCGTCGCTACCGCCATCGTCTCTACCCCTTCAGCGCTTCGGCGCCCGAAGCGATCTCCAGCATCTCCTTGGTGATGCGCGTCTGACGTGCCTTGTTCGCCGCGAGCGTGAGCTCCGAAATGATGTCCGCGGCCGCGTCGGTCGCATTGCGCATCGCGACCATCTGCGCCGAGAACTGCGAGGCCTTCGATTCGAGGATCGCCTGATACATCGCCACCTCGACGAACCTGGGCAGGATGAGGTCCATGACCGTCTGCGGATCGGGCTCGAAGAGGTACTGGATCGGCGGGAGCGCGTCGAGATCCTCCTCCTCCGGCACGAGCGGGAGGAGGCGGCGGATCGTCGGCTCCTGACGGAGCGTGTTGATGAAGCGCGTGAACCCGAGATAGACCTCGTCGACCTTGCCACTCGTGAACTCGTCGACGGCCGCGAGCGCGATCGGGTTCGTGTGATCCGTCGTCGGCCGATCCGGGATCCCCGGGAATTCCGCCGTGATCGGCGCGCGCAGGCGCCGGAGCGAGCCGATGCCCTTGCGGCCGACGGCGATGTACTCGACGTCGGGGCGCTCGTTCGCGAAGCGCAGCGCCGTCCGCAGCAGGTTCACGTTCATCGGTCCGACGAGGCCGCGATCCGTCGTGATGAGGACGATCGCCACCCTGCGGACCGGGGTGCGGCGCTGAAGCAGCGGGCTCAGCTCCGGATCGGTGTACGGCGCGAGATCGTTCAGGACGGCCCGCAGCCGCTCCTCGAACGGTCGCGATGCGAGCACGGCGTCCTGCGCGCGGCGCATCTTCGACGCGGCGACGAGCTGCATCGCGCGCGTGAGCTGCTGGATGTTCCGTACGGAACGAACGCGCCGCCGGAGATCTCGCTCGCTCGGCATCTAGCTGTACGTCACCGTCTTCTTGAACTCGTCGAGCATGGCGCGGACTGCCTTCTCGATCTCGGCATCGAACTTCTTGTCCTTACCGATGCGATCGGCGATCTGCTTGCCCTGCGTGTCCATGTAGCGGAAGAGGTCGCGCTCGAAGTCGCGCACCCGGGCCGTCGGCACGTCGTCGAGGTACCCATTGCCGGCGGCGAAGATGATCACGACCTCCTTCTCGAGCGGGAGCGGCTGGTACTGGGGCTGCTTCATCACCTCGACGGTCTTCTCACCGCGGCGCAGCTGCTGCTGCGTGGCCTTGTCGAGGTCGGAACCGAATTGCGCGAAGGCGGCGAGCTCGCGGTACTGCGCGAGGTCTGCCTTGAGGCCCTTCACGACCGCCTTCATCGCCTTCGTCTGCGCGTCGCCACCGACACGTGAGACGGACAGGCCGGTGTTCATCGCCGGCCGCACGCCCTGGTTGAAGAGGTCCGTCTCGAGGTAGATCTGCCCGTCGGTGATCGAGATCACATTCGTCGGGATATACGCGGAGATGTCGTTCGCCTGCGTCTCGATGATCGGGAGCGCGGTGAGCGAGCCGCCACCGTTCTCCTTGTTCAGCCGCGCGGCGCGCTCGAGCAGTCGCGAGTGCAGGTAGAAGACGTCGCCGGGATACGCTTCGCGCCCGGGTGGACGCCGCGTCAGGAGCGAGACCTGTCGATACGCCCATGCGTGCTTGGAGAGATCGTCGTACACGACGAGCGCGTCCTCGCCCTTGTCGCGGAAGTACTCGCCCATCGCGCATCCGCCGAACGGCGCGAGGTACTGCAGCGTCGCCGGGTCGGAGGCGCCGGCGACGACGACGATGGTGTGCTCCATCGCGCCGTGCTCCTCAAGCGTGGCGACGATCTTCGCGACGGACGATTCCTTCTGCCCGATCGCGACGTAGATGCAGGTGAGGCCCTGGCCCTTCTGGTTGATGATCGTGTCGATCGCTACGGCGCTCTTCCCGGTCTGGCGGTCGCCGATGATCAGCTCGCGCTGGCCGCGTCCGATCGGCGTGATCGCGTCGATGACCTTGATGCCGGTCTGCACCGGTGTGTCGACGTTCTGACGCGTGATGACGCCCGGAGCGACGACGTCGACCGGACGGAACTCCTTCGTGTCGATCGCGCCCTTGCCGTCGAGCGGGCGGCCGAGCGGATCGACGACGCGTCCGACGAGCTGCGGGCCGACGGCGGCCTGCACGATCCGGCCGGTCGTCTTGACCTCGCCACCCTCTTCGATCCCCGTGTACTCGCCGAGGATGATCGCGCTGACGGTGTCCTCTTCGAGGTTGAAGGCGAGGCCGAAGACGTCGTTGCCGAAGTCCAGGAGCTCCGAGGCCATGCAGTTCGCGAGGCCGTGGATGCGGGCGATGCCGTCGCCGATCTCGACGACGGTGCCGACGTCCACGGATTCGGGCTTCCCCTCGAACCGCTGGATCTGCGATTTGATGATGTCGGTGATCTCTGACGACGTCGTGGCCATGTCCTCTCCTTACCCAGCGAGCTCGCGCGCCATCTCGTGCAGCTGAGCCGCGAGCGATGTGTCGATGACGTGGTCGCCGATCTGCACCTTCGCGCCGCCGAGCAGCGTCGGGTCGACGACGAAGGTCGCGCGGACCTTGCGGCCGCTGGCGCGCTCGAGCCGCCGGACCATCTCGTCGCGATCCGTCTGCGCGAGCTCGATCGGGGTGGTGATCTTCGCCTTCTCGATGCCCGCACGCCGGTCGACGATCTCGCCGAAGTAGCGAGCGACCGCGGGCAGCAGGGCGATGCGCTGACGTTCGAGCAGGAGGATGAGCAAGGAGCGGACCTCCGCCGGCTCATCCGTGATCGCGGCCGCGAGCGCCTCGCGGCGATGGTCGAGCGACACACGCGGATCTCGCAGCATCGCGATGGACGCGGGGCCGATCGCGTTCGCGAGCCGATCGAGCGACGCGCGGAAGCGCTCGACCGCGGCGGGATCGCGCGCCAGGTCGATGAGGGCCTCGGCGTAGCGACGGCCGGCGGATCCAGAGAGCGCCACTAGTGCCGCATCTCCTTACCGGCCTCGTCGAGCGAACGCTCGATGAGCGCGCGGTGCTGTTCGGGTGAGACCTCGCGACCGAGGATCCGGCTGGCGGCGAGCACGACCATCGACGCGACCTCGGTGCGGAGCTGCGCGAGCGCCTGGTCGTGGAGCGCCTGCGCGTCCTGCCGGCCCTTGTCGCGGATGCGATCGGCCTCGGTCTTGGCCTGCGCGCGGATGTCCGATGCCGCCGCCTCCGCGGCGGCACGCGTGCGCTCGGAGATCTCGCCGGCCTCGCGCCGTGCCTGCGCGAGCAGCTGCTCGACCTCCTGCTTCATCCGCTCGCGCTCCTGCTTCGCCGACTCGGCGAGGTCGAGCCCTTCGCGGATCTTCCGCGCGCGCTCGTCGAGCGCGTGCGTGACCGGCCCCCACAGGAACCTCCGCAGGAGCCAGTACAGGATGAGGAACTGGACGATCGAGACGAGGATCCACCACGGATCCACGGTGAGCGCGAACGGGCTGGCTTCCTCCGCCGAAACGCCGAAGAACATCGCCTAGACCGTCTTCGTCCAGAGCAGGATGCCGAGGACGAACGCGAGGATGCCGAGTCCTTCGGTGAGCGCGGCGCCGAGGATCATGTTCGTGCGGATCGCGCCCGCTGCGTCGGGGTTGCGGCCGATCGCCTCGGACGACTTCGCGGTCAGGATGCCGATGCCCAGACCCGGACCGAGGACGCCGAAGCCGACGGCGATACCGGCGGCGAGCCATGCGAGATTCATGTGACTCCTTCTCCTTTACGCGGCTGCGGATTCGGGGTGCTGTTCTTCATTCGCGACGCGATCGGTGTCGGTATGGCTCCCTTCTTCGTGCTCTTCGTCATGCGACTCGATCGCGAGCACGTGATACATGAGCACGAGGAGCATGAAGACGAGCGCCTGCACGAGGCCGATGAAGACCTCGAGTCCCGCGAACGGAAGGGCGAGCCCCGGCAGGAACAGGAGCCCGCTCATCACGACGAGCATGATCTCGCCGCCGAGGACGTTGCCCCAGAGACGAAGCGTGAGCGTGAGCATGCGGAACAGCTCGCTGAACAGCTCGATGAGACCGACGAGGATGAAGATCGCCCCGAAGAACGGGCCGTCCTTGAACCCCGAGAAGTTGAACCAGCGCTTCGGGTACGCGAGCTTCAGGTGCCGGAATCCCTCGGCCTGGTACATGACGAAGGCGACGAGCGCCATGGCGAAGTTCGTGTGGAAGTCGGCCGTCGGCGAGTGCAGGAAGCCGACCTGGCCGACGAACGGGACCACCGACAGCCAGTTGGAGAAGAGGATGAAGAGGAAGAGCGTTCCGACGAGCGGGACGTACTTCCGCGCGTACGGTCCACCGATGTCGACGACGAAATCGCTGAGGCCCTGGACCGCGAGCTCGACCGCGTTCTGAAGCCCGGACGGACGCTCGCTCATGTTCCGCGTCGCGACGTACGACAGCGACACGAGGATGACGATGATGATCGCCATCGTGAGGTGCGCGTTCGTGTAGCTGAACGGGCCGACCGAGAAGAGCGGCTCGCCCGTGAGCGCAGGGATGTGGAAGCTCGGGTACGAGAGCCCATTCGGGAAGAGCCAGCCCATCAGTCCTCCGGTCCCCTCTGTTCGCGTTCGCGTTCGCGTTCCTGTATCTCGGCTTCCCAGCGACGACCTGCTTCACGCGCGCGTTCCGTCGAGGGCCGCACCGGGTTCTCCTCCACGAAGCGCCTGATCTGCATCCACACACCCACGCCCGCCAAAGCCATCCCGAGGAATATGAGTCCGAGCAGTCCCCAGGGCGAGGTGCCGGCAGCCTCATCGAGCTTCAGGCCGAGCCAGGCGCCTAGCGCTATTGGGACCGCCACGGTGATTCCGACCTGGCCCAGGATCGCCGCGTTTGAGCGCGCTCCACCCGGGGTGCGGGGTGCGGCCAAGGCAGGTGCGAGTGTACGGGAGCGAGCGGCTAGAGCCAACCGCGGCGCTTGAATACCACGGCCGTGCCAAGCGTCGCGGCGACCATGCCCACCATCACCAGCAGGAAGAGCAGGAAGTCGTCGTACGGGATGAAGGTCCAGTTCTGGCCGAAGAAGCCGGTGACGACGCCGAGGATGAGGAGGACCGTCGCGACGGACGTCAGCACCTTCATGACCTCGTTCAGCCGGTTGGACTGAGCGGCGAGATGCGCGTCGACGACGTTTGACACAAGGTCGCGGAATGTGTCGACCTCTTCGACGACACGGACGACGTGGTCATACAGGTCTTGGTAGTACGCCCGGCGTCCGGTCTCGCGGAGCTCGCTGACATCGCCGCGGACGAGCGACGCCGCGACGTCGCGCTCCGGCGCGATCACCTTGCGGATCGCGAGCAGGTCGCGCTTCAGCCTGAACAGCTCGCGGATCGAGGTCTGCGCGTCGCGCGGATCTCCGTCGATGACCATCGACTCGATGAGCTCGACGCGATCGCCGAGGCCGTCGAGGATGTCGAAGTACCCGTCGACGATCGTGTCGAGCACCGCGTGGAGCAGGAGGCCGATCGTCGGGACCTTCCCCTCGCGGAACCGCTTCTCCACCGTCTCGAGCGCCGCGATCGATCCTTCGTGCACCGTCACGAGCGCGTTCTGCTTCACGAAGATGCTGAGCTCACGGTGGACGATGAGATCGGGGCTCGGCTCCTCGAGGGCGTACACGACGATGAAGTAGTGGTCTTCGTACTCGTCGATCTTCGGACGCTGATGCTGGTGCTGCGCGTCCTCGACGGCGAGCGGATGCAGCGACAGCTCCGCGGCGGCGAGCGTCATGCTCGGGCCGTCGGGGTCGGAGATGTCGAGCCAGCAGGGATGTCCGCTGCGAAGCTCGGACAGCTGATCGGGCGCGCGCTCCGCGACGGCCATCTCTTCTTTGACGAGTAGGCGAGCCGGCATGCGCGCGCAGCATACGGCGCAGCACGGCGCGGTCGCGCTACGCGGAGAAGCGCGACACGATGCGGACGAGCTCGCGGGCGTCGAAGGGCTTCGCGAGGAACGCCTCCGCGTTGCAGCGGTCGGCCTCGCGCCGCGGATCGCGCGCCGCGGTGAGGATGACGAGCGGAACGTGGCGGAGCGCCATGCGCAGCGACCGCGCGAACGATGGTCCGTCGACACCGGGCATCTGCACATCGAGCACGACGACCGCCGGCGGGTCGTGCTGCACGGCCCACATCGCCTCGGCGCCGTCGCGCGCCTCGATCACGCGGAATCCGTTGTCCGCGAGGACCGCGTGCTCGGCCGCGCGCGTCGCGTCGTCGTCGTCGACGACGAGCACCGGACGGGAGAGCCGATGGCCGACCATTGCCGACCGTCATAGCAAACGGCATACCGGGCAGCCGCACGGCTGGTCGCCTGTTCCGCGGGGCGTTCCTAGACTTCCGCGTCGTGGAACCGGCGGGGCTCCGCTCGGCGCAGGACGTCGTTCCGCGGCTCGGCGCGAAGCCGGGGCAGCCCGCGCTGCGTATGGGCGACGTGTCGGCCTACGACCGGCCGATCGAGCATGTCGCCGGTCAGCTCGACGTCCTCCCGCTCGGGCTCCCGATCCGCAAGCCCGACGCGCGATACGGCCTCGTCCTGTGCTTCGCCCTCGGTCGTATCGAGCTCGCGCGCCTGGCGGAGGAGCTCGTGCGCGTCACGCACCCGGACGGCCTCCTGTGGGTCGTCGTGTGGAAACAGGCGCGCCTGCCGAGCGACGCGCCCTCCTGGAACGACGCGCAGGACCGCATCCTCCGCACGGGTTGGGTGGACAACAAGATCCTGTCGCTCGGCGACGAGATCTACGCGACGCGGTACGTGCGTCGCCGCCACGGCCGGCAGCCCGAGCGGAACCCGCTGCCGCTTCCCCGCGTCGAATGAGCGTGCGCACCCTTTGCATCGCGGCGCTCGTGCTCGCGTCCTGCGGCGCGGCGCTGCCAGCCGTCAGCCCGACGCCGCCGGGCGCGCCGCTCTCGATCGCCGAGCTGAAGTACCGCGTCATGGACGCCGGCGGCCGCATCGAGTTCTGCGATCCCGACTTCTATCCCATCGCGCGGACCGACGAGCGCGAGCTCGCGCAGCAGCACATCGGCGAGATCCAGGCCGACGCGGACACGTACGCCGCGATCGCGAGCCGCGTCGGGACGGACGCGCTCGCGGTCTACCGCGACTGGAAGGCGCTCCGCGCGCTCGTGTTCGGGCAGCTCACCTTCGGCTCGCCGACCACGCCGCAGGTCTATCCGTTCTCGTACCGATCGACGGGATCCCCGACCGCGACCTCAGCCAAGTCGAGCGGAGTCCAGGTCGAGGGCAACGTCGGCATGTTCGGGAACGTGTCGATCACGAGGCGCACGACGGTCGGTCCGCTCAACTGCCCGATCTGTCTCGCACGGGGCACGCGCATCGCGACGCCGACGGGCGACGTGGCCGTCGAGGACCTGCGCGTCGGCGACACGGTGTGGACGCAGGGCGAGCGGGGCGAGCGCGCCGCGGCGCCGCTCGTCGCGATCGGCTCGGCGCCGGTGCCGCCGACGCATGAGGTCGTCCATCTGGTCCTCGATGACGGACGCGACGTCCTCGTCTCGCCCGGCCATCCCACGGCGGACGGTCGTCACGCCGGCGATCTGCGGGCCGGCGACGCGCTCGACGGCGCGAGCGTCCTCAGCGCCGAGCTCGAGCCATACGGCGGCGGCGCCACGTTCGACGTGCTGCCGGCCGGACCGACAGGAGCGTACTGGGCGAACGGGATCCTGCTCGGGAGCACGCTCGCGCGGCCTCAGCTGCCCACGAGCTCCTTCGTGAGGAACGCGACGATCCGTCCGTAGGCGTCCTGTGCGTTCGCGCGTTTCGTGAAGCCGTGGCCCTCGTCGGGATACACGACGTACTCGACGCGACGGCCGAGCGCGCGGAGCTTCGCGACGACCTGATCCGACTCCGCCTGCGGGACGCGAGGGTCGTTCGATCCCTGGAGGATCAGCATCGGGCAGTGGACGTTCTCGATGTGCGTGATCGGAGACCGCTCGACGAGCCGTTCGCGATCCTTCGGGAGCTCACCGATCCAGCGCGCGAGGAAGCGTCGCCAGTTCGGCTGCGCGTTCTGGAGCATGGTGACGAGGTTCGCGACGCCGAAGACGTCGACGGCGCAGCGCCACACGTCGGGCAGCTGCGTGACACAGAGGAGCGTCGCGAACCCGCCGTATGAGCCGCCGTACACGGCGAGACGTTGCTGATCGAAGTCCCGCTGCGCCTGCATCCATCCGGTGACGGCACGGAGATCGCGCAGGTCGATCCCGCCCCAGTCCTTGTGGATCGCCGCCTGGTACGAGCGCCCGTAGCCGGTCGAGCCGTGGATGTTCGGGACGACGAGCGCGATGCCGCGGTCGATGAGCGCCGCGAGATGCATCGAATGCGGCGAGAACGCCGGGCGCGACTGCCCCTCCGGGCCGCCGTGCGGATAGAGGACCGCTGGATACGGCGCGCGCGCGTGCTGCGGCCGGTACACGAAGCACGGGATCGGTCCTTCGGGACCTTCGATGCGGACGAGCTCGGGCGCGACGAGCTCGCTCGACGGGACCGCGTACTCCGTCGTGAGGGCCAACCGCGCTTCGCCCGTCGCCGTGTCGAGCGTCCACACCTCCCACGGACTCGTCGCGGAGATGCGCACGTACGCGCCCATCGAGCCATCCGGCGTGAGCACGACGTTCTCGCACACGCCGTCGAGGTCGCGCTCTTGGATCTGTCCACCGTCGACGCGCCACCGGAGCCTGGAGTAGCCGTCCTCGTTCACGCACCACAGCTGCGCGCGGCCATCCGCGGATGACGCGGCGAGCTCGACGTCCCAGCCTCCGCGGTCGATCGACTCGCGCGCGCCGGTCGTCGGGTCGAGCGCCGCGAGCCACAGGTGCTCGTCGTCGATGTCGGTGATCTCGACGACGCGGCCGTCGGCGAGCCAGCCGGCGGGCACGTGCGAGACGTCGTCGACATGCTCGGTGATCTCGCGCGATACGCCGGACGAGGGATCGACGACGAGGAGGTCCTGGGTGGTGTTGTCGAGCACGCGCATGACGAGCAGCTGCGACGCGTCGGGCGACCATCCGCCCACGACGTGCCACGCGGCACCCGTGAGGAGCGCGCGCTCTCCGCCGCCGGCGAGATCGGCGACGACGATGTCCATGTCGGTCGACGCGCGTGCGTTGCTCGAGAACGCGACGCGCGTGCCGTCGGGCGAGCTCGCGTTCCACGAGAGGAGCCGCTGGACCTTTCCCGCCGGATCGACGGAGAGCGGCGCCGTCGGCCCGTCGGGATGCCGCACGTAGAGCTGATGGAGCTCGGTCCCGCCCTTGTCCGCCGCGGCGATGAGCTCGCCGTTCCCGCTCCAGCAGAGGCTGCGCACCGCATGCTCCGCGACGCTCACGGCGCGTTGCGGCGTGCCGCCGCCGACGGGGAGCGTCCACGCCTCGAACGTGCCCGCACCGCGATCGCTCACGACGGCGATCGACGCGCCGTCGGGCGAGAGCGCGATCGTCGAGCGGCACGCGAAGCGGCGCGTCGTGTGCGGGACGATGGCGATACGCTCGCGCGGCTCGAAGTCCGAGAGCGGGCGGGGCACGGACGCGATGTTACCTACCATCGCGAGCGTGAGGCTGCTCGAGCTCGGGATCGCGCGACCCGAGCATCCGATCGCGACCGCGATCTTCTGTCATGGATTCCCGGGTACGAACCTCAACATGCCGCTCGCCAACGCGCTCGGCGCTCGTGGCGTTCGCACCGTCCTCTTCCGCTACACCGGCGTCGACGAAGCCGGTCCGTGGACCTTCGATCGCTCCGCGCTCGACGCGGCGACCGTGCTGCGTGACGCGCGCAGCGCCGGTCCGGCGCCGATCATCGCGCTCGGATACAGCATGGGCGCGTTGCACGTCACACGCGCGATCGCGCGTGACGGGACGCTCGCCGACCTGCTCGTGCTGCTCGGTCCGGTGCTGTCGCTCGCGACGTTCCGCGCCCAGCTCGCCGCCAGCGGCAGCAGCGTCGAGCGATTCATGAGCGAGGGACGTGCGCTCCTCGACGCCAACGCGACCGACCGCATCGCGCAGTACGAGCGGCTCGAGCGCGCGGACCAGCCGAGCGATCTCCTCCACACGTTCGCCATCCCCACCCTGCTCGTGCTCGGCACCGCCGACAGCGTCGTATCCGCCGCCGACGTGCCGGCCGCCGTCGCGAACATGCCCGACGCCGTGGCGCTCCTGGTGAACGACGACCACGAGTACGCGCGCACGGCCGATCGGATCGCGGACGCGGTCGTGTCGTGGGCGCGCTCGAAGGCGACGCGGCCCACCTAGTCGCGTCGCTTGGCGAGCATCTCCGCGAGATCTTCGGCGTTGCGCACGGCCTTGTCGCCGTAGCAGTTGTTCATGAGCAGGTGGACCTCGTCGGCCTCGTCCGCGAGGCGCTGGATCTTCGGCATCCAGCCCGCGAGCTCGCGCTTCGAATACAGATAGTCGAAGCGCTCCGCTGCGGTGAGCCCGGGCTTCTTCCAGTTCTCGGCGTTCCGTCCGTGGAAGCGCACGATCGCGAGCGGCGCCGTCGCCGCTGCGACGGGCGGAATCGATGACGGGAAGCCCTGCGGCTCGTCCACGGAGACGTACGCGAGGCCGTGCTCGCGGAGGAATGCGAGCGTCTCCTTCTGATTGCGCTCCTCCATCCAGGTGCGGTTGCGGAACTCGACGGCGAGGGTGTCGTCCGGCAGCAGCTCGCGCGCGCGCACGATCTCGTCCTTGTTCTTCGACGCGATCGGGAACCAGTCGGGGTACTGCAGCAGGATCGCGCCGAGCTTCCCCGCCTTCCGGAGCGGCTCGAGCCCGATCCAGAAGCGGCGGTAGATCTCCTCGATGGTGTCCTTCGGGAGATCCTTCGGGTAGACGCGCCGCTTCGCCGCGGCCTCCTTCGGAAGCGCCTCGCGGATCTCCTTCGGGAGCCGCTTCGGATCCGTCGGGTGCGTCGTGATCGTCCCGAACGCCTTGAAGTTCATCGTGAAGTCGTCGGGCGTCCGTTCCACCCAGAGCTTCGCCTGCTCCGGCGCGGGGATCGCGTAGTACGAGGCGTCGTTCTCGACGAGCGGGAAGCGCTCGGAGTAATACCGCAGCCGCTCATCCGGCTTCTTCGCGACATCCGCTGGATACCAGCCGCTCTCGAGCAGCGTCGGGTCGGTCCACGAGCACGTCCCGACCTTCATCGCGGTCTTGGCGCGCTTCTTCGGTGTCATCGCGAACGAGTGTGCGCCCCTGCGCGCACGCCGCGCCTAGAAGCGGTCGGCTTCCTCCGCGTACACGGTCGCATCGAGCTGCTCCGCCTTCGGGGAGCGCTGCGCGAGCACGACGACGACGACGCCGAAGACGAGGACGGCGCCGACGAACGTCAGCACCTGCGTCGTGCCGCTCGTGAGGATCGCGAGCGCGCCGAACCCGAGCGTGAGCGCATAGATCAGGAGCACCGCCTGCGCGTGCGAGAGACCGACGTCGAGAAGGCGGTGGTGGAAGTGGCCCCGGTCCGGCGCGAACGGCGGCTGGCCCTGCAGCACGCGCCGCAGGAGCACGTAGAAGGTGTCGATGATGGGCACGCCGAGCACGAGCAGCGCGGCCGCGACCTTCGCGGTGCCGAAGATCGAGAGCACCGCGAGCATCGTCCCGACGAACACGACACCGGTCGATCCCATGAAGAGCCGCGCCGGATGGAAGTTGAACAGCAGGAATCCGATCGTGGCACCGGCGAGCGAGAACGCCATCCACGCGACGAACGGCTCCGACACCTGCGGCAGCAGCGCGATCGCGCCGAGCGTCGCGGCGGCGATCGCCGAGACGCCGGCGGCGAGACCGTCGAGCCCGTCGATGAAGTTGAGCGCGACGTTCATCCCGACGATCCAGAAGAACGTGAATGCGACCGCGAGCGGCAGCGCGAGCTCGGTGAGCCCGCCGCCGAACGGGTCGTAGACGAAGTCGATGCGTATCCCGGCGCCGACGATGATCGCGGCGACGAGGAGCAGCCCGAGGAACTGCCATCGCGCGCGGAGCTCGAGCGCGTCGTCGAGGAACCCGAGCGTCATGCCGAGCAGCGCGGCCAGAGCGGTAAGGGTGAAGCGCGAAGATCGCACCTCGTCGGGAATGAGGAAGGGTCGGCCCGCGTAGCGGTCGACCGCCCAGAACGCCAGGATCGTGAGGCCGAAGGCGATGGCGATGGCGAGCCCGCCGGGTCGCGCGATCGGACGCGGATGCCGCCGGCGCCCTCCCGGGATGTCGAGCATCCCGAAGCGCTCAGCGAGACGACCGATGAGCGGGGTGATGGCTGCGGCGAGGAGGAAGGCGAGCAGCGCAGAGCCAGCGAAGAGCACGGTGGTCATGGGTACATCCGGCACGATACCGCCGGGTGCACGGACCGTTCCACCGTCCGCCTGGCATCCAGCCACCTCAGGACGTCCTCAGCGGCGGCGTTTGCCGTCGGTGGACGCACCGGCGTATCGTCCCGGCCTGATACATGAAACAGCATTCAGGTTCTGAGGCCCGCATCGCGAAGCAAAGCGAGCGCGGCAGCGGCCGCCGGATGGCGCTCATCCCCCTCCCCGTCACATCACGCGGTCAACGCACACGACAGAAGCTCCTCGACGCCGCGGAGACGGTGTTCGGCGAGCTCGGATACCACAACGCCGGCATCGTCGAGATCACGCAGCGCGCCGACGTCGCGCTCGGGACGTTCTACCTCTACTTCCCCGACAAGCGCTCCGTCTTCGCCGATCTCGTCCGCACCCTGAACTCGCGTCTGCGCCGCACGATCAGCGAGCGCATACGCGGGATCGACGACCGCCTCGAGCAGGAGGTCGTCGGGTTCGAGACCTTCTTCGAGTTCGTGCGCAAGCACCGCAACCTGTACCGCGTGATCCTCCAAGCCGAGACGGTCGACGAGGATCTCTACCGCTGGCACTACGAGACGCTCGCGGACGGCTACGTGCGCGGGCTGCGGAGCGCCCAGGCCGCCGGCCAGGTGCGCGACGATCTCGACGCCGAGACGCTCGCGTACACGCTCATGGGCATGGCCGAGGCGCTCGGCTACCGCTACGTCCTGTGGGACGGGAAGCTGCCCCCGGCCGCCGCCCGGCGCACGATCCGCTCCTTCCTCGAGGGCGGGATGCGCCCGCGAAAGGCGCGACGATGACGGTCGTCGGCATCGTCGACGTCTGCGCATACTCACCGGCAGGCTTTCAGACCGCGGACGAGATGGCGACGCTGTCGGGCATCCCCGCGAACGTCATACGGGACAAGTTCGGGCTCGAAGGGAAGCACATCGCAGCGGCCGACGAGCACGTGTCCGTGCTCGCGGCGAAGGCCGCGGCGCCGATCCTCGCGAAGCACGCGGGGAAGCTCGACGCGCTCCTCTACATGGGGAGCCCGCACCGCGACTTTCCCGTGTGGAGCGCAGGCCCAAAGGTGCAGCAGCTGCTCGGCGAACGCGCCGCGGGCTCGCTCGCCTTCGACGTCCAGGGCGTCTCGGCGGGGACGCCGATCGCGATGCAGGTCGCGAAGGGGCTGATCTGCGGGAACGACCGCATCCACCAGGTCATGCTCGCCGGCGGCTCGCGCGAGCACGATCTCATCGACTATCAGAACGAGCGCTCGCGCTTCATGTTCAACTTCGGCGCCGGGGGCGCCGCGATCCTGATGCGCCGCGACCACCCGGAGAACCACGTGCTCGAGACGGCCGGGTTCACCGACGGATCGTTCGCCGACGACGTCATGGTCCCGGCCGGCGGCTCGCGCGAGCCGGCGTCGGAACGGACGGTGCGCGAGCGCCGGCATTCGCTCGACGTGCGCGACCCCGCCGAGATGAAGCGGCGCCTCGACCCGGTGACCGCGGATCGCTTCGTCGCGGTCGCGACCGAGGCGGTGGAGCGCAGCGGCTATCGCGTCTCGGACATCCGGGTCCTGCTGCCGATCCACACGAAGCGAAGCCTCTTCGACCAGGTGCGCACGCGGCTCGGTGTCCCCGAGGAGCGGTGCGTCTACCTCTCCGATCACGGCCACATGTCCGCGATCGATCCGCTCATGGGCCTGTACCGAGCGCGAGAGCGCGGGCTCCTGCACGACGGAGACATCGTCGTGATGCTGGCCGCCGGTACGGGCTACTCGTGGGCGGCGACGGCGATCCGGTGGGGTCGCGCATGACCGAGCCCGGTGGCATCCGCACCTCGCCGACGGCGCCGACGCACGGCGCGTCGGCATGGCTCGTCCATCGCGCCGAGCTCACGCCCGACCGCGTCGCGCTCGTGGAGGGCGACGCGTCGGTCACCTACGCCAAGCTCGTCGAGCGCTCGCTCCGCGCGGCGACGCTGCTCGGTGGTCTCGGCATCGGACGCCACGACCGCGTCGCGACGCTCATGTCGAACTCCATCGAGTTCATGGAGCTCTTCTACGCGACCGCGGAGATCGGCGCGATCCTCGTCCCGCTCAACTGGCGTCTCGCCGCGCCGGAGCTCGACTACCAGATCCGGGACGCGGGCGCGCAGGTGCTCTTCGTCGGTCCGGAGCACGGCGCGCTCGCGGCGCAGCTCGCGGCCGACCTCCCGATCCGCGAACGCGTCGCGATCGAGCGCGAGTACGCCGAGCGCCGCGACGCGTCGCCCGCGCTCGCCGACGCGAGCGCGCGCGCGCGCTTCGCCGATCCGCATCTCATCCTCTACACGGCCGGCACGACCGGCCACCCGAAGGGCGCCGTGCTCACGCACGCGAACGTCTACTGGAACGTCCCGAACATGGCGATCCCCGTCGGGCTCACGGACCGCGACACGACGGTGACGCTGCTGCCGATGTTCCACTCCGGCGGCATCGGCCTCTACACCGTCCCGTCGCTCGTCGTCGGCGGCCGCGTCGTCATCGTGCGCAAGTTCGAGCGCGACGCGCTCCTCGCGCTCCTCGTACGCGAGCGCGCGGCGCTGTGCTTCGGCGTTCCGGCCATCTGGCTCGAGATGCTGAAGACGCCCGACTTCACGCAGGCGAAGGTCCCCGACCTGCGCTACGTCGTGAGCGGCGGCGCGCCCTGCCCGACGTCCGTGATGGAAGAGCTCGACCGGCGCGGCTTCGTGTACCTGCAGGGCTACGGACTCACCGAGACCGCGCCCGGCGGGACGCTCATGCCGGTCGAGGCGTGGAAGCGCAAGTTCGGGAGCGTCGGCAAGTCGGCGCCGTTCGTCGACCTGCGCGTCGTGCGCGACGGGGGCGAGGCGTGTCGCGCGCGTGAGATCGGCGAGGTCCAATTCCGCGGTCCGAACGTGTTCGCGGGCTACTGGAACCTGCCGCAGGCGACTGCCGACGCGTTCACCGCCGACGGCTGGTTCCGCTCCGGCGATCTCGGCTTCCTCGACGAGGACGGATTCCTCACGCTCGTCGATCGCAAGAAGGACATGGTCATCACCGGCGGCGAGAACGTGTACTCGGCGGAGGTCGAGGACGCGCTCTTCGCGCATCCGGCGGTCGCCGAGGCCGCGATCATCGGCGTGCCCGACGAGCGCTGGGGTGAGGCCGTGTGCGCGATCGTCGCGCTCCGGCCGAACGCGTCGGCGAGCGGCGACGAGCTCATCGCGCACTGCCGCTCGCGGCTCGCGAAGTACAAGACGCCCAAGTACGTGGTCTTCGTCGACGCCCTCCCGCGCAACGCCGCGGGGAAGGTGCTGAAGCGACAGCTGCGCGAGGAGGTGCGGATACGAGAGCAAGCGAAGGCCTAAAGAGCGGACAGAGAACACATATGGGAGGGACACGGGCCATGCGCATCCATCGCATCACAGCCGCGCTCGTCGCCGCGGGCCTGCTCGCCGCCGCGTGCGGCGGCGGCGCCGCGGCGCCGTCACCGAGCGCCACCGCGAGCACTGCCGCGTCGAGCGCGGCGCCGAAGCCGCCGGTCAAGATCGGCGCGCTCATCCCGCTCACCGGTCCGTCGGGCGCGACGGGTCAGGACATGAAGGAGGGCTACGACCTCGCGCTCGAGCAGATCAACGCGGCCGGCGGCGTGAACGGAGCGCCCGTCCAGATGATCTACGAGGACGACAAGAACGACCCGGCGACCGCCGTCGCGTCATGGGAGAAGCTCGTCAACAGCGACAAGGTCGAGATCATGGTCGGCGGCCTCTCGTCCACGATCAGCCTCGCCCTCGTCGAGTCGGCGAAGAAGGCACAGGTGCCGATGGCGTGGACCGGAGCGGCCGCGAGCGCGTTCGAGACGGCCATGAAGGACCAGGCCTACTTCTTCCACTACCACCCGTGGGACTACATGAACGGCACGTCCAACAACGCGTTCCTGAAGAACACGCCGTACAAGAAGTACGCGATCGCGTACGAGGACGGCGCGTTCGGGACCGCGTCGTTCGCGGGATTCCAGGCGACGTTCCCCGACGCGGGCCTGCAGATCGTCGCGTCGGAGAAGTTCAAGACCGGGTCCACCGACTTCACCGCCATGCTGAACAAGCTGAAGTCGAGCGGCGCCGAGGGCTTCATCGTCGTGCCCTACGCCGCCGACATGATCCCGATGCTCACGCAGATGAAGGAGGTCGGCTGGGCGCCGAAGCTCATCTTCGCCGCGCCGCCGTCGTGGCCCGCCGACTTCCAGAAGTCGCCCGTCGCGGAGGGCGTCGTCGCTGCGGCGCTCTGGACACCCGACGTCGCGACCGATGCTTCGAAGAAGTTCCTCGCGGACTTCCAGAAGAAGTACAACAAGGTGCCCGGAAGCTACTGGGCGCCGCTCGCGTACACGAACCTCGTCACGGCGATCGACGCTCTCAAGAAATCGGGCGTCGGCAACAAGAGCGGATGGATCACGGCGATGGAGGCGACGAGCTACGCCTCGCCGATCGGACCGACGCTCAAGTTCACCAAGAGCAACGTCGTCAACCACCAGGGATTCACCGCGCTCCTCCAGTACCAGTACCAGAGCGGGAAGATCGTGATCGTCTTCCCGACGGATCTCGCGACCGGAAAGCTCAAGTAGTCAGGGAGTAAGGAGAGGGCGTGGAGGCGCTGCCGCAGGTCCTGCTGTTCGGGCTCCTGCGTTCCGGCCTCTACGCCCTCACCGCCCTCGGACTCGCGATCTCGCTCGGCGTCATCGGCATCGTGAACTTCGCGCACGGCGAGTTCGTCATGCTCGGCGCCTACGTTGGCTTCTGGCTCTACCTCGGCCTCTCGGGGCCGCTCGGCCTCGGGCCCGAGGTGAGCCCGCTCCTCATCCTCGTCGGCGTGCCGCTCTCGGCGATCGTGCTGTACGTCGTCGGGCTCGGTGTCTTCCGCTTCACCCTCCGTCCGCTGCTCGCGCGGCCAGAGCTCGATCAGATGCTCCTCACCTTCGGGCTCTCGATCTTCATCGTGAACGCGACGGCGATCGCGCTCTCGCCGCAGGCGCAGGACGCGCAGATGAGCTGGCGTTTCGAGCTGCTCGACCTGCGGATCGCGAGCGTCACGTACGCGCGCGTCGCGTCCTTCGCGGTCTCCATGGGACTCGTCATCGCGACGTACGTGCTGCTCATGCGAACGCGGATCGGAAAGCAGATGCGCGCGGTCGCGCAGAACCGTCTCGGCGCGCACCTCATCGGCATCCCGGTGGATCGCGTCTACGCGATCGCGTTCGGCCTCTCGGCCGCGCTCGCCGCGGCCGCCGGCGTCATGCTGCTCTTCACGACCCAGCTGAGCCCGTTCCTCGGGCTCGCGACGATCCTCAAGGCGTTCTCCATCGTGGTCCTCGCCGGGCTCGGGAACCTCGCCGGCGTCGTGGTCGCGAGCCTCTTGCTCGGCCTCTCCGAGCAGGCGGTGTCGCAGTACATCCCCGACGGCGCGGCGCTCCGCGACGGTCTCTTCTTCGTGATCATCTTCGTGGTCCTGCTCGCGCGCCCGTCGGGATTGCGCCGATGAGCCCCGACGCGAGGCGCGCGCTCGCGGGCTGGGGCGGCTTCCTCGTCCTCGTCGCGATCCTCCCGCTCCTCGGCGTCGGATCCGATCGCTACCTGATGCTCCTCGCGAACGTGATGCTCATGTTCATGGCGCTCGCGCTCTCCTGGGATGTCGTCGCGCGCACGGGTCAGCTCTCGCTCGCGCACGGCGCGTTCTTCGGCATCGGCGCGTACACCGTCGCGCTCGGCCACAAGTTCGTCGCGCTGTCGCCGCTCCTCGGGATGGCGGCCGCCGCGGTCGTCGGCTTCGTCATCGCGGCGATCCTCGGCGCCGTCACGCTGCGACTACGCGGCATCTACTTCGCGATCGCGACGCTCGCGTTCGGCGAGGTGCTCCGCACCGTCACGCTCCAGCTCCCCGACCTCACCGAGGGTCCGATCGGCATCTCGATGCCGCCGCTCTTCGACGGCGACCGCGTCGCGAGCTACTACGTGATCGGCGTCGTGTTCGTGCTCGCCCTCGCGCTCTCGCTCGGCGTGCGATACACACGGGCGCACTACGCCGTCACGGCGATACGCACGAACGAGTCCGTCGCGGCGGTCATGGGCGTCCCGGTCGTGCGGACGAAGCTCCTCACGTTCGCCGCATCCGCAACGATCGCGGCGCTCGCGGGCGCCTTCTACATGCCGTTCATCACGCACACCGACCCGACGGACGCGTTCGACGTGAGCCGGTCCGTCGCGTCGCTCGCGTTCCCGATCTTCGGCGGGATCTACACGACGGCGGGTCCGGTCATCGGCACGATCGCGCTGCGCTCGCTCGAGGAATACCTGCGCGTCACGCCGCCGTGGAAGGAGGGCTATCAGGTCCTCTACGGCGCGGTGATCGTCATCGCGGTGCTGTTCATCCCACGCGGGCTCGTCGGTCTGGGCGAGTCGTTCCGCCGCGGTGCCTTCCTGCCCCGGAAGGGAGGACGCGCGTGGCGCTGGTCGAGGTAGACGGCCTCGTCCGTCGCTTCCGCGGCCTCGCGGCGGTGGACGGCCTGTCGTTCGCGATGGACGAAGGGACGACGCTCGCGCTCATCGGTCCGAACGGCGCCGGCAAGACGACGGCGTTCAACCTGCTCTCCGGCCTCCTCGCGCCGAACGCCGGACGCGTGATCTTCCGCGGACGCGACGTGACGCGGCTGTCGGCCGACGCACGCTGCCGTCTCGGGATGGGACGCACCTTCCAGGTGGTGCAGCCGTTCGCGGAGCTCTCGACCCTCGAGAACGTGATGGTCGGCGCGCTCTTCGGCGGCCGCGCCGGGAGCGTCCCCGCCGCGCGCCGCGAGGCCGAGCGCCTCTGCGGGCTCGTCGGGCTCGCCGAGAAGACCGGCTGGCCCGTCTCGATGCTCACCGTGCCCGACCGGAAGCGGCTCGAGCTCGCCCGCGCGCTCGCGACGAGACCGGCGCTCCTGCTCCTCGACGAGGTCATGGAGGGCCTCACGCCCGCCGAAGAGCGGGAGGCGATCGCGCTCCTCACGCGCGTCAGAGGCGAGGGCATCACGCTGCTGCTCATCGAGCACGTCATGAGCACGGTCCGCGATCTCTCGGATCGCGTCATCGTCATGGACTACGGGAAGAAGCTCGCCGAGGGCAGCTACGCCGAGATCTCGCGCGATCCGAAGGTGATCGCCGCGTATCTGGGGACCGACGAATGAGCCTCCTGGAGATCGAGCGACTCTCCGCGGGATACGGTCCGGTGCAGGTCCTGCGCGAGGTCGATCTCCACGTCGATGAGGGCGAGGCCGTCGCGCTCGTCGGCGCGAATGCGGCCGGCAAGACGACGCTCCTGCGCACGATCAATGGGATCATCCGTGCGACGTCAGGTTCGATCCGCGTCGCCGGGACCGACATCACGGCGCTCCCACCGCACCACATCACACGCGCGGGCATCGCGCAGGTCGCGGAGGGGCGCCAGCTCTTCCCCGAGATGACGGTCCTCGAGAACCTCGAGCTCGGCGCGATGTCGACGCCGCACGGCTGGGCCGGACGCGCAGAGATGCTCCGGCGCGTCACCGAGCTGTTCCCGCGCGTCGGCGAGCGGCTCGACCAGCGCGCGGGGACGATGAGCGGCGGCGAGCAGCAGCAGGTCGCGATCGCGCGCGCGCTCATGGCGCGCCCGAAGCTCCTCCTCGTGGACGAGCCGTCCGCGGGTCTCGCGCCGGTGCTCGTCCAGCAGGTGTTCCGGGCGCTCCGCGACATCCACGCGAGCGGCACGACGATCCTGCTCGTCGAGCAGAACGTGCCGCTCTCGCTCCGGCTCGCGCAGCGCGCATATGTGCTCGAGCTCGGACGCATCACCCTCGAGGGGACCGGTGCGCAGCTCCTCGCGGATCCACACGTACGGGAGGCATACCTGGCATGACGAAGCTCGCAGGACGGATGGCCGTCATCACCGGTGGTGCTCGCGGCATCGGGGCCGCGACCGCGCGCGTCTTCCGTGAGGCGGGAGCGACCGTCGAATCGTGGGACGTCGTCGACGGCGCGGATCGGCGCGTCGACGTCACCGACACTGCGTCGGTCGCCGCGGCGGTCGAGGCGGCGGTCCGCGCGCACGGGCGCATCGACATCCTCGTGAACAACGCGGGCATCGTCCGCGACGCGCAGCTCGTGAAGATGAAGGACGGCGCCGTCACCGGACGGATGGAAGAGACGCAGTGGGACAGCGTCGTGTCGGTGAATCTCAAGGGCGTGTTCGTGTGCGGCCAGGCGGTCGCGCCGGTCATGATCCGCCAGGGGTACGGCCGCATCCTCAACGCGTCGTCGGTCGTCGGGCTCTACGGCAACTTCGGTCAGTCGAACTACGTCGCGACGAAGGCCGGCGTCATCGGGCTCACGCGCGTGTGGGCGCGCGAGCTCGGGCCGAAGGGCATCACCGTGAACGCGGTGGCGCCGGGGTTCATCGCGACGGAGATGGTGAAGGCGATGCCCGAGCAGGTGCTGAAGGACATGGTCGAGCACACGCCGGTGCGGCGCATGGGCGAGCCGAGCGACGTCGCGAACGCGTACCTCTTCCTCGCGTCGGACGAGGCGAGCTTCATCAACGGGGCCGTCCTCAGCGTGGACGGCGGATTGGTGGTCGGGACCTGATGTCGTACGTGAAGGCGCGCGATCTCGAGACCTACTACCTCGAGAAGGGAGCCGGCACGCCGGTCGTGCTCATCCACGGGAACTGGGCGACGAGCTCGTGGTGGGAGCCCACGCTCGCGCGGCTGCCCGCGGGCCGGCGCGCGTTCGCGCCCGATCTGCGCGGCCGCGGCAAGACGCGCGGACGCGCCGCCGACAACGCCATCCCGACGCTCGCCGCGGACATGCTCGCGTTCGCCGACGCGGTCGGCGTCCGGCGCTTCGACGTCGTCGGCCACTCGCTGGGGAGCGCCGTCGCGATCGAGCTCGCGCTTTCGCACCCGGAGCGCCTCCGGTCGCTCGTCGTCGTGACGCCCGCATGGATCGACGGCATGCCCGCCTCGTACGCGGTGCCGGAGCATCAGCAGCGACTCAAGGACGACCCGGCATACCTCAACGCGGCGCTCCACGCGATCGTGCCGGTCGCCGAGGACGACTTCTGGAAGCGCCTGGTGCGTGAAGGCGGCGAGCAGCACATCGACGCGGCCATGGCGCTCATCCCCGCGCTCATGGAGTGGAAGCCCGGCGACGCCGTCGGGCGCATCGACGTCCCTCGCGTGGTCATCGTCGGCGCGAACGACCTCTTCACCGGCGGGCCGAACGCCGTGCGCGTCGCGCAGGCGCTCGGCTGCGAGCTCATCAGCATGCCGGGCGTCGCGCACGGTCCGATGGTCGAGGCGCCGGACGAGTTCGCGAGGATCCTCTTCGAGCATCTCTCGCCGGTCGAACGCGCGACCGCGTGAGGCCCCGCTAGCGCGCGAACGTCCTCGCGTACGCGGTCCTCAGTGGGGACCGGTGCGGGCTCGCGGACGGCACGGCGGGCGCGGTCTGCGACGTCCGGGAAGGCGTTGACGCCGACGGCCGGCATCCGACGAGCGCCGCCGCGAGCACGAGCACCAGTGAGACGCGCATCACGCCTGTCATACCCGCGCGATCGCCGGGGGTTGTTAGCCCGCCGTTAACTTCTCACGCCATTACGCGCATCGCAGATCGCCGCGGCGGAGCTGGAGCGGATTGTCTCGGTTCAAGCCGCGGTATTCGCGTGGCGTAAGCCGTCTGCAGTAGATGAGCGTCGCTCCGGAGGTACGCGCTCGAATGACGATGTCGGGCTGCGGATCAGGCGGCCCTCCGACGGCGCCGGCCTCGGCGAGCTCGCCCGGCGGTAGCTCCGTAATGAATCCGCCATTGAGGTACAGCGGTTGCT
>DATDNP010000136.1:0-11074 GCA_036518215.1 Candidatus Limnocylindria bacterium
GAAGAGCACCGACGGCGCGGTGAGCCAGACCATCACGACGGACGCGAGTGGCGTCGCGTCGATCGCGAACCTTCCGCTCGGCGGCTACAGCGCCACCGAGATCGCGACGAATGGCTACACGAACACCGATCCGGGTGGAAACGCCACCAGGTACTTCGCATTCGCGACCGGATCGACAACGGCCTCGCTGAGCTTCGGCAACGCCGAGGTGAAGCTGCCGTCGACATCCACCGATCCCAACACGATGGGTCTGGCGCTCTCGCTCACCCTGATGGGTGGCTTCGCGCTCATGTTCGTCATGGCGCGGCGCGCCTCTCGTCTGAGCTAGACGTCTTCTCCCACACCACGCGGAAGCAGCGCCCCGGGCCCACCCCCGGGGCGCTGCCGTATGACACGGCTACCGCGCCTGGACGACGAGCACGGATCCGCACGTACTTGGGGAGAGGCTCGTCTGGATCGAGAGTGGCGCGAGCGGTCCGGACGACCGGACGCAGCTCTGCGCCGTGATCGCGCCGTAGACCGCGAATGCTCGTCCGTACGCGAACACGACGTCACCGGCGCGCCACGCCGTGATCCGACCCATCTGCGTGTAGGCATGGCCCATCAGATAGAAGGGTGAAAGGCAGGTGAAGGCGCGGATGCTCGTGCCGATGTCGGTCTGGCCGGTGCAGTCCGAGTACGGCACGATCGGCCCGGCGATCGAAAGACGCGGGTAGCAGAACCAATCCGAGGGGCACGTTGGGGTCGCCGCGCGAGCCGCGGGCGTGGCGCGAGGCTGCGCGGTCGGTGTGATCGCTGGCTCCGGGGTCGCCGACGGATCGGCATCGACCATCGCCGCGTTCGTTCGCGGGACCCTCACCTGCGGATCCTCGGGGATCGGCGGATACGTCGGCAGCGCGGATGCGACGGCGACGCTCGGAGCGCTCGCCGAGCCCGCGGGAGCCGATCCGATCGAGCAGCCCGTCAAGAGCAGCACCACGGCGAGCGTCGCGGGCAGACCGCGAAGGACGGCCATGGCGGGACACTAGTGGCCGCTGGAGTTAAGGCAAGAATCTCAGGGACGGATGCGTTAGCGATAGACCCCGTTGTGCCCGAGGCTCATGCGTCCCGGCTGGGGAAAATACGTCAGGCCGTGCGGCCGGTCCTCGACGGGAATGACATGCGTCACCTTCCCGGATTCGGTGCTGATCACGATGATCGTGTTCGAGAAACGGTTTCCGGTCCAGAGCTCGGCGCCATCAGCTGAGAGCGTGAGCATGTCGGGGCTCCCGCCGACGACCCAGTTGGCCCGCACCGACCGCGTGGCGATGTCGATCACGGAGATCGTTCCCGCCATCCGATTCGAAACGTACAGCGATCGCGTGTCACGGCTGATGGCGAGGCCATGCGCGCCCTTCCCCGTGCCGATGAATGCGGTCTCCTTGAGCGTCTGCGCATCGACGACGGAGACCCCGTCGCGTCCCTGGTTGGCGACGAAGAACACGTCGCCCGCCGGCGCAAGCTTCACATCCACCGGAAAGCCGCCGACGACGCTGTCGCCGACGAGCGCCATCTGGCCCACATCCACCTTCGCGATACGCCCTGCGAATTCACACGAGGCGACGAGGAAGGAGCCGTCCGCGCTGAAATCCATATGGTCGATCCCGTTCCACGGGATGGGAACACTCTTTACGAGCGTCCACGTCCTCAGATCGTAGAAATCCAGGCGGTGAAGCTCCTCCGCCACGACGATCGCCCTCGTCCCATCCGGCGTGAAGTAGAGGTTGTATGGCATCGCGACGGGGATCTTTCGGCGCACGGCCGCGGTCCGCGGATCGATCTCGGTGAGACCGTTGTCATTCACGTACAGCGAGCGCAGGTCGTACGAGGGCGTCACGTGCTCGGGCGACGAGCCCACGGCGATACGACCGACGACCGCGTACGTACGCGGGTCTATGACGCTGACGCTGTTCGAGCGCTCGTTCGGGACATACACGCGCGGTGCGACATCCGCGACCTGCGGGGCGAGACCCTCGCTGGTGGCACCGTACACGTTGACCGAGGACGGATCGCTGGTCGGTGAAGCGACAGCGGTCGGCGACGCGGTCAGGGCAGGCTCGGCCTCGCGGCCGGCCGCCTGAGGCGCGCCGCACGCCGTGGCAAGCAAGACGGCGGTGAGCAGGCGGACAGCGACATGGCGCGACATCGGGAACACATCGTTACACGATGCAAATCCGGCGCCTGGACGCCCGCGACGCGTGCCCTACTGATACTCGATCAGCGTGCCTGAACGACGAGCACGTCACCGCAGGAATTCGCCGTCAGGCTCGTCTGCATCTCGAGCGGCGCGAGCGGGAGCCGCGGCTGACTGCAGGCCGTCTGGACGAACGCCCCGGTGACGGTGAAGGTCTGCCCATATGCGACGACGGTGTCGCCCACCTTCCACCCGGTGAGCTTCCCGAACTGCGTGTACGCGTGGCCCATGAGGTAGTGATCCGAGAGGCACGCGAAGCTGCGGATCTGCGTACCGACATCGGTCTGGCCGCTGCAGTCGCTGTACGGAACGATCGCGCCCGAGATGCCGAGACGTGGATAGCAGAACCAGCTTCCCGCAGGGCAGCTCAGTGCGGGGGCCGACGGCGCCGGTGTCGCCACGACAGTCGCGACGGGGGTACGTGGCGCGACGGTCGGAACGACGATCGGCGCCGGCACGGGGGTGTCGGTCGCCGACGGCGCCGCCGGCTGGGGTTCTGAGGTTGACGTGTTTTCAACGACCGCGGTGACCGCGAGCGTGTCAGTCAGGGTGGCGGGCAGCGCGGATGGAGCGGGAGCGAAAGCAGGCGTGGACGGGGTCGCGGTCAGCTCAGCGGCACGTGCGGGGAGGAACTGCGCGCTCACCTGCCGCGCCTCGCCGACCACCAGGACCGTGCTCGCGACGATGGCCAACGTGGCGACCCAGCGCTTCAACTCCTGCCTCCGTACCGAAAATGCGGTATCTCGCCTCTGTGAGTCGGGATACTAGGTACGGCGCAGGGCGGCTGAACAGGACCCGTTGGTCATGTCCGGTATGGCTACGTGTTTTTGAGTACAGCGCCGGCGTCCGGGGCGGCTGCGTACGGGGGATCACCCGCTGTTCGCCCGGTCTCCCGCCGTGCAGGCTCTCAGCCGGTGGGGAGCATCGTTCGTGTCATGCCGCTGTCCGAAGGGGAGCTCAGGATCGCTTGGGGTCTCGTTGAGCGCGCGGCCTGGGAGCTCGACGATGCGCGCCTCGCCGAGGTGTCGGGCCTTGGCATCTCACGGCGGCGCATCTGGCTCGAGCGGGAAGTGACCGGGCCGTGGCTGTACGACGCGATCGACGGGGACAGTGCGCTGATGCGCCTGGGACCCGAGGCGGTATGGGCGACGAGCGCGAGCTCGATCGACCACTGGATCGCGACCCGGAGCGGTCGCTCGTACCCCGGCGACGCGGCGTCGCTACCGGCTAATGCGCCCGCCCTCGATGTGCGCTTCGAGCGGGACAGACCGGCGACGAAGCAGGTGCTCCGCGCGAAGTAGCGCGCGCATCCCCGCGGAGGCGATCTCGCACGCATCGTCCCAGAGCGCGTCAACGGTCATCGCTGGCAGGCGCAGGGACGCGTCGCGCAGCCGCGCCACTTCGAACTTCCAACGATCCTCGCGCACTCCCTCCGCGAGCAGGGCCGCGAAGAGACCGCGCCTCAGCGCGCGAGGGCTCGGATCCCGCTCGAGCTCGATCGCCGCGCGCCCGATCTCATTACAGAAGAGCGCGCGGAGGACAGCCTGCCGTGCGACCGTATGGAGCAGATCGCGACGGAGGCCCTCCTCAGCATCGCCGAACGCATCGCACGCCTGCGCGACGAGCCATTCAGCACGGCGTCGCACCGCGCTCGATGATCCGGCGGCGACCGTTGGCGCGAGCGACTCGAGGTCCAGGCTGATCCGCGCCAGATCCACGGGCGTCTCCTCTCCCGAGCAAGAGAAGAGCCCGGTGTCGACCGGGCTCTCTCATGGGTGGGATGGGAATTCGAGTTCGGTGCAGTCGACTTTGTCTGTCGGACGCACCGTGGGTCAACCTGCGAACAACACGCAATCGGTGACGGCGTTCTGCTCCCTCGTGCCGCGTGGCAGCTGTCTGGTTGTGGAACTACGTATGTCGCGGGCCGTCTGTGGCCATATCCGTCACCTGACGATCGCGAGCGCCAACTAGGACTAGTCGTCGGGCACGAGGAACGCCGTATTGGACAGGGCGTTCAGCGTGCAGTCCTGGCACAGTCGAGGATCACCGAACGTCCCGCCCCAGTACCCCTGGATCGCCTGCGTCGTCACAAGGCCTTGGTAGAACGTGAACGGCGCGACGGTGAAGAGGTGCACCCGGTCGGGCGTCGGGGAATTGCCGCTCGCCTGGAGCTGCGAGCAATCCGGCTGACCCCTCGATGTGATGAGGGTCCACTGGCTTCCCGCGGGAGCAGATCCGCTGAAGCTCTCGGCGCAGTCCCAGAGGTAGACGAGGATCGTGAGCGCCTTGCCGTAGAGGTTCCCCTTGTTCGGACCGCTCGCGACCGTCTTGCTCGAGAAGGCGTTGATCCACGTGCCGTACTGAGCGATGCGCGCGCGCATGTTGTCGCTCTCGTTCTGGCCGACGTTGCCATAGGCGGTCTCGACCCAATCTCCGACGGTCGGACTCGTGCACGAAGGTGTCGGCTCACCGGGCGGCGGCGCGGCGCAGATCGCCGCGCGCGTACCGATATTGCTTGGGACCTCTTGGCCCGAGGGGAGCGAGCTCGACCACGCCGACGACAGCGAGAGCGTTCCGCCGAAGGCGTAGTAGAACCAGTTCGGCACGCTGCACTGCTTGTCCTGCTGGCTCGGTGCCTCGTCTCCCGCAGTGTCCCACCCGGCCGAACAGTTGCCGCTCTTATCGGCCAGCAGCGGCGTCCCGGCGGCGACGGAACCGCTGTGGTCCCAGTCGCTCTCGAGCTGCGGGACGGTCGGCGAGGAGAAACGCGTCGAGTAGCGCGACAGGTCGACGAGGCCCTTGAAGTTCCCGTACACCACATCGGTGGCGTTCGGCGACCAGAACGTATCAGGCGCGATGGTCGTCGGGTCGCACGAGCTCGGCGGGCAGGCTGCGCTCTGGTCGAAATCACTCGGGTCGTAGTGCCGGACCATCGGCCACGTCGGTCCGGACAACGGCACCGGCGAACCGGAGAGCCGAGCGCGGGCCGACGCCTGTGTGTCGAGCGTCGGCTGCCCGACGATCGCGCCGAGGAGCGTGGGGTAGCTCTGCGACGCGGTCACGCGAACATAGCGCGTCGATGCGGGGACGGCCGTCAACGTGCCCGAAGGTGGACATGAGGCGGCGACAGCGCCCGTCGTCCAGACGGTCGGACTCGACGCATCACCGAACTGGAGGAGAAAAGAACTCGAACCGTCACTTGGTCTGAACGAACGATTAGCGTCGATATACGTGCCCGCCGTGCACCACGCGTCCTCTTGGTGAAGACCGAACGCGGGCGTGCCGTTCACGACGAGCACGGACATCGCGAGCTGCTTTCCCACTGCGAGCGCCGCGGCGTCCGCCTCGTTCTGCGTGACGCGCCGCTGCGTGAGGGCGTAGCCCCAATCGAGCGCGAACGAGATCGCCCCGAGCAGCACGACGATCGCGAGCGCCACGACGATGAGCGCCTGGCCGTGCTCGTCCCGCAACGCCTGCCCTCTCGGGCCTCCCCTACCCACGCGACCGAGGCTGCACGTGCTCGGTGGCGCGGTCAACGCATCCAGTTGCGGCATACGTAGACCGGACGGATCTGTTCAGGCCATATTGGACAGGTCTTCGGGTAGCAATCCGGTACGGCGGGGTACGCGTCCGACGGTGGAGTGGTGGAAATCAGTACTTGCGGGCGGAGCCAATCGCCGGTTTGATTACCGCCTAGTCGTTAGGGCACTCGACGACGGGGCGGATGTGGACGAGAGTGACCGGTACCGGTAGTGGTAGTGGGGTGGGATATGGGAGTAGCGGTGGCGCGTATCACCATGGACGAGCAGCCGGATGTCGTCGCGACGAGCGTCGTGGTCCTCGATCCGCTCGGAGAGATCTTCGACCGTCTCCGCGAGCTTGAGCTGACAGCGGCGCTGTGGAGGGTGCTCGACGCGAAGCGCATCTCGCCCGGGCTCGACCTGGGTCTGACGATCTGCGCGGCGTACGGTCCGGTGTCCTGGGACGACGTGAGCAAGCTGACCCAGCGCGCGCCGGGACTCATCATCACGACGGCGTACGACCGCGACGAAGCGCAAGAGGCGCTCCAGCGCGATCTCATCGGATACCTCGACGCGGCGATGCCGCACGAGGCTCTGGATCGCGCCATTCGCGGCGCGCTGTCGCGCGGAGAGCCCGCGTTCCCTCGTGAGGTCATCGGCGCGTGGATGCGCAGTCGCCGACAGGCAGCGAGCGGCGAACGCAACGGGAGCGAAGGCCTCACCCGGCGGCAACAGGAGATCATGAGCCTCATCTCGCGCGGCGCGACCGACAAGGAGATCGCTGCCGTGCTGGGGATCGCGCAGGCGACGGCGCAGAAGCATGTGACGAACATCCTCCAGCGCCTGCACGTGCCGAATCGCGCGGCGGCGGTCGCCGTCATCTCCGGTCCACGCCGGTTCATCTGACCCGCGTTCGGCCTCCCGCTCGTGATCGATCGCGCGCTCCGCATCATGACCCTCGCCGTCGCGGCGCTCGCGCTCGCGACGTGGCTCGCGCCGTCACCCGGACCGACGAGCTCGTCGACGAGCACGTCGACGCCGTCGCCGACGGCAGTCGTGAACGCGAACCTGCCGGCGACAAATGCCGAGGAACCGACGCGTCGTCCGCTGCCGCCGCTCGAGTCCTTCCACATCAGCGTGCCCAGGCTCGATATCGATCTTCCTCTCGCGTACGGCGACGTCACGCGCGACGTGCCTCGGCCGGGCTTCGCGGGAAACACGCCCGAACGCGTCGCGCTCGTGTTCCCTGGGAGCGCCCCGCTCGCGAGCGGCGGCAACACGTATGTGTACGCTCACGCGCGCGCCGGGATGTTCTTGTCGCTGTGGAACGTTCGCGTCGGTGACGACGTGATCGTGTATGTGCCCGGGCAGAGCGACGTCCTGCTTCGCTACTCCGTCGTCACTGTGTTGCCGCGCGTCGACCCCACCGATACGAGCTGGCTCGATCCCCGCGGGCCCGAGCGCGTGACGCTGCAGACGTCCACCGGACCGAACCCATCGGACCCGCGATTCATCGCGGTCGCGGTCCCGATCGATCGACCCACGCCAACAGCGATCCCCTGAGCACGATGCTCACGGCGGCGGCGCGATTGCGCGCACCGAGCTTCCTCAGCGTCGACGCGACGTGCTTCTGCGCGGTCGCCACGCTTATGCCGAGCGTCGTCGAGATCTCCTTGTCCGTCGCACCGCGCGCGACGAGGTTGAGCACCTCGTGCTGCCGCTCGGTGAGCGAGCGCGCATCAGCGTCGGATGTCGAACGGAGATCGCGGAACCACTGTCCAAGGACCTCACGCGAGAACGCGGGCTCGCCGCGAAGCGCCCCCGCGACGACGCGTCGTAGCACCGCGCGATCCATGTCCAGGTCGATGGCACCGAACGCCCCGGCTGACACGTATGCGAGAGCGTCGAGCGGGTCGATCCGCCTGCCCACGACCATCACCACGGTGTCTTCGGCCGTCGCCCGGACTCGCTCGATCGTCGAGTCGAGGCCGTTCGTCGCGTCGAGCAACAGAAGCGTCGACACAGGAAGGCGCCTGTGATCGAGATCGCGGACGCGGAACAAGGGCACGCCGAGGTCCAGTGCGCAGAGCGCGCTGAACGTTCCGGGCGACCCATCTGCGAGCACGACAGCGGAGAACGCTCGCTCGTCCGTGTGAACGTGGTACCAAGACCGCGCCCACGCGTCCCTACCGTGTTACCCGTACACGCATGTCCGGCGGCGTCGCGGGGGGCCGGGCGCGTACCTAATGCACAGCCTATTCCGCCGAATTAGCGAGGACGATGCTGAGTACGGTGCATTGACTGCGCCGATAGGCGTGCCGGAGAGTCGACCAGCATCGCGCGCGACTCAGAACGAAAGCGACGGGAATGATCGAAACGCCACCGAACGAAGCCGAAGAGGCCGCGCGCGCTCTGCGCGTCTGCGTCGTCGACTCCGCGCGCACCGGAACGGCATACCCGCGCCTCGCCGAATGCGGCGATATCGAGGTCATCGGCAAGGTGCCATGGCTCGACGGGCGCTTCCTGCCGCCCGACCTGATCGCGGAGGCGGATGCCGTCGTGGTCGGGATGGGGACGGAGGAGATGCGCGACCGCGATAGGCAGCACGAGCTGCTGCGACTGGCGCGGACGACGAAGGTCATCGTCGTGGCTCCGGGCCCGTTGGACGCCGAGATCGCCGCGCAGCTCGGCGTGCGGGGCCTCGTCTCGAAGGACGTCGATCCGGGCGCGTTCACACGTGTGGTGCGCGCCGTCGCCGCCGGCGAGATCGCGTTCCCACGAAACGCCATCACGACGCTCTTCCAGCTGATCGGAAAGCTCGCGATCCCGCTCCATCCCAGCGAAGACAGCACGTTGACGCCACGCCAACGTGAGGTCATCGCGCTCATTGCGGGCGGCGCGACAGATCGCGAGGTCGCTCTGCGTCTTCGGATCAGCGAGTCGACCGCGCACAAGCACGTGCAGAACGCGTTGCGCAGGTCGCGGGCGAAAACACGTAGTCAGCTCGTCGCACTCGTGCGGCAGGAGCCGTTCGCCACCTCATAGTGCGTACCTGAACTAGGTACCTCTGCGCACGTCGCGTCGACGTCCCTGCTGTTTTCGGGTATTGCCCGCTTCCTCGGCCCATTCCTAAAGTGCCCTGAAGGCGGTAGTCGGTGGGTACCGACCGTTACTGGGGTAAGGGAGAGGCATTCCGTGCCGACGCGACTCACATTCGCGGATGATTCGGGGCAGAGCCTCGTCGAGTTCGCGCTCGCGCTACCGCTGCTGTTGGTGATCCTGCTTGGGGTCGCCGACCTCGGCCGCGCCTTCTACTACTCGAGCGCGATCGCGAACGCGGCGCGGGTCGGCGCTGCCTACGCGGCAGCGGACGCGTCCGCGACGGCATCGAGCATCGCGACGCGGGTCTGCAACGAGACGGGCTTCGTCCCCTACTCGGCGACGGCCGCATGCCCCGGCCTCGCGACGACGGCGACGTTCGGCGGCGGGAATGACGCCGTGGTGACCGTGACCTACGACTTCGACTTCTGGAGCGCGTACCTCGTGAACCGTGTCTTCCACGTGAATCCGCTCGTGCTGCGCGCGAGCGCGACGTTCCCGAGCCTGCAGTGAGGAAGCTCATGGGCGGCGACGGCGGCGTCGCGCTCGTCGAATTCGCGCTCGTCGCGCCGATCCTGCTGCTCGTCATCGTCGGGATCGTGGACGTCGGACGGTCGATCAACGCGTACGTGACGATCTCGAACGCGGCACGCGAGGGTGCGCACTACGCCGCGCTACACCCCGCCGCACCGTCGTCGGCGATCGCCTCAGCCGTACAGCAACGGGTCGTGCCTCTCGACCCGAGCTCCGTGAGCGTGATCGCGACGTACTGGGATGGCTCGACGTTCAAACCGTGGCCCAGCGGCGGAATTCCCGCGTCGAGTCCCGCCGTATACGTGCCGACGCGGGTCCAGGTGAGCTACCCGTGGCGCGCGGTGACGTTCGTGATCGGCGTGTTCTTCCCGAACGTCACGACGTGCGGCGGTGCGGCGACGACAGCGGACGCCTGCTTCAGCGCGAGCTCGACGATGGATACGCTCCGATGAGCGCGGCGCGCACGGACGAGGGTCAGGCGGTGATCTTCGTCGGCTTGTCGATCGTCGTGCTGCTGGCCGCCGTCGCGCTCGGCGTCGACTGGGGCTTCGGGCTCACGCAGCGCCGCGTCGCGCAGAACGCCGCCGACTCCGCGGCGATCGCAGCCGCACGCGCGCTCGCGACGTCGACGATCCTCGTGAACGACCAGATCGCCTTCCGGCTCAGTGAAGAGGGCGTGTACTGCGTCGCGCAGGGATACGCGCAGGACAACCGGACGGCGTTCGCGCCGACGAACGCGACGACGTCGTTGTCGGTGCAGATCGGGAACACGAGCGGCGCATGGACGGACGTCACGAGCAGCACCTGTCCATCCGGCGGCACCGGCACCGCGGTGCCGGCCGACACCATCTACGTGCGCGTCGTCGCAGGCACGACGTATCGATCTCTCCTCGCGTCGATCGCCGGCCAGCCCGTGATCACCGCGCAGGCGAGCGCGCGTGCGCAGATCGCCGGCGGCACGCCGGGCGCGTTCCCGGTCTGGCCGATGGTGCGGCATTACTCGAAGGACGACTTCAACGCTCCGTGCGGATCGCCCTGCGATCCCGCGAGCATCGCGCCCACTGTCTTCTGGACCTCGACCGGCTCGCTCGACAACATGGTGTACGGACAGTTCAAGGGCCTCGTCGACTACTCGCGCTATTCCACGCGCTACACGAAGGGACCGTCGGTGGCCCAGCTGATGGACGGCTGGGACATGACCGGATCGGCGCAGGCGAAGACCCCGCTGAAGGACGACGCGAGCGGCGACAGCAAGGACTGCGATCCGAAATGGGACACGGCCGGCGACCAGAACCCCTCGACGAACGACAAGAAGTGCGACATCCCGAACTGGGCGTACTACGCGTTCGGCGGCTCGCTGTCGCTGACGGCGGACTGGTCGAAGGTGAGCGGTGGTCGGGAAAAGCCCTCGCCGATCGGCGATCGAACATCGGGCGCGTGCAAGCCGCCGCTGCCGGATGGCCTCGTCGCGCCGTCGTGCGGTGCCGGGAAGAGCGCGCAGGGTGACTGGATCGAGACCGCATTCGGCGACATCGGCACGAACATCAGCCCGCAGCTCCTCGCCTACATCCAGGCGCACGGCCGGAACGTTCCCGGCGTGTCGGATCAGACGGTCCCCGGCGAGAAGGTGAAGTACGGGAAGGCCGTCGTGATCGGCGTGTACCTCTGGGACTGCGCGGAGACGTTC
>DATDNP010000137.1:0-10361 GCA_036518215.1 Candidatus Limnocylindria bacterium
CGTCGCCGCCCTTCTTGCCGACGTCGGTCTGGCCACCCTGCTTTCCGGTCTCAGGCATCTCGGTGCCGGTCTTCTTGTCAGGCGTGTTCTTCTCCTGCATGAACGAAAGCCTCCTATCCGTCGTCGCCCAGAGGGCGCACACGACAGGCAAGCAGGAGCGGTGCCGGATGCTCGCCGACGTAACGTGCGAGTAACGCGCTAGAGGCGCTTCGCGAGCACGCTGACGCGCGAGCGGATGCCGTCGCGGACGGCGCGAAAGATGGCGAGCTGCTCGTCGTGCGTACCGCCCGCCTTCGATGGATCCGGAACGCGCCACGAGAGGCGCGTGCCCGAGCGCGGCGGCACCGGGCAGTTCGCGTCGCACACCGTGATGACGAGGTCCCAACCCTCGCCGACATCGTCGACCGACTTCGATCGCTGGCCCGCGATGTCGATCCCGACCTCGCGCATCGCCTCGATCGCCAGCTGATGGACCGCCGTTGCGCGCGTACCGGCGCTCTGCACCTCGACTCTGTCGCCCGCGATGGCGCGCAGGAACCCCTCCGCCATCTGCGAACGCGCGGAGTTATGAGAACAGAGGAAGAGGACGCGCTTCACCGGCTCAACATGATGGGACCGCGGCCAGATGGCCGCGGTCCCAGCCGTTCGCTATGCGATGGAAAGGACGTCGAGGAACGAACGCGGGGTCGTGCCTGGGCTGAAGATCTGCGGGCCGGCGTAGAAGATGAGCACGAGGACGATGAGGATGAGCAGGATGATCCCGACGATCATGCCGGCGCCGAACCCACCGTCGTTCGTGTATCCCGGACCGCCGCCTGGATTCACGTTTACCTGGCCCATGGATACCTCCTCTCGGTAACTCGCCCTCCGTACTCGCAAGGCCTATGCCGTTCGCTCTCGGCAAGCGTCATCACGCTCGCCGTCACACAACCGTTACCGAAACTCTCAGCTCGCCGGAGGCACGACGGAGAACGTGTCCCGGTGGGTGGGGACGCCGAGCTGGGAGAACCAGAAGTGTCCTTCGTAGACCATGTCGAATTCGATCACGTACGTCCCGGGCGTGGATGGGGCCGTGAAATCGAACGATCCACATGCGACCCGCCCGCCTGTCGTGATCCCGCCGCCGAGATATGGGCCGTCCGAGGGCGGGGAGCCGACCTGCGATCGCGCACCATCCCACACCAGGAGATTCCCTGCCTCGTCGTAGATGTGGTACGCGCAGTGGATCGGCTCGCGACCGTCCCACGCGCGCACCCCCGTGTTCGTGACGTTCATGTCCCACGCGGTACTCGTGAACGCGCCCGGCGCGAATACGGACGAGCGGAGGTCGTCGGGCGTGTCGTACGCGGCACCGAGTCCGTTCTCGACGGTCACGGTGACGCGCGGCCCGATCGCGCCGAACCACGCCACTCCTTCCTCGACGAGATCGGGGACGAGGGTGTACGTGCCCGGACGATCGGGGAGTTGGACGGCCAGCGTGAGGCTCGTGGTATCACCCGGTCCGAACCCGGGGACGTATGAGCGGCCGCCATCCCAGACGGCGACGCGACCAGACGAGTCGATCCAGTGATAGGAAGCGTGAAACCGCCCGAACTCGGGGCAGCAGCCGCTCGCGGAGATGAGGCTCGAGCTGTTGTTCGTGACGCTGAGTTGCACCTGGACGGTCTGGGCGATGAAGCCAGTCGTCGGGACCGGGCCGAGCGAGTACGTAACCGGGAAGCTCGGCGCGCCGATGGTGACGGCTCGGCTATCCACGATCCCACCACCAAGGTCGAACACGAGCGTGTAGGCGCCGGCGCTGAGGGGCACCTGCAGGTTGTCGTAGAGCGTCAGTGATGCGCCGGGAGCGAGATCGGCGATATCCCTTCGATACGGAGCGAGCGCATCACGCCCCTGGGCGTCGAGCCACGAGATGGTGAGGGGAAGGCTCGAGATCGATGCGCCTCCGGTGTTCGTGATGGTGAGTGGACGCCGGATCACGGCGCCCGCCGTGAGAGCGCTCGCGTCGTACTGAAAGCTCGCATCGGTCTGCTTCGTCACGATGACCTGGTACGAGGGCGAGGACGTCGGGATCCAGGCGACGCCTTCATTCACGAGCGCGAACACGAGCGTGTACGTCCCGGAGCGTAGAGGCGCGTCGACGATCGCATTCACCGTCGCCGTCGCGCCCGGTGCGAGCCGCCCCGGATCCGTTCGGACGCCGTCCCACACGACGAGCGCCCCGGACGCGTCGTACCAGTGATACGCGAGCCGCACCGTCCACGGGTACGCCCATGTGACGTTGCTGGTATTCGTGACGGCCACAGGCACGCTCGCGCTCGTCGAATCGAGCGACGTCAGCGCGCTCGTCGTCGTGACGCCACCCGACCACTGCTGCGCGACGACATCGATCCGGTGCGTCGTGGCCTCCGGCGGGAACCACTGATGACCCTCGTCGACGAACGCGAACTGCACGTAGTACGTGCCGGGCGTGGACGGAGCGAGCACCTCGCCGTGGTACGTATACGGCTGACCGGGATCCACCTGCGCCGTGATCGGAGTCCGGATGCCATCCCACACGACGAGCCGCCCATTCGCGTCATAGAGGTGATACGAGAGGTCGATCGGATCAGGCGCGAACGGCAGCCAGGAGCTGGTGCCCGTGTTCGTCGTTGTCACGACGAACGTGGTTGTCGTCTGCGCCACGAGCGTCGTCGGCCCTTCGGGCTGGACCGCGTATGTCGCAGACCACGTCGCCGCGGCGGCGTGTGTGGGGAGCAGCGCAACGAGGAACAAGGCAAGCGCAAGCGCGGTGATGACACGTCGAAACACGGACAAGACCCTTCCCAGGAGAGCGGTGGACCCCGCAGAACGATCGTCGGGCGCGCGCGTCCAGACCGTCAATAAAGAAGCGCCCCGCCGTCCGCCGGCCGGGAGAGCGTGTGGTCCGGCGGCTTCTGTGGCATCTCACGGGATGTTCGCCTAGATTTGCGGCATTCCTACGTCCGCCGCTCCCACAAAACGCGATGACTGGCTGACGCTCGGCGAGGCGAGCCGGATGCTCGGCGTCGATCCCGACACGCTCCGGCGCTGGGCCGACAACGGCAAGGTCGAGGTCTTCACGACTCCGGGCGGTCATCGCCGGTTCCTGCGGTCGTCGATCGAGGCGATGATCCCGCGCGCACGCGGGACGCGCCGCACGTCGCTCTCGGCGATGGGCGAGGCGCCCGATCGCGTCGCGTCGGAGTTCCGCAAGCGCGTGCGCACGGAGCTCAGCGATCAGGACTGGCGCGCGCGCTTCGACGAGAACTCGCTGCGCTGGTTCCGCGAGCGCGGCATGCGCATGAGCGATCTGCTCCTCGGCTCGATGGACACCGATCGCCGCAGCGGTCGCGATCAGCTCCTGACGCAGGCGGAGCAGCTCGGCCGCGAGTACGGCGCGGAGGCCCGACGCGCCGGCCTCTCGCTCGGGGAGGCGACGCAGGCGTTCCTCTTCTTCCGCGCACGATTCATGGCCGAGATCGCGCAGGTCGCGCGGCGGCGCTCGCTCGAGACGTCGCAGGCCGCGACCCTTTTCACCGAAGCCGATCGCGCGCTCGACCGCGTCATCCTCGCGATCATCGCCGGGCATCAGGCATGACCGACCTCGCGAAGCTGCGGAAGCGCGCGCTCGACGCGATCGACGCCCGACGCGACAGCCTGGTCGAGCTCTCGCTCGCGATCCACGCGAACCCGGAGCTCGCCTATCAGGAGCGCGAGGCCGCGCTACGGCTCACGCAGTTCCTCGAAGGCGACGGCTTCCGAGTCACGCACGCCTATCGCGGCGTCGACACGGCGTATCGCGCGGACGCCGACGGCCGTTCGAGCGGACCGCGCGTCGCGATCCTCGCCGAGTACGACGCGCTCGCCGATCTCGGTCATGGGTGCGGCCACAACCTCATCGCGATGATCGGCACGGCCGCGGCGGTCGCCGTCAAGGAGGTCATCAAAGAGCTGCCCGGGAGCATCGCCGCCATCGGGACGCCCGCGGAGGAGGGCGGTGGCGGGAAGGTCGCGCTGCTCCGCAACGGCGGATTCGACGACGTCGACGCCGCGATGATGATCCACCCGACGACGGGCCGGAGCCTCGCGGGCCGTCACTCGCTCGCATCGAATCGCGTCGTCGTCGAGTACTTCGGCCGCGCCGCGCACGCCGCGTCGCAACCCGACCAGGGCATCAACGCGCTCGACGCGATGATCCAGCTCTTCAACGGCGTGAACGCGATGCGCCAGCAGTTCCGGCCGGACGCGCGCGTGCACGGCATCATCGCGAAGGGCGGGAGCGCCGCGAACGTGATCCCCGAGCACACGCTCGGGAGGTTCAGCGTGCGCGCGCTCGATCGCCAGTACCAGCAGGAGGTCCTTCGTCGCTTCATCGCGTGCGCGGAGGGCGCCGCGACCGCGACGGGTGCGACGGTGAAGGTCCACGTCGACCCGAACGCGGGGTACGAGAACATGGTGTTCTCGACGCCGCTCGCGGGCCGCTGGGCGCAGCACATGCGCGGCCTCGGCGCGCCGGTGTTCGAGCACAACGGCGACGACCGCGTGGGATCGACGGACATGGGGAACGTGATGCAGGTGATCCCGGCGATCCATCCGTACATCGCGATCGCGAACGAGATCATCCCCGGCCACTCGACCGCGTTCCGCGATCATGCGCGGACCCCGGAGGCGCTCGAGCGCGCGCTCGTCGCCGCGAAGGCGCTCGCGCTCACCGCCATCGACGCGCTCGGCGAGCCCGAGCTGCTCGCCGAGGCTCGCGCCGAATTCGACCAACGTCGCAAGGCCGGCACCGTGAAGGGACGCGCCTGAGCCGCGACGGCCGCATCCTCGTCGTCGCGCAGGTGCTGTGGGGTGTCGGGTTCGGCCTCTTCGGCACGCTCGCGCCGCTCTTCCTCAAGGAGATCGGCGCCACCGGGACGGACATCGGCATCGTGTTCGCCGTCGGCAACGTCGTCGCGGCGATGTCGTTCATCCCGTTCGGCCTCCTCGCCGATAGATTCGGACGCAAGCCGTTCCTCATCCTCACCTGGCTCGCGTCGACGATCGGCGCGGCCGCGTTCCTCCCGCTCGCTGAGTGGCACGGCGCGTTCGTTGGCTCCGTCCTCTACTGGATGGGGAGCGCCGCGTTGCCGCTCGTATCCGCGCATCTCGCGGCCACCGTTCCGCGCAAGCGACTGGGCATGGAGCTCGGGCTCGTCTATGGCACGTTCTTCCTCGGCACGATCGGCGTGTCGCCATTCGCCGGCGCGCTGGGCGCGGCGCTCGGGCTCCGCGCGGGCATCGCCGCGGCGACGTTCGCGTTCGCGCTGTCGACCGCGTGCACGTTCTTCGTCACGGCGACGCCGCCGCTCGCGCGCGTCGCGGCACCGGCGCTCCCCCGCTCGTTCTGGACGCTGCTCGCGATCACGCCGCTCGCGTCGCTCGTCGCCGGGATCGTGAATCCGCTCTTCTCGGTGTACGTGCGCGACGTCGCGGGCGTCCCGCTCGAGCGCGTCGGCATCTACGTCGGGCTCATCGCGCTCGGCGCCGCGCTCTTCTCCTCGCTGAACGGCGTGATCGCCGACCGCATCGGCCCGGCTCCCGCGGTCGTCGGCGCCGGCGCTGCGCTGACGCTGGGCGCCGGAACGATCGCGCTCTCAGGCCACAACGAACCCGCGCTCGCGGTCGGTTCGCTCCTGCTTGGATCGCAGACCGCCGCGAACCCGGTGCTGGCCGCCGCGCTCGAGCGCGTGTTGCCTGCGGCACGCTCCGCGCTCGGGTACAGCGGGTTCCAGCTCGTGTACGCGCTCGGGTACGGCGGCGGCGGGCTGCTGTCGGGCGTCCTCTACGACACCGATCCCGTCCTGCCGCTCCTCGTGCAGGTCGCGCTCGCGTTGCCGGTCACCGCGACGGTCGCGGTGATCGTGACGCGCATCGTGCGACCGCGTGGCTCTGGTCCTGCAGGAGAGGCTGACTGAGCGCGCGGGAGCGGAAACAATTCCCGCGCTAGGCTTGGTTGGGCGCCACAGATTCTGGTCTCTCAGGGGGTTCGCCAGTGCTCGTCGCAAAGGATCGGCCGACCACGAACACGCACCTCAACACGTGGGTCGAAGAGATGGCGAAGATGTGCAAGCCGGACCGCATCTACTGGTGCGACGGCTCCGAGGAAGAGGGACGCGAGCTCACGCGCGAGGCTGTCGCGAACGGCGTCCTCATCCCGCTCAACCAGCAGAAACGACCCAACTCCTACTACAGCCGATCGAACCCGTCGGACGTCGCGCGGACCGAGGAGCTCACCTTCGTCTGCACCCCCACGAAGGAAGAGTCCGGCCCGACGAACAACTGGATGCCCCCGGAGGAGGCCTACCGCAAGCTCGGCGCGATCTTCGATGGCTCGATGAAGGGCCGCACGATGTACGTGATCCCGTACGTCATGGGCATGCCCGATTCGCCGTTCGCGATGATCGGCGTCGAGATCACCGACTCCATCTACGTCGTGCTGAACATGCGGATCATGGCGCGGATCGGGAACGTCGCGCTCGACAGGCTGGGCGACTCCGACCGCTTCAACCGCGGTCTTCACTCGGTCGCCGACTGCGACCCGCAGCGCCGCTTCATCTGCCACTTCCCGCAGGACGACACGATCTGGTCGGTCGGCTCGGGCTACGGCGGAAACGCCCTCCTCGGCAAGAAGTGCCTCTCACTGCGCATCGCGAGCTATCACGCCCACAACGAGGGATGGCTCGCCGAGCACATGATGCTGCTCGAGGCCGAGAGCCCCGAGGGCGAGACGCACTTCATCGCGGGCGCGTTCCCGAGCGCCTCAGGCAAGACGAACCTGGCGATGCTCGTGCCGCCACCGGCGTTCGAAGGCTGGAAGATCAGGACGATCGGCGACGACATCGCGTGGATGCGCGTCGGCGACGATGGCCGGCTCTACGCGGTGAACCCCGAGGCCGGCTTCTTCGGCGTCGCGCCGGGGACGAACGATCACACCAACCCGAACGCGATGGACATGGTGAAGCACGACACGATCTTCACGAACGTGGCGCTCACACCGGACATGGACGTGTGGTGGGAGGGGATGGACCGGCCGTCCACCGACCTCATCGATTGGCGCGGCCGTCCGTGGAAGGTCGGATCGAGCGAACCGGCGGCGCATCCGAACAGCCGCTTCACGGTGCCACTCTCCAACAACAAGAAGCTGTCGCGCTACGCCAGCGATCCTCGCGGCGTGCCGATCTCGGCGATCCTCTTCGGCGGACGCCGCAGCAACACGATCCCGCTCGTCATCGAGTCCTTCAACTGGACGCACGGCGTGTACATGGGCGCGACCGCGGGCGCGGAGACGACCGCCGCCATCACCGGCGCGGTGGGCCGCATCCGGCGCGATCCGATGGCGATGCTCGCGTTCATCGGCTACAACGCCGGCGACTACTTCGCGCACTGGCTGTCGATGTTCGGCCGCATGACGCACCCGCCGAAGATCTTCATGGTGAACTGGTTCCGCAAGGGCGACGACGGCCGCTTCCTCTGGCCCGGCTACGGCGAGAACATCCGCGTGCTGAACTGGGTCATCGACCGGTGCGTCGGCCGCGCCACTGCTGAGGAGACGCCGATCGGCTACGTGCCGCGGCTGTCCGACCTCGATCTGCGTGGCCTGGATGTGAGCACCGACGCGGTCGCGAAGGCGCTCCGGATCGATCGCGACGAGTGGGATAAGGAGCTCCAGCTCCACAAGGAATGGCTCGAGCATCTCGGTCCCACCGTCCCTGAGGCGGTCCGGCTGCAGCACGAGCTCCTCGTGAGCTCGCTCAAGGCGGTCCAGCCGGGCACATAAGCGCGGAGCGCTTGCGCTCCGCGCGTATCGTCCGGCCGTGAGCGACGCGATCATCGCCGGCGCCGTGGCGGGAGCGATCGCCGGCGCGATCGCGGCGATCGCCGTCGTCCTCGTGTCGCGACGATCGCAGCCAGCTTCCACACGGATATGGCGCGGTCAGCACGTCTACACGCGCTCCGCCGCCCCAGCACCGCCGTCGGGAGCGCCCCAGCAGACCGCCGCCGAGCCGCGACGCTTCGCGGGCCCGTTCGACCGCTTCAACGACCGCGCCAAGCGTGTCCTCGCGCTCGCGCAGGACGAGGCCATACGCCTCAACCACAACTACATCGGGACCGAGCACCTGCTGCTCGGCCTCCTGCGCGACGACGGCATCGCCTCGCGCGTCCTGGAGTCGAACGGCGTCGACCTCGCGAGGGCGCGCACCGCGGTCACGTTCATCGTGCCGCGCGGCGACGCGTCGTCCGGCCCGAGCGAGATCACGCTCTCACCGCGGACGAAGAAGATCATCGAGCTCGCGATCGACGAATCCCGCAGGCTCGCTCACGCGCACGTCGGACCCGAGCATCTCCTCCTCGGTCTCGTGCGCGAGGGCGAGGGCATCGCCTGCGGGGTCATCGAGTCGATGCAGGTGTCGCTCGAGAAGATCCGGCGCGACGTGACGGACGAGATCGCTCGCGGCGGCGCTGGGCCTAGCCCTTCAGCGTGATATCGCTCGAGCCGGCGATCGCCTCGGTCACGCGCGCCTTCGCCGCGTCGCGATCGGCGGCGCGCACGAGCACCGTCACCGCGTAGGTCTCCTCCCCCGACGCCCCGAGGACGGCGCGATCCGCACGCAGGAGACGGACGTTCCAGTAGGCGACGACGCCGGCGACGGCGGAGTCCACGACGAAGTGCCACACGTCGTGCCACGTCGCGCGCTCGAACGAGAGACCGAGCGCGGCATTGAGGACGCGATAGAGCGCGGCAGACCCGAAGACGAGGAGCCCGAGGACGCCGCCCAGGATGGCGAGATAGAGGTAGAGGCGGCGCGGGAGCGACCGGCGCTCGTCATCGTTCAGGCGCGCCCGCGCGGTCCGCCAGTGGAGCGCCCACGCCGCCGCGCCGACGACGACGAGCGAGACGTAGATCGCGGTCTCGGCGTTCGCGTGCGTGTTCAGACCCAAAAGCGCGCTCCCGAGGACGCCGAGCGTGCCCGCGACGCCGATCGCCGTCATCGCGAGCGCGATCGCCATCACGAGATACGTGTACAGGCGACGCAGGGTCGCCGCGCGAACCGCCTCGACTTCGCGCGCGGCCTCCGACTCCACGACGCGACGGTGGAAGATCCACATGGGCGCGAAGACGACGACGAAGATGACCGGCGAGCCGAGGTCGTGCCACAGGCTCGTGTACGTACCGATCACCGGGTCGCCGAGGATGCGCTGCACGACGACCGAGAGCGTCGCGGTCGTCCCGAAGAGCACCGCGACCGCGGAGACGAAGACGATGAGGTAGATCGCGAGCTTGCGGATGATGCTCTCGCGCTCGACCGCCGCGTCGCGTGCGTGCGTGAGCCCGCGCTGCAGCGGGATCCACGTCGCGAGCCACAGCGCGAGGCCCGCGACGACCGCGGGGATCTGCCCGAGCAGCTGGAAGCGCAGGAAGTCGTCGCGCGATGGGATCGGTGGCGGCGGGACGCCCGGAGGCGGGACGGGGACCCTGCCCGGCAGGGGCACGAGCGCGTCCGCGACGCGCTGCCACACCTGGTCGAGCAGGCCGCCTGCGTTCGACGCCGCTGTGACGAGGCCGACGACGACGAGCGCATAGAGCGCGAGATGGCGGATCCCCGCGGCGCGTCCTGCGATGGGAACTGCGCTGCGATCCGCGGCGGAGAGACGCAGGTGGAAGACGAGCGCGATCGCGGCCGCCACCACCATCGCCGCGGCACCCGCTGCGCGCGCCTGCCACTCCGGCTCGAGACCGTAGGTGGGACCGATGCCCGGCTCGCCGAACGTCACGCCCTGGAGCACGAGGCGAAGCGCGCGCTGCCCATATCCGAACACGAGGAGGGCCGTGACGAACACGACGACGTGCACGTAGAGGCTGCGGAGCGCGGACGAGCGCTCCGCGACGAGATCCGCGGCACGCTCGGCCATGCGGAAGTGGATCCACCACGCGGGCGTTCCGACGGCGAGGAGCGCGATCGCCAGGCTCGCCTGCTCGCGATAGACATCGGTGCGGGCCCGGCTCACGTCGGCGAAGGCGAAAGGCAGACCGGTGAAACCGCCGCTCGGAGCGCCGAGCGCAAGCTCCGCGAGGACGCGGAGGATGTTCGCGACGCCGAGCACGACCATGTGGATCGCGACGAGCGCGACGATGTACACGTACGCCCGCTGGACGATCGATTGCGCTCGCGGTGCCGACAGTGTCGCCGCGGTCATGCCCGCATCATGACGCAACGGTCGCTCCGCACGCTATCGGGGAGTCCTCCCAGCGGGCAGCGACCGGAGAAGCGCGTTCACCGTCGCCGACGGCTCCGCTC
>DATDNP010000138.1:0-6827 GCA_036518215.1 Candidatus Limnocylindria bacterium
ACGACGGCATCGCGAAGGGCGACACCGACTACATCTGGCGGACCGGCGCGCTCATGCTCGGGATCACGCTCGGCATCGGCGCCATCGCCATCGTCGGGGTGTACTTCGCATCGCGCGTCTCGATGGGCGTCGGTCGCGACAACCGCGGCGCGGTGTTCGATCGCGTGCAGTCCTTCTCGGCGAAGGAGATGAACCACTTCGGGACGCCGTCGCTCATCACGCGCAACACGAACGACGTCCAGCAGGTGCAGCTGTTCCTCCAGATCGCGCTCACGTTCATGGTGAGCGCGCCGATCCTCGCGGTCGGCGGCATCATCATGGCCGTCCGCGAGGACGCGACGCTCTCGTGGCTCCTCGTCGTCGTCATCCCGGTCATGGCCGCGGTGCTCGCGACGCTCCTTCGGCTCGCGGTGCCGCTCTTCGTCGCCGTGCAGGGAAAGATCGACACGATCACGCAGGTGATGCGCGAGCAGATCACGGGCGTCCGTGTCGTGCGCGCCTTCATCCGCGTCGCGTCGGAGCAGCGCCGCTTCGAGAGGGCGAACGCCGACCTGACGGCGACCCAGCTCCGCGTGAACCGGATCTTCGTGGTCGCGTTCCCGAGCCTCCTCGCGATCATGAACCTGTCGACGATCGCGATCCTCTGGTTCGGCGCGCATCTCATCGAGAGCGGCGACATGCCCATCGGCAACCTCGCCGCGTTCATGCAGTACATCTTCCAGATCCTCTTCGCGGTCATGGCGGCCGTGTTCATGGTCATCCTCATCCCGCGTGCCGAGGCGAGCGCGCGCCGGATCGTCGAGGTCCTCGACACGCGCTCGTCGATCACCGATCCCGAACGGCCGGCGGCGCCGGAACGACCGACCGCCGAGGTCGAGTTCCGCGACGTCACCTTCGCGTATCCGCACAGCGAGCGCCCCGTGCTGCACGACATCGCGCTCGTCGCGCGCCCAGGTGCGACGACGGCCATCATCGGCGGCACCGGTTCGGGCAAGACGACGGTCGTCAACCTCATCACGCGCGCGTTCGACGCGACCGAGGGCGCCGTCCTCGTCGACGGAGTGGACGTCCGCGCGCAGTCGCTCGAGCGCCTCTGGTCGCGCATGGCGCTCGTTCCGCAGACGGCCTACCTCTTCAAGGGCACCGTCGCGGAGAACCTTCGCTTCGGGAATCCGCGCGCGACCGAGGCTGACCTGTGGCGCGCGCTCGAGATCGCGCAGGGGCGCGACTTCGTCGCGGCGATGGACGGGCAGCTCGAGGCACCCATCGACCAGGGCGGGACGAATGTCTCGGGCGGTCAGCGGCAGCGCCTCGCGATCGCGCGCGCGATCACCAAGCGACCCGCGATCTACCTGTTCGACGACTGCTTCTCCGCGCTCGACGCCGCGACGGACGCGCGCCTGCGCATGGCGCTGAAGGCGGAGACGGCGGACGCGACGGTGCTCATCGTCGCGCAGCGCGTGTCGACGATCCTGCACGCCGACCACATCATCGTGCTCGACGAGGGTCGCGTCGTCGGCGCGGGCACTCACGCCGAGCTCATGCGCACGAGCGAGGAATACCGCGAGATCGTCGAGTCGCAGCTCGGGGAAGGCGCGGCCGCCGCATGATGATGATGGGGGGGCGGCGTCAGGGACCGGGAGGGCGGCCGGGTGGTCCCGGTGGGCCCGCCGGCTTCATGGGGCTCTCCGCGCCGGTCCAGCGCTCGAAGGACTTCAAGGGGACGCTCCGGCGGCTCGCGCTGCGGCTTCGCCCGGAGCGCCCGACGATCGCCATCGTCGCCGTGCTCGGCTCCGTGAGCGTCGCGCTCACGGTGATCGGTCCGAAGATCCTCGGCAACGCGATGAACGTCATCTTCGACGGCGTCATCGGCAAGCAGCTGCCGGCGGGACTCACGCTCGATCAGGTCGTCGCGGCCCTCCGCGCGCGCGGGCAGGGCCAGCTCGCCGACATGCTCGCGGGGACGCACGCGGTGCCCGGCGTCGGGATCGACTTCGCGCAGCTCGCGCAGATCCTCGCGCTCGCGGGCGCGGTCTACATCGCCGGCTCGCTCCTCGCGTGGGGCCAGGGCTACCTCATGGCCGGCGTCGCGCAGCGGACCGTATTCGGTCTTCGGCGCGAGGTCGAGGAGAAGCTCGCGCGGCTACCGCTGCGCTACTTCGACAGCCACGCGCACGGCGACATCCTGAGCCGCGTCACGAACGACGTCGACAACATCGCGACGACGCTCCAGCAGGGTCTCAATCAGCTCATGACGTCGATCCTCACCGTCGTCGGCACGCTCGCGATGATGCTGTGGATCAGCTGGCTGCTCGCGCTCATATCCATCCTCACCGTGCCGCTGTCGTTCTTCGTCACCATCGTCATCGCGGGACGCTCGCAGAAGCAGTTCGTCGCGCAGTGGGCCGAGACCGGCGAGCTGAACGGGCACGTCGAGCAGATGCACTCCGGGCACGCGCTCGTGCAGGTCTTCGGCCGCCGCGCGAGCGCGATCGATCAGTTCCGGACGCTGAACGACCGGCTGTACGGCGCGAGCTTCCGGGCGCAGTTCCTCTCCGGGATCATCCAGCCCGCGATGTTCTTCCTCGGCAACCTCAACTACGTCGGCGTCGCCGTCATCGGCGGGTACCGCGTCGCGTCCGGGACGATGAGCCTCGGGGACGTGCAGGCGTTCATCCAGTACTCGCGCCAGTTCACGCAGCCGCTCGCCCAGATCGCGGCCCAGATGAACCTGCTCCAGTCGGGTCTCGCATCGGCCGAGCGCGTCTTCGAGTTCCTCGCCGCCGACGAGCTCGAGCCCGAACGCCATCCCGACGCGGCGCTCGCCGAGGTGCGCGGCCACGTCGAGCTCGACCGCGTGTCGTTCCGGTACCTCCCCGACAAGCCGCTCATCGACGGCTTCTCGCTCGACGTCCGGCCGGGCGAGACGGTCGCGATCGTCGGTCCGACGGGCGCGGGCAAGACGACGATCGTGAACCTGCTCATGCGCTTCTACGAGATCCAGGGTGGTGCCATCCGTCTCGATGGCGTCGACACGCGCGACCTGCCACGCGAGCAGCTGCGCCGGGCGTTCGGCATGGTTCTGCAGGACTCATGGCTCTTCGCGGGCACCATCCGCGACAACATCGCGTACGGCAAGGAGGGCGCGACCATGGACGAGATCGTGGCCGCGGCCCAGGCGGCGCACGTCGACGCGTTCGTGCGCACGCTGCCCGACGGCTACGACACGCTGCTCGAGGAGGACGCGTCGAACATCTCCGCGGGTCAGCGCCAGCTCGTCACGATCGCGCGCGCGTTCCTCGCGGATCGCCCGATCCTCATCCTCGACGAGGCGACGAGCAACGTCGACACGCGCACCGAGGTCCTCATCCAGCAGGCCATGGCGCGTCTTCGCCACGGCCGGACGAGCTTCGTCATCGCGCACCGCCTGTCGACGATCCGCAACGCCGACGAGATCGTCGTCATGGATCAGGGACGGATCGTCGAGCAGGGGAGCCACGACGAGCTGCTCGCGCGCCACGGCTTCTACTACGACCTGCACCACAGCCAGTTCGTGGAGAACGTCGGCGAAGAGGCCCTCGCGTCCGCGGACTAGCGGCTCACCACTCCTCCGCAAGCTTCTGCAGGAAGAGACGGTCTCCCAGCGCGGTGAGGCGACGCTCGGCATTGGCGCGATCGGCGTTCGCGTGCGTGCGCAGCGCGAGGAACGTCGCGGCGCGCGCGGCATCGGTGAGAAGATCTGCGTCATCGAGCTGCGCGACGACGGCACGCAGGTCGTCGTTCGGTCCATTGAGAGCGCGCGCGAGCGCGAGGCGCATCGCGAGGCACGGCGGCTTCGCCGCGACCGTCTGCTCGATGGTCGCGAGCTCCTCGTTCGTGAGCTGCTCGCCCGCGTCGTACAGGATCAGCGTGATGAGCTCGCCCTTGCGCTCAGCCGTGCCGTATGGCGCGACGACGGCCTCACGCGCCATCTGCGCGTCGAGCGTCACGAACGCCTCCCAGAGCGGCCGCTTGCCCGGATCGAGCGCACCCACGTTCGCGACGGCCGCGAACGCGCTCCGCAGGCGCGCGAGCCGCGCGACGTCCATCTGCGCTGAGGCGACGCGTATCGCGGCGATCCAGCCGGGGAAGCTGAAGCGGCCGAGCGGGATCGGTGCCTCTTCGCGCATCTCGAGCAGGACTTCGCCGAGTCGAGTCGCGGCAGCCCAGTCGCCCGAGAGCATCGCGGCATATCCGGCCCAGCCGGACGCGTGGGCCATCATGAACACCGGCTCGCCGGGCCGCAGCAGGCGTTGAGCGTCGCCCCATCGCGCGACCGCCTCGTCGTAGCGACCCAGATAGACGAGATCCCAGCAGACCGAGCTTGCGGCATCCACCCGCTCGATAAGGCCGAGCCGGTCGGCCTTCGCCACGCGCGCGAGCTGCGCGCGATATGCCCCCTCATAGTCGCCCGTGTAACGGCTCAGCACGCTCGCGGCGTCGAGCGCCTCGCTCAGCGAATCTGCGTCGTCGCGCGATCCGAAGAACTCGACAGCGCGCTCGACCTCTCGAGCGAGCGACACCGCGAGCAGCGGGTCGAGATTTACCCGACGCGAGTAGTCGAAGATGCGCGCGCACGCGAGCTTGGCCTCGAGGTACTCGTCGGGTGCGGCGTCGAGAAGCTCGCGGGCGCGCGTCGTGAGCTGCGCGAAGTCGTCGTCCTGGAGCGGCGACGTGAGCGAGCCCGCCCAACGACCGGCGGTCGAGAGACGCTTGATGAGAAGCCGCGCCCCGATCGCGGGGTCGAGGCTCCCGAGCGCCGTCCATCGATCGAACGCCTCCGCGTAGCCGGCGATCGCGTCGTCGCCGAACTGGGTGATGTCCCCGAGGCTCTCGTAGAGCCGCAGGTGATCGGCTTCCGGTGCGATGCGGATCGCTTCGCGGATCTGCTGCGCGGCCTCGCCGAACGCGGCGCCCGCGGCCGCAGTACGCGCCGCACGTTCGAACGCGGCGACGACCCGCGGAGCCTCGAGTCCCTCCGGCATCCGGCCGCCCGGTGAGAGCGCGAGCGCTTGGCGGTAGTGGTACGCGACGAGTTCGGCGAGCTCGTTCCCGCGTGTCCGGTCATCGGCCTCGAGCCAGCGTGCGAGCGCCACGTGCGCTCGCACGCGCTCCGCGCGCGGGAGTGTCGCGTACGCGACCTCGCGGATGACGATATGCCGGAACGTGTACGCGTCGTTCCCCTGCGGCACGAGCATCTCTCGGTCGACGAGCGCTTCGAGAGACTCGACGATGCGCTCGCGCGGCTCGTCCGGAAGGAGCGCGCTGAGCGTGGACACGCGTGCCGTCCGACCCGTGACGGCCGCGTACTCGATCGTCGCGCGCTCCGTCTGCGGCAACGCGTCGATCTGGGCGAGCACCGTCGCGTGCACCGTGTCCGGCAGCACGATCTCCGTATCGGGGAGACCCTCGCGCCGCCGTGCCTCGTACGCGCGGACGAGCTCGCCGGCGAAGAACGGATTCCCGCCAGCACGCTCCACGATGCGATCGGCGATCGTGTTCGGCACGCCCTCGGTGAGGACCGCGACGAGCTGTCGTGTCTCCTCCTCGGTCAACGGCTCGAGCGCGAGCGACGTGAAGCTGCGACGTCCGCCGCCCCACGCGGGCCGGCGGTCGAGGAGCTCGGGCCGCGCGAGCGCGACCATCACGAGGGGCGCACTCGTGCGGGAGACGGTCACGTGCTCGACGAGATCGAGCAACGTATCCGAGGCCCAATGCAGGTCCTCGAAGACGACGACGAGCGGACCTGTCGTCGCGAGCTTCTCGATGAGGAGCTTCCAGGCGAAGAAGATCTCATCCCGATCGTGACGTTCCGTCTCGCTCGCGTCGCCGAGCGTCGCGCCGATCAGCGCCGCGATCCGTGACGCATCCTCCTCGGAGTAGCCCGAATCAGAAAGGGTGCGCCGCAGCGCCGGGAGCGGATCCTCGTCGGAGCCGAGGTGGAGCAGGCCTCGGACGAGGCCACGGAGTGGCAGGAACGTGACGGCGGCCCCGTAGGGAAGGCACTGCGCGGTCGCGATCGTCCGCCCCGGGCCGAGCCGCATGACGAACTCCTCGACGAGGCGCGACTTGCCCGTCCCTGCCGGCGCCGTGATCGTGACGAGTTGCGGCCGTCGCTCGCTGAACGCGCGCTTCGCGACGAGCTCCAGCTGCGCGAGGTCGTGCTCGCGCCCGAGGAAGGGCGTCCGCGGTGCACGGCGCTCCGTCATGCGTTCGAGCAGCACGGCGCCGACGATCGGATCGCGCTTCCCCTTCACGGCGATGCGCTGCTCCTCGCCGAACCGGAACCCGGATGCGGCGCGCATCGTCCGCTCGCCGGCGATGATCGTCCCGGGCTCGGCGTTCTGCTGCAGCCGCGCCGCGACGTTCACCGCGTCGCCGGTCACGAGGAAGTCTCCCGCGTCGGCCTCGCGCGTCGCGACGACCTCGCCGGTGTTCACGCCCATCCGCAGCGCGAGCCCCGACGTCTGCGGATCGCGCGTCACGCGGTCGCGCAGCGCGAGCGCCGCGGCGAGCGCGCGCTCTGCGTCGTCGCCGTGGGCCTGCGGGATCCCGAACACGGCCATCACGGCGTCGCCGATGAACTTCTCGATCGTTCCACCGTGCTCGGCAACGACCTCGCGCGCGATCGCGTAATAGCGTCCGAGGAGCGCGCGGACGTCCTCGGGGTCGTTGGCCTCGCCGATCGCCGTCGATCCGGTGACGTCGGCGAACAGCACCGTCACGACGCGTCGCTCCTCTGGCATTGCCGGATTCTGACACCTAGCCTTGCGTCATGGCCGCACGCG
>DATDNP010000139.1:0-4874 GCA_036518215.1 Candidatus Limnocylindria bacterium
GGAACGCTCCCCAGCCGAGCGCGAACCCGGCATCGGTGTGCACGAACGGCGCTTCGAGGCCGTAGAGAAGGACGAGCGCGCCGCCGGCGATCACGAACAGCAGGAACGCGAGGCCGAGCTGCATGGCGCCGACGAGACCGAGCGCGACGGCGAGAGACAGCGCGATACCACCGGCGCCGGCGAGGACGCCGGACGGGATGCGCGTGCGAAGCGGACGACCGTGCAGCTCGTCGAACGCGTGCGCGGCGACGCCGACGGCGAGGCCGAACGCGACGAGCGCGGCGAGCACCACTCGCGGATCGGGTGCGGGCGCGAGCGCGGCGCCGAACAGGACGTACGAGAGGTGCCATGCGGTGTACGGCGGGTGCAGCAGCGACCAGTAATCGCCGACGCGCCCGCGCGCCGCGTAGAACGCCGGCGCGAGCTGAGTGGGAGCGGTCGCCGCGCCCTTCGTCGCGCTCATGACGATCCCCCCGCCCACGCTCATGCGCACCGTCCGCACGTCACCGAGGCCCGCATCGCGCCAGTAGCCCTCGACGGCGCGCAGCGGATGGCGCTCGTAGAACCGCTCGATGCTCGGGCCGAGGAACGCGCCGACCGACGACCACTTCCGCGAGACGAGGCGCCCGGCGACCGGCAGGCCGACGCGCGTGTAAAGCCACCACAGCGGCCGCCACACTCCGGCCGGAACGCCGAACTCGACCATCGCCACGTGCCCGCCGGGCCGCACGACGCGCGCGAGCTCGCGCATCGTCGCGGCGGGATCGTCGACGTAGCGCAGCAGGTACGTGAAGGTGAGGTGGTCGAAGGACGCGTCCGCGAACGGCAGCCGCTCGGCGCGACCCTCGACGAGCGCATCGAAGACGCCTGGGCGCGCGCTCGCGACCCGGAGCATGTCCGCGCTCTGATCGACGCCCGTGACCGAGCAGCCGTACCGCTCGCGCAGCGCGCGCGCCACCATACCGGTCCCCGTGGCGACGTCGAGCACACGATCGGACGGGCGCGCGTCGATCGCCTCGACGAGCGTCCGGCGCCATCGCGGATCCTGCCCGAGCGAGAGGACCGCCGCGACGCGGTCGTACGTCGTCGCGATGCCGGTGAAGATGCGCGCCGCATCGCTCGCGGCCATGAGGCGCGCAGTGTGGCAGGTCGCCCCCGGCGAGCGAGCGGAACAGGGCGGTCAGCGAGCGAGCAGGCGAGCCGGCGGGGCGACGGTCAGCGCGTCGGGCGGTCGTCGAGCCAGGGGCAGCCGGCCGTCCGGCAATCGTGCACGCCGTGCCTGCGATGACGCGGGCGCCACAGCATCGCGAGCCATACGAGCGCGACGAGAGCCAGCTCGGCGACGATGAGCGCGATCACGCCGATGTCCGAGAAATGCGAGATGAATTCCTGCACGGCTTCCCCTCTTCGAACGGCAGAACGTTGCGGCAGGCTCGGCCGTGACGCCTGCCTGTGCGCCGACGCCGTTGTGCAGGTCACCATCCCGGGCACGCGGACTGCCGCGGCCCTCGTCATGCCCCCCGATTCCCGCCGCGTGGCGAACGCGGTGACTCAACATGTCGCCGAGGTCCTCACGGCCCGCGCCGTCCTCATCGACGAGCGCGGCGACGTCGTGTCCGCGAGCGGCGAGACGCGCGCCCACGGAGCGCACGACGACACGCTTCGTCTCCCCGTGCGCCTCGACGGCGAGCAATTCCAGCTCCTCGTCGACGGTCCGCTCGCGCAGGAGGACGTGCCCGAGCGGCTGCGGCGCCTCCTCGTGGAGCTCGTCGTCAATCAGTCCGCGACGGTCACGGGAGCGCGACGCCACGACATCCTCAAGGACCGATTCATCCACGCGCTCCTCGGCGAACCGGTGGCCAACGAAGCCGACGTGCTGCGCGAGGCGCAGATCCTCGGCATGGATCTCCGCCGTCCCCGCGCGGTCATCCTCGTCGACGCCTCGCCGTACCTCCTCGACGCGTCGTGGCGGTCGGAGGCGACGATCCGGGAGCGTGTGCACGTCGTGATCGCGGCGATCGTCCGGCATTTCCACCTCCCCAACGACACCATCTGCGCGCACATCGGCGAAGGCGAGGTCGTCGTGCTCAAGGCCATCCGCCGCGAGGACATGGGCGCGTGGGCGGATCGACGCGGCCACGTGAGCCTGCAGAAGGCGTCGTGGGCGAACATCGCCGCGCTCAAGTCCGCGTCGAACGAGCTGCTCCAGCAGCTGCGGAAGGAGACGGGCACGACGATCACCATCGGTGTCGGTCGCTATCACCCGCGCGTCCGCGGGCTCGGGCGCTCGTACCAGGACGCGCGCGCCGCGCTCGCGCTCGGCCGCCGTCTGTTCGGTGGCGACAAGGTGTACTCGCTGGACCAGCTCGGCGCCGCCGCGATGGTCGGCGTCACCGACGAGCGCACGAGGCTCGATCTCGCGCAGCGGATCCTCGCTCCGATCGACGCCGAGCCGGAGCTGCTCGATACCCTCACGACATTCTTCGCGAACGACTGCTCGCTCGCGCGGGCATCGCAGGCGCTCGCGATCCATCGCAACACGCTCGGCTATCGCTTGGACAAGATCGCAGCGCTCACCGACCTCGATCCGCGGCGCTTCGACGATGCGCTCCAGCTGCGGCTCGCTGCATTGGTGCGTTCGCTCACCGTGGAAACGAGCCTCGGGCATCTGCACGACATCGCGGGGCCGGATGAAGGTGAGCGTCGTTCGTCTGCACAGAGACGTGTGAGTTAGACACCCGATGGTCCGAGGTGTGCCACTCGCCCGCGCGTGATCCCTGCGATTCGCGCCCTGCCGCGTGAGCCCGATGCGCATGTCGAGCCCGAGAGCGATTACGGCCCATCACTGCGCACGGCACTCGAACGACGCGCCGATGTGTACCTGCGCGCGCTTCCCGAGCTCGCTCGGAGCGAAGACCTCGCGCGCTGTGCGCATCTCCTCGTTCACACGCTGAGGCACGACGGCAAGATCCTCGTCGCGGGGAACGGTGGCAGCGCGGCCGAGGCGCAGCATTTCGCCGCCGAGCTCGTCGGCCGCTTCTCGCGCGAGCGCTGCGGCTATCCGGTCATGGCGCTCACCACGGACACGTCGATCCTCACCGCGATCGCGAACGACTACGCGTACGCGGACGTCTTCGCGCGGCAGGTCGAGGCGCACGGACGCCCCGGCGATCTGCTCCTTCTCTTCACGACGAGCGGCGAGTCCGAGAACATCGTCCGCGCGGCCCACGCAGCGCGGCGTCGTGCGATGACCGTCGTGACGCTGACGGGTTCGCGCAGGAGCCGCGTCGGGCGATGTGCCGACGTCGTCGTGCGGATGCCCACGTGCGAGACGCCCGTCGTGCAGGAGCTGCAGATGGCACTCACGCACGCGCTCTGTGGGATCGTCGAGGACGCGCTCGCGGAGGAGGACGAGGCGTGACGTCGCCGGCGGTCTTCCTCGACCGCGACGGCACGCTCGTCGAGGCACGTCACTACCCGTCGCGGCCGGACGAGCTCGTGCTCGTCCCCGGCGTCGCGCGCGAGCTCGTCACCCTGCGCGAAGGTGGCTACCGGCTCGTGCTCGTGTCCAATCAGTCGGGGATCGGGCGCGGGCTCTTCAGCGAGCGCGACCTCGCGCGGATGCACGCGCACCTGGGACGCGAGCTCAGGCGCGACGGCGCGTGGCTCGACGCGTACCTGCACTGCCCTCACCTGCCCGAGGACGGCTGCGCGTGCCGGAAGCCTCTCTCCGGGATGCTCGACCGCGCCGCGCGCGATCTCGACATCGACCTCGCGCGCTCATGGATGGTCGGGGATATCCTCGACGACATCGAGGCCGCCCATCGCGCGGGATGCCGCGCGGTGCTCGTCGATCGCGGGACCGAGCGGCTGCCCGCGTCGCCGCTGCGGACGCCCGACCACGTCGCGTCCGACACGCAGTCCGCGCTGCGCTTCATCGAATGCGAGGTGATGGATGCCGTCGCATGAGGTGATCGACCGCTTTGTGGGCCTGCGCGCGCTCGTCATCGGGGACGCGATGCTCGACTCGTATCTCGAGGGGACGGCGACCCGGCTGTGCCGCGAGGGCCCGGTGCCGGTCGTGAAGCGCGAATGGGAACAGCACGTTCCGGGTGGCGCGGCGAACAGCGCCGCGAACCTGCATGCGCTCGGCGCGTCGGTCCGATTCGTCGCGCTCGCGGGCGCGGACGACGCGGCGACGATGCTGCGCGCGGTCCTGCGAGAGCGCGGCATCGACGACGGCGACATCGCATCGGACGAGAGAGCGCGCACGCTTCGGAAGCTGCGCATCGTCGCGAACGGCCAGTACGTCGTGCGCTTCGACGAAGGCGAGCTCACCACGTGCTCGGAGCTCTCGCGGCGGCGGGTCGTCGCCTCGTTCGACGACGCGATCGGACAGTGCGACGTCGCGATCGTCTCCGATTACGGCTACGGCACCGTGTCAGACGCGATCGTCGAGCGACTGCGCCATCGGTCGTTCCAGGGCGTCCTCGTCGTCGACGCGAAAGATCCACGGCGCTTCTACGGGACGCACCCGACCGCCCTCACCCCGAACCAGCAGGAGACCGAGCGCGCCGCCGAGATGGCCGGCGTCGGCGCGGACGGCGAGCTCCTCATCGCGAAGCTCGAGCACGCCGGCGAGGCACTGCGCTCGCGCACCGGCGCGCACGCGGTCGTCGTCACATTGGCGGAGCGCGGCGCGCTCGTGGTCACCGCGAGCGGGTCGGAACACGTCGCGTGCCGTCCGGTCGACAACGCGGGCGGCATCGGCGCGGGCGACTCGTTCACCGCGGCGTTCGCGCTCGCGCTCGGCGCGGGTGCGGACCTGGCGTCCGCCGCGCGTCTCGGAAATGCGGCTGCCGCGATCGCGGTCG
>DATDNP010000140.1:0-9701 GCA_036518215.1 Candidatus Limnocylindria bacterium
CTGAAGTTCGCGGCGGCGATCGCGGAGGCGCTGGATGGGATCCTCGCGGAGGATCCGCGCGTCGTCCTCATCGGCGCACGGTTCGTCGGCATCACGCCGAGCGCCGCCGTGATGGAGCCGGTCACGACGAAGTACGCGGACCGCATCGTCTGGCCACCCGTCGCCGAGCTCGCGTACTGCGGGATCGCCGTCGGCGCTGCGATGGTCGGGCTGCGACCGGTCGTCGAGATGTCGACGGCCGCGTTCTCGTTCGAGGCGATCCCGCAGATCGTGAACGAGGCGCCGATCATCCACGCGAACTCCGCGGGGCGCGTGAACGTGCCCGTGACCTTCCACATGCTGTACGGCATCCGCGGCGCGGGCGCCGCGCAGCACTCCTGGAGCCCGCAGAGCTGGTACTGGAGCGTCCCCGGCCTCCAGGTCGCCCTCCCCGGCAGCCCGGCGGACGTCAAGGGCCTGCTCCGCTGGGCCGCGCTCCGGAGCAAGAACCCCACGGTGTTCCTCGATCACCAGGGACTCATGGAGCTCGAGGGTCCGGTGCCGGAGGGGCCGTTCGAGATCCCGTTCGGGCAGGCGGTCGTCGAGCGCACCGGCGACGACGTCACGATCGTCGCGCTCTCCATCCAGGTGCCCCGCGCGCTCGAGGCCGCCGCGGCGCTCGCGGTCGACGGGATCTCCGCGGAGGTCGTGAACCTGCGCACGCTCGAGCCGCTCGATCGCGCGACGCTCGCCGCGTCGGTCCGCAAGACCCGCCGCGTCGTCGTGACCGACGAGAGCGCCGAGCGCGGCGGCGTGACGAGCGGGCTCGCGGCGGTCATCAGCGACGACTGCGGCGACGTGCTTCGCGCGCCGGTGCGGCGAGTCGCGGTGCCGATGGTGCCGGTCGCCTACGCCGAGTCGCTCGAGCGCGAGCTCATCCCGTCCAGCGCGCGGATCGCCGACGCGGTGCGGTCGCTCGTGCGCGGACGTGACCTCGCCCCCGCGCGCTGAAACAAGACCGCGCCCCCCGTTGCCGGAGGGCGCGGTCGACGCGGAGGAAGGAGGGTTGAGAGGGAAGTACCTGTTAGTTAGCGGTGGGGCCGTCCGCCCGGGCCGAAGCCGGGCATGCCCGCCGGGTGCGTCCCGTTCACCATGTCGGTCACGCGCTGCGTGAGGTTCGTCTTCATCTGGGTCGCCTGGTCAGCGGTGATCTTGCCTGCCGTCTGCGCGGCGTCGATCTCCTTCGTCTCGGCCTGGACGATCGCCTGGATGAGACCGTCGACGGTCTTGCCGGAGGTCGCCTTCGCGATGTCGGCGAGCGTCTTGCCCGACTGGAGCTGCGTGCGGAGATCCGCCTCGCTGATGCCGAGGTAGGTCGACGCGGTCTGGAGCTCGTCACCGAAGTGCATCCCGCGGCCGAAGCCCGGGCCACCGGCCGGACCCGCCGGGAAGGGGTTCTGCTTGTCCACGAGGGTCGTGATGTCCGTCGTCGCGGCCTGGACGAGCGCCGCGATGAGGCCGTCACGCGTCTTGCCGTTCGCGACGGCGATGTCGGCGAGGCTCTTGCCCGACTGGAGCTGCGTGCGGAGGTCCGCCTCGCTGATGCCGATGTACGTCGCGGCGGTCTGGAGGAAGTTCGCGCCGCCGATGCCGCTGTGCTGGACCGCGAGCGCGACGTTGCCGGGGAGCGCGCTCACCACGGCCCCCTGGACGTTCGACGGTCCGATCGCCGCGGCGGCGACGCCGCCCGAAAGCAGGAGCGTGGCGCCCGCTGCCATGAGTGCCTTGTCGAGGTGCTTCATCTCTGTGGTGTCCTTTCCATCACTGGTCGCCATGGGAAGAACACCACCCTCGCCCACTCGAAGCATGAAACGCCCTTAAGAAGCGCGGCCGCTTTACCCGCTTCTTACGCGGCGGCTCTTACCCCGTTCTTATGCCCGCTCCCTAGACTGCGGACCGTGCACGTCCTCTTGGTGGAGGACGATCCATCGGTGCGGGGCGCAGTGGAGCGCGCGCTTCGCGGTGCGGGGCACACCGTGGATCAGGCAAGCGCCGGCGACAAGGCGCTCGCCGCCGCGAACGCCTCTCCGTACGACGCGATCGTCCTCGATCTCGGCCTTCCGGGCCTCGACGGTCTCGAGGTCTGCCGCCGGCTACGCACCGCCGGGGACAACGTCCCGGTGCTCATGCTCACCGCGCGCGCGGCGGTGAGCGACCGCGTCGAGGGCCTCGACGCCGGTGCCGACGACTACCTCGTGAAGCCGTTCGCGCTCGACGAGCTGCTCGCGCGGCTTCGCGCGTTCGAGCGGCGGTCACCGACGGCGCCGCAGGCGCGCGGCACGCTGACATTCGAGGACGTCGTGCTCGACCGCGATGCGATGGTCGCGCGCCGTGACGGGCACGAGATCGCGCTCACGCGGACGGAGTACCAGCTCCTCGAGCTGCTCATGGCGAATCCCCGGCGCGTGCTCTCGCGCGACGTGATCTTCGAGAAGGTGTGGGGATACGACTTCGGACCCGAGTCGAACTCGCTCGACGTGTACATCGGCTATCTGCGCCGCAAGCTCGAGGCGAACGGAGGGAAGCGCCTCATCCACACCGTGCGCGGCGTCGGGTACGTGATGCGGGAGACGCCATGACCTTCCGCACGCGGGTGGCGCTGCTCACGGCGGCCGCCGTCGCCGTCGCGGCGATCGGCGCGGCCATCCTCATCTACCTCGTCGTACAGGGTCAGTTCGTGTCGCAGATCGATGCGACGCTCAACGACGCCGTCCGCGTCGCCCGGTTCAGTGGTCCGCGACCCGGACCTCAGCGGCCGTTCGGTGACGACCCGGACCGAATGGCTGGACGCTCCGACGTGTTCGCGCAGAGCATCGACGCGAACGGCGCCGTCATCCGCGCCGATCTCAACCAGCCCGATCGCGCCCTCGTCACGACTGCCGCGAAGAACGTGGCGGCCACGCAGCAGGGCGACGCGCGCTTCGATGTCACCGCGAGCGACGGAACGCATGTCCGCGTCTACGTCGTTCCCATCGGCAGCGGTGCGGCGCTCGAGGTCGCGCGCTCGCTCGCCGACATCGACGTCGTCCTCGGAGAGACGCGTACGCGGCTCGCGCTCGTGGCGCTGCTGAGCGTCCTTCTCGCGGGCGCGCTCGGTGCGGTCGTCGCGCGGACGGCCCTCCGACCAGTGCGCAAGCTGACGAACATCGTCGAGGAGGTCGCGCGCACGCGTGACCTCTCGCAGCGGGTGAACGCGGGATCCAATGACGAGCTCGGCCGGCTCGCCGCGTCCTTCAACGTGATGCTCGGAGCGCTCGAGACATCGCTCCGCTCCCAGCGACAGCTGGTCGCGGACGCCTCACACGAGCTCCGGACGCCGCTCACCAGCCTGCGGACGAACCTCGAGCTCCTCGCGCGCGGACAGCCCACCGACAAGGCCGAACGGCAGCACGTGCTGAACGATCTCGTCGGTCAGATGGAGCGTCTCTCCACGCTCGTCTCGGATCTCATCGATCTCGCGCGCGACGAGAAGACGCAGCTCGTGAGCGAGGACGTCCGGCTCGACGAGATCGCGAGCGAGGCGATCACCGAGATGCGCATGCGCTATCCGAACGTGCGCTTCGATCTCCAGGCGACACCGAGCGTCGTGCACGGCATCCGCTCGCGGATCTTCCGCGCGATCACGAACCTGCTCGACAACGCCGGGAAATGGAGCCCGTCCGGCGGCGTGGTCGAGGTCACGGTCCGCGGACCCGAGGTCACGGTGCGCGACCACGGCCCAGGGATCGCGCCGGGCGACGAGGCGCGCGTGTTCGATCGCTTCTGGCGCTCGGAGAACGCACGGCAGCTGCCGGGATCAGGCCTCGGCCTCGCCATCGTGAAGGACGTCGCCGAGACACACGGCGGTCGCGTGAGCGTCGAGCGGCCGAGCGGCGGCGGCGCGTTCTTCCGTCTGCGCCTCGCGGGCGCGGCCACCACAGCCAACTCTTAGGACCATCTCATGCGCAGCGGCGGCGGGCATGGTCACCTATGACCATGAACGATCGGCCATCGAACAAGACCTCTCTCATCCGTTCGAAGACGACGCTGCGGGCACTCGTGACCGGCATCACGTTCACCACGTTCACCGGCATGAGCGCGTTCGCGGCGTCGCACATCCAGAATTCCGCCGCACCGCTGCAGCCGACCGCGGACGGCACGAACGCGGCGGCGACGGCGACGCCCGCGCCGACGGCGCGCACGCGCACGACGATCACGAATCAGGTGCCGACGACGACGGCGGCGCCGCGCACGAGGACCCGCAGGTCGTGACCCTCGATCCCCAGACGATCTGGATCCTCGCACGCGCGACCGGCGTCGCATCGCTCGTCGCGCTCGCGATCTCGATGCTCACCGGCATCGCGCTCCGGCCTCGCCTGCTCCAGCCGATCGCGACGAACTCCGTCGTGAGCGACGTGCATTCGTACGCGACGGCGCTGTGGCTCCCATTCGGCCTCGCGCACGTCGTCGGCATCCTGCTCGACCCATACGCGCACGTCGGTCTGTTCGACCTCATCGTGCCGTTCCAGGTCTCCTACGGCGCGCTCGCGATCGGGCTCGGGACGGTGAGCGTCCAGCTCGTCCTCGTCGTGATCCTCGCCGCGTGGTCGCGCGACCGGCTCACGCCGAGCCAGTGGATGGGCTTCCACCGCCTCTCATACCTCGCGTTCGGCGCCGCGTTCCTGCACAGCATCCTGTCGGGGACCGACCTCGCGTACCCCTGGCTCACCGGCGTCGCTTGGGTCGTTGCGGCGATCCTCGCGATCGCGAGCTGGAAGCGGATGCTCCACGCCTTCCGCCAGCCGGCCGTCGCGCGCGCGCAGCGCTCCTAGAGCGCCCAGGTCTCCTTCAGCACGCGCAGCGCGTTCCGTCCGGCGATCTTCGCGATGTCCGTGTCGGTGTATCCGTGCTTGATGAGCCAGCGCACGGCGTTGCGCATCGCCTCGCCGGGGTTCTCCATCCCGTCGACGTACTTCACCGGCGTGTACGCCGGGCCGCTATCGCGTATCGCGGCGAGCGACAGCTGCTGCGCGAAGGCCGTGTGGAGCCCGACGTGATCGCCGAAGAGCGTGTCCGGGCCGAGCCCGACGTGGTCCACGCCGATGAGGTCGACGCAGTACTCGACGTGCTGCATCACCGCGTCGATGTCGTGTGGCCGCCCCGGCGCCTGGCTCGTGTGCGGCGCCGCCTCGATGCCGATGACGCCGCCCCTCTCCGCGAGCCGCTTCAGCGTCTCGTCGGTCTTCATGCGCCGTGAGTTCCAGACGCCGCGCGCGCCGGAGTGCGTGATGGTGATCGGCTTCTCGCTCGCGTCGATCGTCTCGAGGCCGGTGCGGTCGCCGCAGTGCGAGACGTCGATCGTCATCCCGAGCTTGTTCATGCGCTTGATGACCGCGCGGCCGAGATCCGACAGCCCCGAGTCGTTGCGCTCGCGCAGTCCCGATCCGAGCGCGTTCGCCTCGCTGTACGTGATGCCCATGCCGCGGACGCCGAAGCCGTACAGGATGTCGACGCGGTCGACCTCGTTCTCGATCGGCGTCGCGGCCTCGAACCACGGGACGAACGCGATCCGGCCCTGATCCTTCGCGACCTCGAGATCGAGGTAGGTCGTCGCGACGTAGACCATGCTCTGGTGCGCGATGTCCGCGTAGCGCATCCCGAGGTCGAAGATGACGTCGTCCCACTTCCAGCCCTTGTTCGACGTGATCGTCGCGGTCCCGTCCATGAAGTTCTCGAAGACGACGTCGGTATCCGAGATCGCGAGCCCCGCGTAGCCCGTCGCGTCGCGTCCACCGCGCCGCTGCTCGAGGCAGCGACCCATGTCCTCGGGGAAGATCGAGGTGTGGTCGTGCATCGACACGATCTGCTGGCCATCGAGGATCGTCCGCGCCCGCTTCTCCTCGGCGTCCGATAGCTCGACGGTCTTCGAGGGCACGCGAGCGACGTCCTTGGCGAGCGGGATGTCCTGATAGTCCTCGCCCGGGGTGAGATACGAATACGAGCGGTACCCGTCGTACGTCTTTCGAGACATCAGGGCCTCCAGTCCTTCTGCGTCACGTGGGCACCCACGGCGCTGTCGGTCTTCGAGGGATATTGCTCGAGCCGGTCGTATAGCCATTCGAACCACTCGAACGCGGCGGGATTGCCCGCGCGGAACTGCCCGACGTACGCGCGGCACTTCCGCCACGTGAGCCGGATCATGCCGCCGATGACGTCGTCGGCCATGTGCAGCGGGATCAGACGCGCGTAGACGAGGTAGCCGAGGTTCTCGAATTTCACGCAGGTCTCGATGACCGCCTGCTCGAGCTCGGGTCCGAGCGCATGGATGGCGTCGGGCGGCGCGTCATCCGCGAGCGCGAAGATGCGTCGGACCTCGCGCGAGAAGAGCTCGGGCGGCTTCGCCGTGTTCATGAGCGTGAGCGCCGTCTCCTGACGGCGCTGGCGGACGAACGCCGCGAACTGGTACGCGGCGAAGACGAAGCCCACGACGACGGTGACCGTCGAGATGACGCTGAACGCGATCTGGAGCTCGACCGGCATGGCACGCCCCTCCCCTGCCGGAGCATGATGCGCCGATGCCGCGGGCCATGGCGGGCGAGGTCGAGCTGTACTACGAGTCGCTCGGCGAGGGCGTGCCCGTCGTCCTCCAGGCGCACGACCACACCGCGTGGCTCTTCGCGCAGGCGCCGGTCTTCTCCCAGCGCTACCGCTTCATCACGTACGACCGCCGCGGCACGGGTCGCTCGTCGAGCCCGCCCGGGCCATGGACCGCGGCGGACCTCGCGAACGACCTCGCGGGTCTGCTCGACGCCCTTGGCCTCGAGCGCGCCGTGATCGGCGGCGCGAGCCTCGGCGGGGTCGTCACGGCGCAGTTCGCGGTCGACCATCCCGGGCGCACGCTCGCGCTCGTCGTCGGGCACACCGTCCCGTTCGTGGACGACGAGGGCCGCAGGTGGCTGGCGGAGGAGATCGCGAACGCACGCGCGGGACGGCCGGCCATCGTCCGTCAGCCGCGCTCGAGCGAGGCCGAGGCCGAGGGCCCGCTCACGACGTCCGCGGCGTTCGCGGCGTCCGACTGGGGACGGATGATCGGCACGACGGGGACCGGCCTCGGACGCAGTCCCGACGAGCGCGCGCGGGCGATCGCGGTGCTGCTCGACTGGGATCAGCGGCCGAGGAAGGCGGACCTCGCGAAGATCGATGTCCCGGCGCTCTTCATCGTCGGCGAGCACGAGCCGCCCAGCACGATCGAGGGGTCGCGCACGTGGGCCTCGTGGATACCCGGCGCGGAGTTCGCCGTCCTCCCCGGCGCCCATCACGCCGCGCCGCGCGAGGCGGCGCCGGCGTGGAACCGCGTCGTCCTCGAGTTCCTCGGGCGGCGCTTGCGCGCGGGCTGACGCTCGACCGACGCGACACAATGGGGGCGTGACGGTGACCGCGCGGAGCGTGCGCGCGCCTCGAGGCACGGGCCTCGCCTGTCTCGGGTGGCCGCAGGAGGCCGCGTACCGGATGCTCCAGAACAACCTCGACCCCGAGGTCGCCGAGAAGCCGGATGAGCTCATCGTCTACGGCGGCACCGGCCGGGCGGCGCGCTCGTGGGACGCCTTCGACCGGATCCTTGCGACGCTGAAGCGCCTCAAGGCGGACGAGACGCTCCTCGTGCAGTCCGGAAAACCCGTCGGGGTGTTCCGCACGCACGAATGGGCGCCGCGGGTGCTCATCGCGAACGCGCTCATCGTGCCGCGCTGGGCGTACTGGGAGACGTTCCGAGAGCTCGAGGCGTCCGGCCTCACGATGTACGGCCAGATGACGGCCGGGTCGTGGATCTACATCGGGACGCAGGGCATCCTCCAGGGCACGTACGAGACGTTCGCCGCCGTGGCCCGACGTACCTTCGGCGGATCGCTCGCGGGACGCGTCGTCGTCACCGCGGGTCTCGGCGGCATGGGCGGCGCGCAGCCGATGGCCATCACGATGAACGACGGCATCGGGCTCATCGTCGAGGTCGATCCGGCGCGTGCCCGCCGCAGGCTCGCGCAGGGCTTCCTCGACGAGATCGCCTCCGACCTCGACGCCGCGCTCGCGTCGGTCGAGCGCCATCGCGCGAGCAGGACGGCGCGGAGCATCGGGCTCGTCGCGAACGCGGCCGACGTCCTTCCCGAGCTCGTTCGTCGGGACGTCCGCGTGGACGTCGTCACCGATCAGACGAGCGCGCACGATCCGCTCGATGGGTACGTCCCGGCCGGCGTGGACGCCGCGGCGCTCCGCGAGCGGGACGCCGAGGCGTACGTCCGCGCGTCGCGCGCGTCGATGGCGGCGCACTGCGAAGCGATCGTCGCGCTCATGCGGCGCGGCGCGATCGCGTTCGACTACGGCAACAACCTCCGCGGCGAGGCGCAGACCGGCGGCTTCGCCGACGCGTTCGCGTATCCCGGCTTCGTCCCCGAGTACATCCGGCCGATGTTCTCCGAGGGACGCGGACCGTTCCGTTGGGTCGCGCTGTCCGGCGATGCCGGCGACATCCGGCGCACCGACCAGCTCGTGCTCGAGCTCTTCCCGCACGACGAGACGCTCTCGCGCTGGATCCGCCTCGCCGGCGAACGCGTGCCCTTCCAAGGGCTTCCCGCGCGGGTGTGCTGGCTCGGCTACGGCGAGCGCGCGCTCTTCGGCGAGCGCATCGACGAGCTCATCGAGCGAGGCGAGATCCGCGCGCCGATCGTCGTCGGGCGAGACCATCTCGACTCGGGCTCGGTCGCGTCGCCGTTCCGCGAGACCGAAGGGATGCGCGACGGCAGCGACGCGATCGCGGACTGGCCGATCCTGAACGCGCTCGTGAACACGTCCGCCGGCGCGACCTGGGTCTCCGTCCATCACGGCGGCGGCGTCGGGATCGGCAACTCGCTGCACGCGGGCATGGTGTGCGTCGCGGACGGCACGCCGCTCGGCCGTGAGAAACTGCGGCGCGTGCTCACGACGGATCCGGGCACGGGTGTCATGCGGCACGCGGACGCGGGGTATCCCGACGCGATCCGCACCGCCCAGAGGACGGGGATCGATCTACCGGGCGTGACGGATACGGATCGCTGAGCCTCCATCCGCGCATCCTGAACGCGCTCGCGTACGTGGTCGGACTCGCCGCCGGCATGGCGCTCCTCGCGACGTTCGGCTTCGTCGACATCTGGGAGAACGGCATATACGGGTCGGACTGGTCGGAGATCTGGGCGGGACCCCACGTCTTCGTCACCGGCGGCAATCCGTACGACCCGACGACGTGGACGAACGCGATCGACACGCTCGGCGTCCAGCACGCCGGCCTGCCCGTGTACAACTACCCCGGCTGGATCCCGATCATCCTCGCGCCGTTCGGCGCGATGGACCTCGATCCGTCGGCGCGCATCTGGCTCGGGCTCACGCTGTTCATCGGCGCGACCGGATTGTTCGTGCTCCTCGACCAGATCCTCGACCGTCTCCCGCTCGCGTTCACCCTGTTCGGGTTCGCGCTCATCGCGTCCGAGCCGGGCATCGTCACCTTCTATTCCGGTCAGTGGGACTTCCTCATCGTCGGGCTGCTCTCGCTCATGACGCTCTTCCTGCGACGCAGGAGGTTCGCGACGTCGGGTGCCCTCGCGTCGATCATGATCGTGAAGCCGCAGCTCTTCCTCATCGCGGTCCCGGGACTGCTG
>DATDNP010000141.1:0-14242 GCA_036518215.1 Candidatus Limnocylindria bacterium
GCTTCCGCAGTTCGAGGAGCTCAGCCAGAAGGAGCTCGAGCAGTTCGATGTCGTGCTCGTCGGCTGCGACGAGCGCAGCCTGCTGTCGCGCTCGTTCCGACGATCCGTCGCGAAGATGGCGATGTACCGTCCGGTCATCGCGGTGATCGCGGACCTCACGGCGGTCCCCGCGCTGGAAGCCGCGCAGCTCGGCTTCCACGGTGCCCTCGATCGCGGCGTGGAGCCACGCGCGCTCGAGCGTGCGGTGCACGCGGTCATGCGCGGCGAGCTCGCCTACTCCCGCTCCGATCTATCGGCGCTCGCGAAGCTCGCGTTCGCGACCGCGGATACGCATCCGGCGAACGAGGTGCGCTTCACCCCGCGCGAGCGCCAGGTCATCGCACTGATCGCGCAGGGGTCGACCGACGAGCACATCGGACGCGCGCTGGGGATCAGCACCTCGACGGCGCACAAGCACGTGCAGAGCGCGATGCGTCGGGCGAACGTCCGCTCACGAAGTCAGCTCATCGGAACGTACGGAATGTTCGCGAGGACGAGGGAGCGCGCTCCGGCGGTCTGAGCCGTGACCCCTAGGGCCCGCGGCGCTGCCGCGCATCGTTCGCGGGCTTCGCTTCGTTGGAGGGCATGGTCGACGGCACGCTGGTCGGCGCGGAGCGCTGCACTGAACTGTCGCTCTTCGCGTCGTGATCGTTGGTCGTCGCGTCGCTCGACGCGTCGTCGTCCCTCTCCATCTGTGTTGCCGCTGCGGCGACGGCCCCGCTCGCTCGTGCGCTCATGTTCGTACCCGTCTTCGAAGCGGTGGCCGGACCCGTCGACGCAGCGGCGTGCGGCGCCGCGGTCGCGACGTGCGCATTTGCCGGCGCACTGGCGTGAGGTGCAGACGATCTCGTCTGGGCGCTCTTCCCTGGAGGCACGGTCGTGCTTCTGGCGGCGGGACTCGGGGAGGGCGCGCTCGTTGGCGGATCGTTCGCCGGGCCTGTGGTCGCCGGCTGCGCTGCCCACGTCGTGTTCGTGTTCGGAATAGGACTGGCGGCCTCCGCGACGGCGGTCGTCTCGGTGGCCGCGGTGTCATCGACGTCGACGGTCACGACGACCGTCCGTTGATCGACCTGCAGCACGTCATTGTCCCGATCGGCAGCTGCAGGCAGAGCGACGGGATCAACTTCGTTCGAAGCGAGATCGCGGACCGCGGCATCCGCGGACACCGGGCTGAGCACCGCGGTGAGCGCGAAGACAGCGGTCACGGCGATCCCGCCGGTCTGCACGAAGGCCGTGGGAAACGCGGCTGGAGCGCCCGAGAGGGTCGTCGCGGTCAGGTGCACTTGCGCCTCACCGCGGAGGACACCGCGAAGTCGTGACGCGAGGGCTGAGACCTCGCGCGGCAGCACCATCAACGCGCCCAGACCACCGAACAGCTCACGACCACGCCGCATCGCCGCGATGTCCTGAGCGCACTCGTCACATTCGTTCACGTGCTCCGGAAGCACGACCTCGCGGGTGCGTGAATCGTCGACGAGCCTCGCGATCTTCAGCGGGTTCATGTGCCACTGCCGCCGCGCCGCCATGAGCGCCTCGAGCGCTCGACGCAGCCGTCCACGTGCGCGATGCGTACGGACCTCTGCGGCATGAGGCGTCGTGCTGAGCATCTCCGCGATCTCAACGTAGGTGCGTTCTTCGACCTCGCGGAGACGAAGGACGATCCGGTCTTCCTCGGATAGTCCGCCGACCGCTTCCCACATCTCGCGTCGACCGTCCTCCGCGAGCACGCTCCGCTCTGGCGCCGGCGCTGCGTCATCGACAGCGAGGAGCACCTCTGCGGCGGCATCCGGGTCGGTGATGCGCGCGCGAGACGCATGCGTCCGCAGGAAGTTCAGGCACGTGTTGCGCGCAATGGTGCGTAGCCACGCGCGGAAGCGGTCTGGCGTGACCGTCTGGATGCGCTCTGCGACGCGAAGCCACACTTCCTGCCGCATGTCCTCGGCGTCGTCGGCGTCGCGGATGAGCCGGCGCGTGATCGCGCGGACATCCGCGTCATACAGAACGACGAGGCGCGCGAACGCGGTGCTGTCGCCACGCTGCGCGACCCGCACGATATCGGCGTCACTACCGCCGCTCGCTCCCCCCGCGGACGACCACGCGGCCGCCACGCGCACCGGTCTCCCCATACCCGCAACCAGTTTAGCGGCCGCTGAAACCTATGCTGGTTCGACCACGACGCGCACGGTCGCGCGTATATCCGGCAGCAGACGTATCTCGACGCTAAACGCGCCGAGTGACTTGAGCGGCTCGATGAGATGGATCTTCGTTCGGTCGATGTCGATGCCGTGGTCACGCTTCAGTGCTTCCGCGACATCCTTGTTCGTGACCGAACCGAACGTCTTGCCCTGCTCACCCGCCTTGAGACGGAAGGGGAGCGTGATCGATGCGAGCCGCTGCGCGAGCTCCTCCGCGTCGCTGTGGGCGCGATCCTTCTTCGCTTTCTCGGCCTGACGCTCCTGCGCGAGGTGCTTCAGCTCGCCGGCGGACGCCTCGACCGCGAGCCCGCGCGGGAGGAGGAAGTTCTGGGCGTAGCCGTCGGCGACGTCCTTCACGTCACCGGGGCGGCCGAGACCGCGGACCTCGCGCTTCAGGATCACGCGCATGGCCGGGTCTAGGAGGTGGGCTGGGTCGTGGTGGTGGATTCCGCCAGCGCGCCGTTCTGCTCGCTCTTGCGAAGCTCCATCTCCCACGCGAGGACGGACGCCGCGACGGCGATCACACCCATCACCGTCAGCGCGCCGATGATCGCGAGCAGGGCCTCGATCGCCCCAAAGAATCCGCCGCCCGAATCGCGGTCTGTCATTCGCCACCCCCTTCGCGCTTCGAACGCAGTCGTTCCAGCGTAGCGCGAAGCTCCGTGGCGCGATCCGAGAGCACCGAGCCCGCCGTATCGAGATCCTTGGTGAGCGTGTCCTCGTGCTGCGCGATGCGCGCCATGTGCTCTTCGACGACGTCCTCCGGTGCGTTGCGGATGAACCAATCGAGCCCGAGGATGAGCACCGCGAGGTCGTCGAGCTCGCCGATCACCGGTATGAAGTCGGGAATGATGTCGATCGGAAAGGCGAGGTAGGCGGCCATCGCGCCGAGCACGGCCTTCTGGCCGATCGGCACGCGCGGGTCGCGCGCGAGACCCCACACCAGGCGCGCGTACGTCGGCACCTTGCGGATGGTGTCCATCGCCTCGCCGACGTTGCGCGGACGACCGATACCTCTAGCCACCGTGGACCTCCCCCTGCGGGAAACGTGCCCGCAACGCGGCGAGCGCCGCCGACGACGCCGCATCGCGGTCGGCAGCCCAGAACGACACCAAATAGTGCGCCTTTCCGTCGGACACGCTGCGCAGCTCGACCGCTGCCTTGGGGTCGGGAGCGATGGCCGGCACGTCCGCGAGCGCGGACCGGATCTCGTCGGCGCCGATCGGCTTCTCGGCATCGTCGACGATGAGCCAGAGCGTCGCCCGCCGCGTCGGGAAGCGAGTCAGGTTCACGATCGACGAGGTCATGAAGATCGAGTTCGGGATGATGGCCTCGCGGCCGTCGGCGGTCCGCAGCATCGTCGTGCGGAACGCGATCTCCTCCACCGACCCCGTCTGCCCGCTCACCTCGATCGTGTCGCCGATCCGGAACGGTCGCTCCACGAGCACCCAGATCCCCGCGAAGAAGTTCTTGAGGATGTCCTGGAGCGAGAGGCCGATGACGATGCCGAAGACGCTGAACGAGGTAAGGATCCAGCCGAACGCCTCACGCGTGTAGATCCACGTGACGGCGAGGAGCCCGACGAGGATGACGACGACCTGCGCGATGTTCCCGAGCAGGATCGTGACGTTCGCCTGGGCGCGGCTGCGGGCGAGCATGCGCATCGTGGCGCGGCGGAGGCCGCGAGCGATGAGGAGCGTGACCACGATGACGACGAGCGCCCAGATCGTCCGGGTCGCGTAGTCGCTGATCACGGCCGCGTCGACGGGCATCCCGGCCGATTCTGCCGGGTATTGACATCCGAACATCCGTTCGGTATGGTCCAAGCGTGACGAAACAGGACCAGCAGCGAGCCGAGCGCATCCTCGCCTTCATCCGCGAGCGGATCGACGAGCAGGGGTACCCGCCGACCGTGCGCGAGATCGCCGAGGCCGTCGGGCTCGCGTCGACGAGCGCGGTCCATCACCACCTGCTGAAGCTCGAGCGCGAGGGAAAGCTCCAGAAGGACGCCACGCGCTCACGCGCGCTCACCATCCCCGGGAGCGTCGGTGGACGTGTGGTGCAGGCGCCCATCATCGGCGAGATCGCCGCCGGTGAGCCGATCTACGCGTACGAGAATCACGACGAGACGCTCTCGGTGCCCGGCGACCTCGCGGGGCGCGGGCACGACACGTTCGTGCTCCGGGTGCGCGGCAAGTCGATGATCGAAGACCACATCGACGACGGCGATTACGTCGTCGTCCAGTCGCAGAACACCGCGCGCGACGGCGACATCGTCGTCGCGCTGCTCGAGGACAGCCGCGCGACGCTGAAGCGGTACTTCAAGGAGAAGGATCGCGTCCGGCTGCAGCCCGCGAATGGCCAGATGCAGCCGATCTACACCCGTGACATCCAGATCCAGGGAAAGGTCATCGGGGTCATCCGCCGCCTCGCCTAGCATCCGGCGATGCCCAAGGGATCCTCTTCCGACGCTCCCGTCCTCACACTTCGTGAGCTGAACCGCGCGCTACTCGCGCGGCAGATGCTGCTCGCACGCGAGAAGCGCACCGTCGTCGACGCGATCGAACGGCTCGGGGCGCTCCAGGCGCAGTGGCCGCGTGCGCCGTACATGGGTCTCTGGACGAGGCTCGAGCGGTTCGAGCGACGTGACCTCGAACGCGGCCTTCGCGCCCGTCGCGTGGTGAAGGCCTCGCTCATGCGCGGCACGCTGCACCTCGCGAGCGCGAAGGACTACCCCTTCTACACCGTCGCCGCGCGCGAGGCGCGACGACAGCTATGGCACTCGACGCAGCGACAGCTGGTCGCCTTCTATCAACGACAGCTCCCCGCGGTGCGGACCTTCGCACGTGAGGGACGAGCTCCCATCAGCGACCCCGAGAAGCTGCATCGCGCGATGCTGCGTCACGCTGCAGCGCCACGTTCGCGCGACGAGCTCATCGCGTTCATCGAGCGCGAGGCGAAGGTTCCGCACGAGCTCGCCACGCACCTCGTGTGGGGCTTCATTGCCGCGCACGGTCTGTTCGTGCATGTTCCCGACAGCGCGATGTTCGACGCGGACCGCGCCGGTGAGCTCGTCGCCGCGAACGTCGCGCTCCCACGCATGACCGTCCCGACGTTCGAGGACGCCGTGCTCCGGATCGTCACGCGCCACCTCGCGGCATTCGGTCCCGCGACGATCGACGACGTCTCGTCGTGGACCTCCGTCCGCACGCCGCCGATCCGCGACGCGATCGCGCGCCTCGGCGCGCGCGTCACGAGATTCGTCGACGAGCGCGGACGCGTGCTCTTCGACCTGACCGCCTCACCCCGTCCCGCGGCGGAGGTGCCGGCACCCACGCGGTTCCTGCCGAAGTGGGACAGCACGCTCCTGGCGTACAGCCCCGCGGAGCGCGTGCGCATCTTGCCCGAGCGATACCGCACCGCGGTGATCGGGAAGAACGGCGACGTCGCGCAGACGATCCTCGTCGACGGATTCGTCGCGGGGACGTGGACGACGACGAAGGGTGCGCACGGCATTGTGGTCACCATCACGGCCTTCGGTCGCATCGGTCGCGGCGAGCGGGCCGCGCTCATCGAGGAGGGAACACGGCTCGCGCGCTTTCTCGCACCCGACGCCGAGAGCGTCGGCGCGAAGATCGCATGAGCGCGGAGGCGGGAGCGGGCGCCCCGACCCGCGATCGGCGCGCGATCCTCCACTGCGATCTCGACGCGTTCTACGCGTCCGTCGAGCAGCGCGATCATCCCGAGTACCGCGGCAAGCCGGTCATCGTCGGTGGCGCCCCGGGCGAGCGCGGCGTCGTGTCCGCGGCGTCCTACGAGGCGCGCCGCTTCGGCGTCCGCTCGGCGATGCCGCTCCAGACGGCCGCACGTCTCTGCCCGGACGGCATCTTCGTTCCGGGCGACCGCGAGCGATACGAAGAGGCGTCGGACAGGGTCATGGCGCTCTTCGCGGAGCGGACACCGCTCGTGCAGCCGATCTCGCTCGACGAGGCCTTCCTCGACGTGACGGCGACGGAGCACCTCTTCGGCGGCGCGGTCGCCATCGCGAAGGCGCTCAAGGCCGACGTGCGTTCGCAGCTCGGACTCGTCCTCTCCGTCGGCGTCGCGACGAACAAGCTGTGCGCGAAGATCGGATCCGATCTGCGAAAGCCGGATGGCCTCGTCATCGTCGCCGCGGGCGAAGAGGAGGCCTTCCTCGCGCCGCTCGAGCTGGCGCGGCTCTGGGGCGTGGGCCCGAAGACCCGAGAGCTGCTCGAAGGCTGGGGCATGCGCACCATCGGCGATCTCGCGCGGTCGGATGTCAGCACGCTCGAGTCGCGGCTCGGGGAGCACGGCCGCGCGATCTGGGAGCGCGCGCACGGCATCGACGACGACGACGTCGAGCCGGACATGGCGCCGAAGTCGATCGGGCACGAGCACACCTTCGATCGCAACACGCTCGAGCGCGCGACCATCGAAGGCACGCTGCTGCGGCTTTCCGAGGGCGTCGGCCGGAGACTGCGGGCGCACGATCTGCGCGGCCGGACCATCACGGTGAAGCTTCGTGTCGCGCCATTCGACACGCGTTCGCGCCAGCGCACGCTTGCGACCGCGACCGACGACGACCTCACCATCTACCGCACCGCGCTCGACCTGCTGCGCGAGGCGCTCGCCGAAGATCGCGACGCGGGACGCACGAGCCCGGTGCGACTCATCGGCGTCTCGGCCTCCGGTCTCGAATCCGGACAACAGCTCGGCCTCTTCGACCACGCCCGTGTAACACGGCTGAACGTCGCGCTCGATGCTGTACGCGAGAAGTTCGGCGACAGCGCGCTCGATCGCGCCAGCGCGAAAGATGTGAAAGAACGGCGCAGATTCAGCGATCACCGCGAGCGACGAGGTCCGTGAGCGCCGCGATTGTGGATGAGTCTGTGGACAACCCCTCGTCGTCGTTGTGGATGAAGTTGTGGAGCGTTCCGTGGACAAGAACCTTGTGGACGCGCCCTCGTCCATCGGATGATGCGCCGGTCGTTCATGGGGGGAGGTCGCGGGGTTGGACGAGCGTATCGCCCAGGTGGCGATCGATTTCATCTTGTTCTGCTTCGAACGGCGCGGCGCCGGATGGCCTTTCCTCTACGACGAGATGTGCTACGTGGCGGGCAACCGTCTGTATCGCGGGCTTGGGTACGAGGAGCTACGGGACGCGGGCCTGGACTTCACGCTTGGTGGACTTGGCAGGACGAGCCGCCTCGTGAATGAGGTCACGCGACGTGTCGCGCGACCGGGAGCGTTCGCCGCAGCGAGCTAGCGACTGACTTCGGCCACACCGGCGGGGCGGGGAGTGAAAGGAAGCGCACTCCCCGCCTCTTTTTTATCCGCTCGTTCGTTCGCGCGACTCGGCCTCTCGCGCCGGCTCCCCTCTCCTCGCGGCTGGCTACGCGCGCCCGCCTGCGTAGCGCGCGTGCCAGGGACGGGCGCGCTGGGCGCAGATGCTCGTCGAGGGGAGCCGTCGCTCTCGGCCTGAAAGCGCACTGAGCCGGAAGAGCGGACCACGAAGCGGGTATCTGTCAGAATGGAAGGGCAAGGGGAGCGCGCGAAAACGCGCTTCGTTTGCGTTCGGTCCCGTGGTGCAGCGGCCTAGCATACGTCCCTGTCAAGGACGAGATCGCCGGTTCGAATCCGGTCGGGACCGCTGCGTCGCACGTCCTGTGCGACGCGCGCAGCGAGAAGCGGCACGAGCTCGGGCTTCGGCCGCACGCTCACGATCCAACCGTCCTCGACGACGATGTTCGCGAAGAAGCGGCGCGCGAATTCCTGACGACGCTCGGCTGAGGCGGCCTCCCAGGTCGCTGCGAACGACGACACGACGCGCACCGCCTCGGCGAGGACACGCGCATCTGTGCTCGGCGCGAGCGCGCTGAGCTGCGTCCTGAGCGCACGCACCTCGGCCAGATACGTCGCGTCGTCGAGCGTGCCCCACTCGTGCTGCTTGTGCAGCTGACCGAGTGCGCGCTGGATCCGCTCGGCGGTCGAGGCGTTGCGCTGGCTGCCGACACGCTGTTCGACGATCGCGAGCGCGTCGCGCTCGAGCTCCTTCGTTGTCCGCAGCGCTTCCGTCACCCATCCACCGAACTGCGTCTCCAGCACCTCGGCACGCACACCCGGCTGTGAGCAGCCGCGATGCTGCGCGGCCGCGCGGCAGCGCATGTACCCCTTGCTCGATGCGGTCACGGCGCCACCGCATACGCACCGGGCGACCTCGCTCAGCACGTACACGTGCTGAGTGGCCGCCTTGCCCGGGACGCGGGTGCGCTCGGAGCGCAGCTGCTGTATCTGCGTGAACATCGCGAGTGGGATGATCTCGTCCCAGCTCGCTTTGACGAGGCGGACCTCGCCGCGGCGGCGCTTCCACTTGTAGCCGATGTAGCCAGCGACCTGCGGCTGCGCGAGCACGTTGCGCCACCACTCGTCGTCGAGTGCGCTGCCGTGCGGCGTTCGGTGGCCCTTGCTCGTCGACCAGCAGGCGAGGTCGGCGAAGCTCACGTCGCTGCCGTCGGCGTTGCGCACGTAGCGCGCCGCGCCCTCGGCGACGATCGGCGCGAGGACCGGGTGATGCGTGATCGACCCGTCGGGGTTCTTCACGAGGTATTCGGGAAGCCGCCCGAGATGACCACCCTGCTCGGCCTTGTCGCGCAGCACGCTGCTCACCCATTCGGATGTGGTGTCCGAATGGAACTGGTCGACCGCTTCGGCGACGGTCTCCATGAATTTGCCGGACGCTGTCGTGGTGTCGATCGGGAGATTGAGCTGGGTCACGCTGATCCCGCGCCCGCGCAGCTCCTCCTTGTAGCGCTTGGCGATCGCGACGTTGCGCGCAAAGCGCGAGGAGTGGAAGAGGTACACGTCCGTGATGCGCCCGTCGCGACCGAGGTCCATGAGGCTCAGGAAGTCCGGCCGGCGGTCGGTCTTGCCGGTCACGTTGTCGATGAAGACGTGCTCCCACGGGATGCGCACGCCGTCGCGCCCGGCGCGCTCGAGCACGGCGCGCAGCTGCGTCGCGGGCGAAAGACCCGCGAGCGAATCCTTGTGGCTCTCGCGGATGTAGATCGCGCCGACGCGTTCGCTCGCCGGCTGCGCGAACGACTCCCAGAGCGGACGCAGCTCGGCTTTGACCTCGGCGACGCTCTTGCGCGGCTCATCGCCGCCGGCGCTGCTACGCGGCATCAGCGTCGTCCTGAACGCGCGCTTCGAGCGCGACCTCGGCGAGCCACTTCGCGAGCGCGGCCGACGTTTGCTCCTGCGCGTCCTCGATCTCGACCGCGATCCGCGGCTGCTGCGTACGTTTCGTCTGCGCCATACGCAGTTGTCTTGACCGCGCGGACGCGCTGGTTCAGGCCGTGAGGGGTATCAACCTCGCGTCGAGCGGCCATCTACGCCGCCTCCGTGCCCGGGCCCTCGCCGCGACCAGCGAGCCACGCGCGCAGCTCCGCGACGCCGTCGACGATGAGGGCGGTTCGGCTGGGTCGGCAAGACCGACCTTCCGAGTCACCCTTAACGACGGGCAGGTCGGCGCCGGTGACCTCGGCCGGGAGCGCGAGGGCGAAGAGTGCCGCGTACTCGGGCCGGAGCACCACTCTCGTGATGAGCGCCAGACCGCGGCGACGTGGCTTCCCGGTCTTCGGGTTGATGGGCCCGTCGTTCGGACGGACCAGGTACACGGCTTCGAACAGCTCCTCGGCGAGTTGGCGACGCGTCTCGTCGTCGCCTTCGACCCAGAGCCGCGGCAGGTCGCGGATGACCTGCATCTGCTCCGGCCGCACATCGGCCGGTTCCGGCAGCGCGGCGAGCGCGGCCTGCAGCGGCGCGATGGCTTTGTCCCGTTCGATCGCCGCGGCGTCGGGATCCTCGCCGTACCCGCCCGCGCGGTAGGACTGGTGCTCGCGGGCGATCGCCTGCTTCAGGCGAATGCGCTCCTTCTCGCGCATGGGATCAGCACGCTCGAGCTGTTCGCGCATGTATTCCGCGACGATCGCCAGCGCGTCGTCTGGAAGCGCCAAACGACGGATCACAGCGGTGAGCTGCGCGACGACGCCCTTATCGGTGAACGTCGCTTTCTTGGCATGTGGGTTCGGCGAGCATCCCTGCATCTTGTGGCGATACGAGACGCAGGAGCGCTTCTCGTCGCCGACGGTGTACGTGTACGAGTGCCCACCAAACTCCGCGCCGCAGATCGCATTCTTCGCCGGATTGATCTCGCCGCAGCGGAGCACTTCCTTCAGCGGATACACGTGGTGCTGCTTCTTCGCGCTGAGGTGGGTGCGCGCACGTTTGTGCATGTTCGCGCCGATGCGCTGGAACTGCTTCTTCGTGATGAGCTGCTGGCATCTGCCCTCGTCGACCGCGTAGCGCGGCCCGTTGCGGCCGTCTTCCGTGTTGCGATGCCACGCGCCGTAAAGGATCGGGTTGAGGAGCAGATCGCGCACGTAGACCTTGTTAACGAAGCCGCCGCGGCGCGTGCGGAAGCCCTCCTCCGTCACCTTGCGCGCGATCTCGACGTTGCTGTACTTGTTCTTGAGCGCGAGCGCGACGATTCGCTTGGGAAGCTTGATGCGCTCGGGATCGAATTCAAGTCCGCGGCTCGGCGTCCGGCGCCAGCCATCGGGGACGCAGCCGACGAACTCGCCGCGCTTGCGCTGCTGCCGGCGTGCTTTGCGCACGTTGCGACCGATCTTTCGGCTGACCGCCGCTGCCATGCTGATCTCTTCGCTGACGGAGTCTTCCCAGTCCTCGTCGAGACCTGCAGCAGCGTCCTCGTCGCAGAAGTAGACAACGACGCCCGCGGCGATGAGCTCCTCGAGGAAGTTCCACGCCTCGCGCTCGTTGCGCGCAAAGCGGTCTACGCGCCCCATCAGCAGGAGCTGGAAGAGTCCGGCCCGGGCCAACGCGATCATGCGTACGAAGTCGGTGCGCACGACCTCGCCCTTCGCGGAGATGTGATCCTCGAACTCGAACTGCGGCGTTTGGAGGCCGTATGTGTCGACCGCGTCCGCGATGTCCTCGCGCTGCGAAGCCGGCCCGTAGCGCTTGCCCTGACGCTCGGACGATACGCGGATGTACGACGCGGTCACGAGTGTCTTGAGCACGTCGCGCGCCTCGGTCTTGGGAACCAGGCCAAAACGGCGCAGCGCCGCCCTGACGATGCGCGCCTTCCCTGCCATCACGTTCACCTCGCACGTTCCGTCGGAGGCGCCGGTGCGCATCCGCGCGTGCTTCCTGCCCGCGGAAAGGCGCTGGGCTCGTCGGCTGAACCCGAAAGACCGTGCAGATTGGTATCGAGGTTCAGCTCAGCCACAAGCCGCAGCAGCCGGTCGGCGGCGGCGAGGATGTCCGCACGCGTCGGGACGGGGTCTGACACGGTCGGCGACCGTACGCTACTCGTCAGGTCAGGGTGCAAGGACCTATCTGCCACGGCTCTATGAGACGGCTGAGACACGTCAAAGGTGCAAGAAGTACCGCGGAGTGGGGTCGCGTCTCGTCACCGGCGCTGGGCTAGGGTCTGAGCCGTGCGAAAGGCGATGCGCCTGAGCGGGCTGTCGGCATTCCAGATCCGCTGGTACGACCGACTTGGTCTGCTCGGTGATGTCGAGCGCGCAGAGGGCGGCTGGCGGCTGTTCTCTGTTGAGCAGGTCGATGTGCTCGTCAAGATCCGCGAGTGGCGGCGCGACGGCCTTTCCTTGCGCGAGATCGCGGCATTGCTTCGACGGGACGGCAATGCTGTGGCGGCGGCGACTGCACGGCGGCGGGGAGAGCTCGCGCGGCTTGTGAGGATCGTCGAGACCCTAGAAGAGGCCAGCGCACAGCTCGGAGCGTGGTCGCAGCGCACTGGACAGACGGTGGAAGCGCCGAGCGCGCTGCGCTCAATCGAGGACGACCGCACGCTTGCTTACTCCCAATCGCCACCGGCGGAGCGGCTGTTGACAACTGACAACAGGAGCCGGTAGGATGCCTGGGCGGGAGAAACACCCAAAGCCTGAGGTGGAGGCGGCGCTCGAGGACCTGGGCGAGAAGCCGGTCCGCATCGCCGTCGTACATCACGGCCACGTATGGGGCCGCATCTACTGCAACTGCGGAGCACGCGGACACCAGATCTCGATCAACAGCACACCGAAGAGCCCAGGCAACGAGGCCAGGCGATTGCGAGCGGCGTGGGTGACATGGGAACGCAAACACGCCGAGGACCGCGAAGCCGGCGAAGGAGGAGCGCGGAGATGACCGAGTACAACTTCCGTCTCTTGCTCGAGGTCGCGCACGAGCCGACCGACGCCGAGCTCGACGCGCTCTATGGGCTGACCGACTCCGAGGCGAGCTTTGGCTCCGACGACAGCGGTTGGTACGCGGAGTTCGATCGCGAGGCGCCGGATTACGCGAGCGCGGTGCTATCAGCGATCGAACAACTCGACCGCGCTCCTCAAGGTATCGGCGTGCGTAAGCTCGCTTCGGACGAAGACGCACTCGTCAGCGCCGCGGAGATCGCCCGCCGCGCCGAGCTCACCCGCCAAGCCGTGAACCTTTACGTCGACGGCGAGCGCAACCGCGATCTCGGCCCATTCCCTACGCCGCTGGCCACGTTCGCGAGCGGTCAGCGCATCTGGCGATGGGGCGATGTGGCTCCATGGATCGCGCGCGCAACGCGGCGTGACGTGAGCAGATCCGAAGAGCGCGAGCTCACCGCCGTGCTCAACGACTTCCTCGACCTGCGTCGGCGCATGCCGAACGTCGCACTCGATGCGCGAAAGGCGCTGGCCACGGCGATGGAGAGGGAGCTCGCCGCGCTCAGCGCGTAGATGCGAGCCCAAGAGCCCAGGTCGTCGCCGGCAAATCCCGTGGCGTCCGGTGCCGCCGGCGCCCCTTACTCGACTGCGTCATCCGGGGAAACGCATCACTGGAGTGCGGCGGGACGTGTCAGGGAGCCCAGGAGCAGCCCCAGCCTTTGAGAAACTCACCCGTCGAGGCATCCACGATGCCGAGAACGCTGCCTATGTAGTGCTCCGTCTTTTGGGCTGCTAGCGCCGAGCCGCTCGGAACCAGGATGTGCTGGTTCCTAAAGACCACCACCCAGGCGGGACGTGCGGCAATCGACGCACCGTGCTGATCCTTCTGAATCGTGGCCTGCGTGGGCGCCTGCCCAGGTTTGACGCCGACAGTCGCGAGCACCGGCGCGACGATCGCGGGTGCGCCTGACGCTCCGAGTTCCGCGACTTTCGCCCGTGCCGCCGCGTCGCTCACCGTGCCGGCCGGCAACGTAGTTGGAGCGAAAGTCGCATCGTCACGCGCGCACTCGCCCACGTCAACCGCAGCAACCGAAGCGACGGCGCGTGTCTGTTCGACCGCGAATTGACCAGATGAGCCGGCGCTCCCATTGGCAATGTGCGCCTGCCCCATGTATGCGAGGGCTCCCCCGATCATCAGTATCAGTACAAGCGTCCCCGAGAGGCGTCCTACGGGCATCGTGCGTCCCATGTGTCGAAGTCACTCCCGTCCGTATATGTGAGTGCGTCGAAGCCTGCTGCGCCACGGTCCGGGTACGTCGACGGCTGCGGCGTACCAGCCTGATACGGATTGCTCGTGCCTCCAAAGCCCGAACCGTACCAAGCACTTCCGTCCGACCAATTGATATCCCTAAACGTCGTATGAGCCGTGGTGTCACCGGCCAGCTGGTCGCCGGAATAGTTGTGTACCTCACTGAATGCCTGATGGTTCGTCGGCGCCCAATTGACGCCCTGGGGTGAAGAAAGGACAGTCGGCGGGTTCCCGCTGCCGGGTATCCCTTCGTAGAACGTCCAGTTTCCGGCGCGATCAGTGGAGACTTGATAGAAGTAGCTGTCCGGCGGCGCGATCTGAGCGTAAAAGAACGGCTGAAATGGTGACCCGTCCGAACCCGTCATCTGTACGAAGACGAAAGGGTTGTATGGATTCGGGGCCGCGCCACTCGGAGTCTTCAGCCATCCGACCTGGGCGAACCGAGCACC
>DATDNP010000142.1:0-22413 GCA_036518215.1 Candidatus Limnocylindria bacterium
CCCAGACCGTGCGCGCGAGCGCGTTCGCGAAGCACGCGAGCGCCGCGATGCCGACGATGAAGGCGAGGACGGTGAGCGCGGGAATGCGCGCGTTCACGCTCGTGTAGCCCGCGCCGGTGAGGACGACGTCCTGTCGGATGAGAAGGTCCCACTGATCGATGACGTAGCCGAAGGCGATGAGGAGCAGGAACATCCCGCCGAGGATCGAGAGGTGCGCCCGCGCCGGACGCGCGAGCGCGAGCGCGGTGCGTCCCGCGACGGCGATGTCCCGTCGAGCGATCGTGTCCGTCGCGACGCCGATGACGCCGCGCAGCACGTAGATGAGGACGACACCCGCCGCGACGACGAGCACCGCGGCGATCGCCCAGCCGCGCACGAAGTCGAGCACCGGCAGGGTGAAGAAGTAGAACCCGATGTCCTTGTCGAAGACGGGATCGGTGACGCCGAACGGCACCGCGTTCAGCCAGCGGAGGAGAGCGTCCCACTGATCGCCGCCGGCGAGCCCGAAGAAGAACGCCGGCACGAGCAGGATCCACATCGACCGCAGCGTCCCGGCGAGCGCCGACGGGCGGGAGCGGTTCGCCTCGATGACGACGCGCGGCACCTGCGGCCGGAGCGCGAGATACAGGTTGGGCAGCGCGATGACGAAGAAGAGGAGGCCGAACGCGACGAAGGCCCAGAACCCCGCCGTGTACCGCCGCAGGAAGACGTCCTCGAGATGCAGGCTTCGGAACCACAGGAGATCGGTGAGGAACGAGACGAGCGGCCCGAAGAGGATCGGGAGGAGCAGCAGGAGGATGAAGAGGATCGAGATGATCGTCGCCCGGCGAGTCGGGGGGCGTGGCGCGTTCACGCCGCGGCCGCCGCCGATCTGGCGCAGGTCGAAGTTCGACCAGTCGATGTTCCCCCACTCGGGACCGTTGCCGCGGCGTCCGGCCATCTGTATGGAGTATGGGCGCTCAGTCGAGCAAGAGGTCGATGTGGTCCGTGCCCCTCGCGTCGTACGCGTCCATGACGCGCTGGGCGTCGCCGCCACAGTGCACGAGGCCGCCTTCCGGGTCGATGACCGACAGCTGGTAGCCGAGGTCGTCGAGGAGGAACCGCAGGTAGCCCATCCCGTCGATCCCGGAGATGCCGGGCATCGTCTTCGGGCTGAACTCGCTCACGATCGTGGGGCGAGAGCGCGCGATGAGGGCACGGGCGCCGAGGAGCGCGTTGTATTCGGCACCCTCGACGTCGATCTTGATGAAGTCGATCTTCACGTCCGACGGGACGAGGTCGTCGATGCGGAAGCTCGGGACGGTCGTCGAGCGGACCAGGTGCGAGACGGCCTCGGGCACCGCCGAGGTCATGGCGTTGCTGGACGCGCGGTTCAGCACGAGGAGCCCGGGCGCGCGTCCCGCTGCGACCTGGAAGATCCGAACGTTCTCGTAGCCGTTCTCGCGCCGGCTCGCCTCGAGCAGCTTCACCGAGTCGGGATTCGGCTCGATCGCGAAGACACCGCCGCTCGGCCCGACGAGCGACGCGGAGAGCATGGTGAAGTAGCCGATGTTCGCGCCGATGTCGAGCACCTGCATGCCCGGTCGAACGTAGCGGCGGAACACGGTGGTCACGTTCGGCTCGTACGAGTCGCGCAGCACGTGCCGCCCGACCTGCTCGTCCTCCTCCTGGACGTAGATCGCGAAGTCCTTTGTCCGCTTGAGCTGGATCTTCTCGTTGAGCTGGTGCCCGGAGAGCGTGTCGGCGCGCCGCATGAACTCGAGCGAGCTGATGTAGGAGCGGACGAGGGCGTCGATGTCGCGACCGACGTTGCCGGTGTGCCCGGGCCATTCCTCGCGATTCGGATTGCGCCCGAGCAGCAGACGGAAGCAGTAGTACACGTCCTCGCGGCTCGCCTCGCGCGGGAACGGCGAACGCCAGGGCGCGGAGAGATCCACGGCAGGGGCGGGACGACGGCGGAGCAGTCGGCCGAGGCGCCGACGCACGCGTGTCGGGAAGCTCACGGGAAGCACGGTAGCGCTTACCGCGACGGCGTTCGCTCCGTAGACTCGGCCCGTGCTCGCACGCGTCGGCGCAGCGATGCTCACCGCGCTGCTCATCGCCGGCTGCTCGCAGCAGCAGCAGCCGGCGAGCACGGTGGACCCCACGCCGCCGAACACGACGCTCGGCGTGTATGGAAAGGTGACCGACGCGGCGACGGGCGCGCCCCTCAAGGACGTCTGCGTCACGCTCGGCATCCCGGGCTCGCGCTGCTGGGGCACGACCGACGCCGAGGGGAACTACGCGGTCGACATGATCAACCCGTGGTCCGCGTCACCCGGACAATTCGCCGTCTATTTCACGCTGAAGGGCTACAAGACCGAGAACGCGCCCGCGCGCTACGTCACCGGGACGCTGCGCATCGACTTCGCGATGCATCGCCAGGGCTAGGCGTTGCGCATCCGGACCTCGGCGAACAGGTCGAGGTACGTCTCGATGATCCGCGGCCACGTATACGTGCTCTCGACGAACCGCTTCCCCGACGCGCCGAGGGTGCGCGCGACATCGGGCTGGTCGACGAGCATCTCGACGATCTCGCCGAATTCGGCCGCGGAGCGATACGCGAGCCCGCCCCCCGAGCGCCGGCTCATGCCCCACACGACCGGAGACGCCGCGTCCGAGATGACCGGCCGGCCGCAGGCCCACGATTCGAGCGTGACCATCGACATCGAGGAGAGGAGCTCGGGCACCGCGACGGCGGTGCACGCCTCGTAGGCGTCGTACTTCTCCTCGTCGCTCACGATGCCGATGTGCCGCACGTCCTCGCGGCGAGGGATGGCCATCTCCGCCTGGCCCGCGAGGACCAGCGTGACGCGTCGCTCGGGCTGCGCGCGACGCCAGCGCTCCCAGTGCCCGAACAGCTCGCGGCAGCCCTTGCTCTCGACGACGCGGCCCACGTAGAGGACGAACGGACCCTCGATCCCGAAGCGCTGGCGGAAGCGGTCCGCTGATCGATCCGCCGGGACGTCGACGCCGACGCCGAGGATGTCGTTCGGGACACGCTCGTTCCTGAAGCGGCGATGCACGAGCGCGCGCTCCTCTTCGGTGTTGAACGCGATGGCGCGCGGCGCGTGGAACACGGGCTCGTAGATCGACAGGAGGAGCGCCGGCTCCGCGTGCGCGGTCGGCACGAGCACCGCCTTCTCGGGGACGATCGGCAGGCCGCGGACGGTCGGGTAATAGATGTACGTGAAGAAGAGCACGTGCGGCACATCGCGCCCCCTGCGCCACAGGTACTCGAGGAGCTCCGGCGAGTACGGGCCCTGCTGGTCGACGAAGATGCGCTCGTCCTCGAGCGTGTGGCCCTCGGCGAACGCGCGCCGTTCGTACAGCTTGAAGTCCCACGCCCGTGGTCGCAGCACCGGAAAGCGATGCACCGGAACGTCGTCGACCCACTCGATCCCTGCGGTGAAGTGGTTCTCCCAGGTCCGGTAGTCCTGCGCCGTCGTCGTGAGCACCTCGATGTCGAGATGCGGAGCGAGACGGCGGGTCAGCTCGCGGGCGTGCGCCTCGGCGCCGCCAGCGACGCCTTCTCCGTAGCGCTGGACGACGACCAGCAGCGGCGGCCTCATGCGGCCGCGAGCTCCAGGAGACGGCCGAGCCGCCGATCGAACGACTCCCACGAGCATTCCTCGCGCACCCAGCGGCGCGCCGACTCGCCGGGAGCGCGGCCCGCGCCGAGCGCCCCCGCGAGAGCGGGCGCGAACGCGCCGTCGTCGTAGACCCAGCCACCGCCGGAGCGCGTGACCTGTCCGCTCGTCACCTTGTTGGCGCTCGGCACGAGCACCGGCGTGCCGACCTGCCACGCCTCGAGGAGGACGATGCCCAGGCTCTCGAGACGCGACGGCAGCACGAGGACGTCCGCGCACGCGAGGAGCGACCACTTCTCCTCGTCGCTCACGCGCCCCAGAGCGACGACGTCGTCGCGCGATGCGATCTCCATGCGCTGCACACCCGCGAGCGCGAGCGTGCCGCGCCCGCCGCCGTCGCGATAGGCGGTCCACCCGTCGAGCAGCTCGCCCACGCCCTTCCCCTCACGGACCTGCCCCAGGTAGACGACGAGCGGTCCGGCGGGGAAGCGCGTGCGGTACGACGCGTCGCGATCCTCCGGCGGCGCATCCATGCCGACCCCGATGACCTCGTATGGGATGTGCCCGTTGTGGAAGACGCCGTGGACGACGTCGCGCTCCTCCGGCGTGAGGAAGCCGAACGCGCGCGGCATCTGGAAGAGCGCGCGATACGGCGCGAAGCGAAGCGGCCATTCATCGTGCGCCGTCGAGATGAGCGCGCTGCGCTCGGGGACGATGCGCAGCCCGAGCGCGGTGGGCTCGTAGATGTAGGTGTAGAAGAGCACGGCGTCGTAGCTGCGGCCCTCGCGATGCAGGAACTCGAGCAGCTCGGGACAGTGCGGTCCCTGCGCGGCGAGCCAGCGCTCTTCGTCGGCGAGGCTGTGCTGGCCGAAGACGAGGCGATCCTCGATCTCCTTGAACGAGGGACTGCGGCCCGACGCGACCGGGAACCGGCGGACCCGCAGGCCGTCCACCTCGTCGTCGCCGGCGGGATAGTGCGACGCCCAGGTCCAGAAGTCGCTTGCGGTCGTCGTCGCGATCTCGACGTGGTGCGAGAGGGAGAGCCGCATCGCGGTCGAGCGCGCGTGGCTCTCGGACCCACCGACGACGTCCGCGCCGTAGCGCTGGACGACGATGAGGATCCTCACCGGTGCACACCCGCGAGATAGCGCTCGGCGATCCGCTCAGGCGCGAGGAGGCGCCGCAGGATGCGGACGCTCCGCAGAAGCCGCGCGTAGGTCGCGGGCGTGCGGATCGCGCGCATCGCGGCCGCGAGCTCGGCGGTGTCCTTCGCGACGAGCCCGGCGGCGGCGTACGGCGCGAACCCCTCCGCGCCGGAGAAGATGCAGGGGACACCCGCCCAGACCGCCTGCGTCACCACCGCGCTCTGGAAGACGTCCTGGTAGAAGAGGACGACGCAGTCCGAGGCCGCGACGAACTCGCCCATCGCCGCGTAGTCGTTGTTGACGATGACGTTGGGGTGCTTCGGCACTTCCGCCATCACCTCGTCGAAGTAGCGAGGCTCGCGCTCGGAGCGGGTCCCCGCGAGCACGAGCACCGCATCCGTCGGGAGCGCCTGCATCACCTCGATGAAGCGCTTACGCGGAAAGAAGAAGCCGGGTGAGATGAAGATGAAGCGGTCCGCGGGCAGGCCGAGCCGCTCGCGCAGCGCGCGCTTCTCCGACGCATCGCGGGGCAGCTCGGTGTTCTCGAGCGGCATGACGAGGAGCGGGAACTGGTCGCGCTTGTCGACGCGCCTCGTCAGCAGCTGCAGCCAGAGGGCGGAGCGCTTCCCGTGGACGACGAGCCGGTCCGGCAGCGCCCCGAAGAGGCTCAGGATCACGCGGTAGCGCACGAACCATTCGGCGATGCGCAGCGCGACGTATGGGAGACGGACCGCCTCGAGGATCGCGTTGTAGCTCGGGCGGTAGTGGAGCGCGTTCGAGATCTTCCGGTAGTGATGGAACTTCTCGGGCTCGAGCTCGTGGAACGAGAGGATGACGGCATGTCCACGGCGCTTCAGATCGATGAGCGCGCGCACGAGCGGCACGTCGCGGAAGACGCCGGCCTCGTGCTCGATGAGGACGACCTCTACGTCCTTACGGATGTACCGCAGCTTGTCGAAGAGGTCCGCGGTATCGACGTGGCGCACGCCGACGAAGGTGACGTGATGGCCGCGCCTCCGCATCCCGCCGCAGACGGCGACGGAATAGTCGTGGATGCCACAGCGCTGGTCGCTCGACATCACCACGACGTTCTTCTTGCGCTCGTCGGGCAGCTCGTAACCGAAGGACGCGAGCGCGGTCTTCAGACGTCCGCGCACGGCGTCGCGGCCGAAGTCCTCGAGGCGCCGGCGTCCACGCTCGATGAGGTCGGCGCGCAGGTCGCGATCGCGGACGGCACGCTCGAGCGCGTCCGCGACGGCCTCGGACGACGCATCGTCGAGCAGCAGCGCGGCGTCGCCGACCGTCTCGGGGATCGCGGTCGCGTTCCGTGCGACGATCGGGAGATCGCTCCGCATCGCCTCGATGAGCGGCACCCCGAAGCCTTCGTGGGCCGAAAGAGCGAGGAGCGCGGTCGCGCCGCGGTAGTACGCGACGAGCTGCTCCGCGGTGACGCTGCCGGTGACCGTCACGGCGTCCTCGAGCCCCTCGTCGCCGATGCGGTCCATGACCTGGTCCAGGTACGGGCCGGACATGGCGGACGAGCCCACAACGAAGAGGCGCGCCGCGGGATCGCGCCGGCGGTACCGCGCGAACGCGGACACGGCGTCCACGGTCCGCTTGTGCGGGAGGAGCTGGCCGACGACGACGATATTCGTGCGCTCGTCCGCGAGCGCGCGCGCGACCGCCGGATCGGGCGCGACGTCGAACGCCTCCCAGTCGTACAGGATCGGGACGACCGCCGTCTTCGCGAAGCCCGCCTCGGCGAGCTCGACGCGGTTGAACTCGCTGTCCCCGAATCCGAACTCGCAGACGTTCGCGAGACGCGCGAGCTGCGCGCGCCCGAGCTCGCTGTAGCGCATCGCGTGCTCGTTGATGCCCGCGAAGTTCTCGGCGGGGGTGATGTTGTGGTAGACGACGGCCTTGCGCTGCGGGAGCTTCATCACCTCTTCGATGACGTCGTTCCCCATCGAGTGGTGGATGAGGAGGAGCGCATCCTTCGGCAGCCTTTCGAGGTCGCGCCAGTCACCGACGAGCGCGGCGACCTCGGGCTTCGCCTCCTCCGCGAAGAGATCGCTGCGCACGTCCGACGCCCAGAAGAGCCGCTGGAGCTCGAGGCAGTCGTTGCTCACGGCGTCGCCATACGCGATGGTCGGGTGGAACTGATGGACCGTCTCGAGCCGCCTCACAGCCCGAGCGCCTCGCGCGTACGCGCCGCCACCGTGTCGGGATCGAACGCCTTCACGCGCTCGTGGCCCGCATCGACGAGCCGCTGCCGCCAACCGAGATCCTCGTTCACGAGAGCGCACGCCTCGGCGGCCTCCGCGAGATCCTTTCGCGGCAGCAGCACGCCGGCGCGATCGACGGTCTCGCCGACTGCGGCGGCGTCGAACGCGACGACCGGCGTCCCGAGGTACATCGCCTCGAGGAGCGGCACGCCGAAGCCTTCGTGCTCCGAGAGCGAGACGAAGCACGAGGCCTCGCGGTAGTACGCGACGAGCTCCGCGTTCGTGACGGTGCCGGTGAAGCGAACGGCGCCGGTGAGGCCGAGGCTCTCCGCGAGCGCCTTCAGACGCGAGTAGTACTCCGGCTGGTCGCGATGCGACCCCACGAGGATGAGGATGGCGTCGGGGTCGATGCAGCGCCGGTAGTACGCGAGCATGCGGATGAGATCGTCCTGGCGCTTGTTCGGCGAGATGCGGCCGACGAAGAGGAGCTTCGTCTTGATCCCGTGCAGCAGACCGCGCACGTCCTCGGCGGGCTCGACGTCGAGGCGCGACCAGTCGATGAGGATCGGCACCGTTGCCGTGTTCGCGTAGCCCGCCTCGACGAGCGCGCGCCGATCGAACTCCGAGACGCCGATGGCCATGTCGATCTTCGGCGCGAGCGCCTTCAGCTGGCGGTGCCCGAGCCGGGCGTAGGCGGCCGCGTGCGAGTTCACGCCGATGAAGAACTGGGGCGGCGTGATGTTGTGGAAGACGAGCGCCTTCCGCGCGCGGAGCTTCGCGAGCTGGTCGTAGACCTCGTGGCCCATGGAGAAGTGCAGGACGAGGAGATCATCAGGAGTCGTGCCACGGAAGAGCTCGCGGTACGGGCGCGTCTCGGCGGCGACCTCGCCCTTGGCTTCGACGCAGAACGCGTCGGACTCGTAGCCCCAGCTACGGAACCGCGACCGCAGGGCGAAGATGTGATCGCTCATCGCATCGCCGGCGCTGAGGATCGGATGGAACTGGTGGACGGCGCGAACGCGTCGGCCGGCTGTCGTCATGCGCTCGGCTGGTGGCCGATGACCGCGTAGTCGCGGTCGCCGAAGAGCGTCCGGTTCAGCAGCCTGACGTTCTCGCGCACGACCGGGTCGCTCACGTCCTCGGAGAGGTGCTCGGTGCTCGGTTCGAACGTGACGGTGGACACGTCGACGAACCCCTCGAGCTCGAGCCAGAACTGGAAGAGGTCGGGCGGGATCGGCCGAAGGTGCGATGGGTCCATCCAGAAGGTGTGCGCGCCCACGGTGAGCGTCGAGACGTTCGGCGTGATGAACACGACCGGCGAGCCGGGCTGCAGGACGCGGCGGAGCTCGCGCAGCATCTCGACGGCGTCGCCGGGAAGGATGTGCTCCGCGATGTGGCGCGCGAACGCGCCGTCGATCGACGACGCCGGCAGCGAACGCAGGTGCGCGACGGCGTCGCTCTCGAACGCCTCGAAGCCTCGCTCGCGCGCCGTGGCGACCATGCGCTGGTCCAGGTCGACGCCGTACGCGCCGATGCTGTTGTCGCGCATGAGCTCGAGGAACACGCCGCGCCCGCTCGCGATGTCGAGGACGCGCGTCCGGCCGCGGTACAGGTCGAGGAAGCGCTCCGCCTGCTCGCGGATGACCGGCTCGGTGCCACCGAAGCGCGCCTGGAAGTATCCCGAGTGCATGTTCGACGCGACCTCGTGCTCGCGGCGCCGCTCGAACTCGCGCTCGAGCCGCTCGAGACGCTCGCCGAAGCGCGGCGCGAGGCGGCCCTCGACGTCGTACGCCGACGCGAGGAGGCGGTCGATACGGTCCTGGCGGTCGAGGATCGCCGCGACCCACCACCGGATGAGGCCGATCGTGACGCGGCGACCGAGCGTGATGAACGCGCCGACGAAGCGCTTGTGGCTCGTGGGGTCGTACACGACGCCCTCGTCGAGCGCCTGCGCGAGCGCGGCGATCGGATCCTTCACGTCGTCCGCGAGCAGGCGCGCGCCACCGGGGAGCTCCGCCCGGAGCATCGCATCGACGTCCGCGGAGTAGATCCCGCGCTCACGCTTGCGACGGACGCGGGCGCGGACCTCGGCGAGGAGCGCGTCGATGTCGACGCGCTCGGGCACCGCCGGAGGCGAGCCGGGGTCGGAGGTCATGAGGCCTCCCAATGGTGATCGATCCGTGCCGTTCCCATCTCACCGGCGCCGCCCGTGACGCGGAACGCGAAGCGCTTGCTGTGGTAGTCGTACATGTGCATTTCGGGTGACGATACCGCCACGTCGAGCTCGTACCGCCCCGGCAGCAGCGCGAGACGATCGACGCAGAAGCTCATCGTGCCTTCGCGTCCGACGCGCGCCGGCACCTCGTCGATCTTCGTGTTCGTGCCGTAGACCGACAGCCCGTCGTCGCGGTAGATGAGGATGCCGAACACGACGTCGCGCTCGACGTCCGAGCGATAGCGGAGCGCGATCTCGAGCGGGCCGCCGGAGCGAACGACGTGCGACGCGGCACCGTCCGCGCGCACGACGACGTCTTCGATCTTCACCTCGCCCGACCCCCAGCGGTCTCCCTGCGGCGCGGCCGAGGCGAGGGCGTGCTCCTCCTGCGCCTCGACGAGCTCGTGGTAGGCCTCGAGCACGCGGCGGATGTCTCCGTCGGCGCGCACGACGCCGTGGTCGAGCAGAAGCCCGCGACGGCAGAGGCGCTCGACCGCGGCGAGGTCGTGCGACACGAAACAGATCGTCTTCTTCTTCGCGCGGAACTCGTTCAGCTTCGCGTAGCACTTGCGCTGGAAGTACTCGTCGCCCACGGCGAGGATCTCGTCGATGAGGAGCACGTCCGGGTCGACGAACGCGGCGACGGAGAACGCGAGGCGCATGTACATGCCGGACGAGTACGTCTTCACCGCGGCGTCGAAGAAGTCGCCGAGCTCCGCGAACGCGATGATCTCGGGCAGGACGCGCTCGGTCTCCTTGCGCGAGAGGCCGAGCAGCGACGCGTTGAGGAACACGTTCTCGCGTCCCGTGAAGTCGGGGTGGAAGCCCGCGCCGAGCTCGAGGAGGGCGGAGACACGCCCGTTCACCTCCACCGTCCCGCTCGTGGGATGCGACGTGCCCGCCATGAGCTTGAGGAGCGTGGACTTGCCCGAACCGTTCGGCCCGATGACGCCGAACGTCTCCCCCGCCTCGACCTCGAAGGTCACGTCTTTGAGAGCCTCGAGGACCTTCGCGGGCGCGTATTGGCGCAGCAGCCATTCCTTGAGCGTGCGGGTCCGCTCGCGGCGGACGCGGTACGTCTTGGAGACGTGCTGCGCGCGGATGGCAAGCACGCGCCGAGTGTATGGAAGTGCGGCCCCGGTCGGCCGGCTTGCGACCCCTATACCATCATGATGGTATGGAGCGGAAGCAGGTCCAGCTCACGCGGCAACAGCTCGCCGGTCTCCGTCGCGAGGCCAGGCGCCACCACGTGTCGGAGTCGGCGGTGATCCGTGACGCGGTCGACGCGTGGCTGGCGCGCGGCGGCGATGCCGAGCGGCGACAGCGGTTCGAGCGCGCGCTCGCCGTGGTCGGGAAGTTCCGTTCCGGAAAGCACGACATCGCAGTCGAGCACGATCGCGAGCTCGCCGAGATCTACGAGGAGGACCGGCGAGGGAACAGATGACCGCATTCGTCGACACGTCCGCGCTCTTCGCGCTCCTCGACGGCGACGACGACGCACATGTGCGGGCTCGATCGATCTTCGAGCGCATCGGCCCCGCCGAGGACCTCGTGACGCACCAGTACGTCGTGGTCGAGACGCTCGCGCTCGTCCAGCGGCGTCTGCGCGGCGAATCAGTACGGCGGCTCGCGCTCGAGCTCCTGCCTGTCGTCACGACGGAGCCGGTCGACGAGGACGTGCATGCGGCCGCGATAGCGTCGCTGCTCGCGTCGCTGTCTGCGCGACGCTCCTTCGTCGACCTCGTGAGCTTCGAGTTCATGCGTCAGCACGGCATCTCCCGCGCCTTCGCGTTCGACACCGACTTCGAGCGGGCGGGCTTCACCACCCTCGCGTAGTCAGGCACGCGGGCATGATCGTCAAAGCGCGGAAACGAATCGCATCAGCAGGTCCGCTTCGATAGACGTGATCGACTTCCCTGCCTGAGCTCGCACGAGGGCGACATAGCCCTTCAGGATGCCCGTCTTCGCAGACACATCGCCGCGCGCATCGGCCGCCGCCGCAGCCAACAGCTGGTCGCACATGCTGTCGGCGACATCTTGCGACGTCTCGAATTGCCTCGACAGACCGCACAGGCTCCCATAGGTGACGGCGACGGTGAACGACGTCGATACGTCCGTACGGTTGTCCGCTCGGTCGATCGCCCATGCCGTGACGTTATTGCTGCCGAGATCGAAGCCATAGGCAGGGCCGGAGATATCCGCGCAGTCACTGTTCGCGACGCCGGAGAGCGCGTCCGATGCGGAGCACACGATCGTGATGACATCGTCGATCTCATATGCGCCCAGATTGTTCGTGTAGGCAACGATGGGTGCTGTTAGGTCGATCCGGACGTCATGACTGAGCGATGCCTTCAGCCCGGCGCCGTTCGTCGCACTGCACACGAGTGTCGTCAGACTCGTCTCTTGTGAGATCGCGGTCGGCTCACAACCGACCGTGGTAGAGATCCCGCTCTCGGGGTCTTCGGTGTGCCACGTGACCGCGACCGCCGTGTTGTTCCACCCGTTCGCATTTGCGTTCGGCGTCTGATCGACGCTGATCGCAGGCGGGGTGAGGTCGATCCGGTCGCCGAGATATCGAGCAACAACGAAGCCACAGGGCGACGTGCAGTACTGACGGTCGCCGGCTGCGAGGATCATGCCGTCAGCCTGAAGAGCAAGGTCTTCGATCGCATCTTGCACGCGGTCACCGAGGTGAGTCGTCACCTCGCCGGCCACACCGAAGCTCGGGTCGAGGGTACCGTCGGGCATGTATCGAGCGATCGCGAAGTCCCGGCTGTAATTGTGGAACGCTGCACCGCCCGCGATGATCTTGCCATCCGCCTGTATCGCGACCGCTCGGGCCTCCTCGATGTTCTCCGCATAGAACTGTGTCGTTACCTTGCCCGCGATCCCGAAGCTGAGGTCGGGTGCGCCATCAGCGCTGTAGCGCGCCACGGCGAAGCGTTCATGTCCGCGACCCGCAGCGACGATCCTCCCGACCGAATCGAGCGCAACATCGTGAGCGGCGTCGAAGCCGCCGAAGTCGGTGAGCACAACGCCAGCACTTCCGAACGTTGGATCGAGCGCGCCGCTGGCCGTATAGCGGAGGACGGCAAAGTCGCTGGATGGCCCGCCCGCGCCAGCGACGATGATCATTCCATCCGACCGAAGAGCCACGGCTTCGCCTGTCGAACTCGAACCCCCGAGGTCGGTGATCACCTTGCCACCGACGCCAAAGCCCGTATCGAGGCTTCCATTGGCGTTGTAGCGCACGACGAGCACGCCAGAGGGTCCGATCGGGTTGTACGTGCTGCCGATGACGACGATGCGGCCATCGGCGTCCACGGCGACCCCGTACGCAGATGTGATGCCTCCCACGTAAGTGGTCAGCTTGCCGTCGCCGTCGAAGCCCGTGTCCAGACTACCGTCAGGGTTGTAGCGGGCTACTGCTATCTGACAGCAGTAGCCGCCAGGCGCCGTCGTGCCCGCTACGACGATGCGTCGATCTACCTGCAACGCGACGGCGTTGGCGACGCCGAATAGCCCAACGTCCGACGTGACCTTGCCAGCGGTCCCGAAGCTCGCGTCGGGCGTCCCGTCGGGGTTCAGCCGGACGATCAGAAAGCCACCGCTTGATGCAGCGCCGACCGCGACGATCTTTCCGTCATTCTGGACAGCGATGCTGTGGGCTGCGCTCCGACCGTTACCTGCCGACGTCTCGACGACGCCGCCTGTTCCGAAGCTCACGTCCAGGTCGCCTTGAGCGGCCCGCGTTGTCAGCGGCGATGACCCGGCGACCAGCCCTACGGCGAGTACGACCGTTGTGACCGACCTCAAGACTCGTGCTGACGCCCCTCTGCCAGCGCCCACCGACCTGGACATCACCAGTGCCTCCGGAGTGCATCTTCCGGATCGACGCCTCGCGACGGTCCGTATTGAACTCGCGGTGGACTATGGACAACACCGCTGCACCATCGGCTAGTCCATCAGTGCCCGATGAGATGACGGGCAAACACCCGACAACGCGAACTAGAGCGCTTCCTCGAACTCGTCCTTCGACCGTCGGAAGTACGCGAAGCCGAGCGCGAAGATCACGACCGCGAAGACCGACGAGTACGCGAGGCGCGGCCAATCGGGAGCGAGCCCGTCGAGCAACGCGCGCTGATACGAGACGACGATCGACGTCATCGGATTCAGATAGAGGAGCTCGCGCTCGGTCGGCCTGTTCGCGACGATCTCGACGCTGAAGAGCACCGGCGTGAGGAAATACCACGCCGTGAGCAGGATCCCGAGGATGTGCTGCACGTCGCGGAAGAACACGTTCGCCGCTGCGAGGAGATACGCGAAGCCGAGGTTCATGACGATCTGGATGAGCACGAGGAGCGGGAGGACGATCACGCCTTCCGGATGACGCGGGCCGAAGATCGCGAGCACCGCGAAGAGCACGACCATCGAGAGCAAGAAATTCGCGAGGCTCGAGAGCACGCTCGCCGCCGGCAGGAGCTGGAGCGGCAGACGGACCTTCTTCACGATCGCGCCGTTCGAGATGATCGACGCGGCGCCCGCGCCGAGCGAGTTCGCGAAGAACGTCCACGGCAGCAGCCCGACGAACAGGAAGACCGCGTAGTTCTGGTCTCCGCTCGCGGTGTGCGGACGCGTGCCGAGGAGCACGCCGAACAGCAGGTAGAAGACGCCGAGCTGCAGCAGTGGGATCGCGAAGTTCCACGCGAAGCCGAGCGCGGTGCCCTTGTAGCGCGAGCGCAGGTCGCGCCACGCGAAGTCCTGCAGCAGCTGACGATGCGTGACGAGCGCGCGCATGTCGGCGATCACGACGCTCGCGAGTCTAGGCTGTGAGCATGCCGCGCTCCGCGATGGCCGACGGACTGAAAGTCTGGGAGTGGCCGGGCGATCCTCCGGACACGCTCCTCATGCACGGCATCGGCAACTACGCGCGCTACTGGGACTTCCTGGCCGAGGAGATCGCGGGGCGCCTGCGTCTCGTCGCGTACGACGCGCGCGGCCATGGCGACAGCAAGAAGCCGGCGACCGGATACGCGCCCGATCACTTCGCCGCGGACGCCGTCGCGGTCATGGATGCGATGGCGATGGCGCGGCCGCTCGTCGTCGGGCATTCCATGGGCGGGTTCCACGCGACCGCCCTCACGGTGCTGCACCCCGAGCGCGTCCGCGCGCTCGTGCTCGTCGACGTCGGGCCGCGCGTCGAGCAGGAAGGCAGCTCCCGTGCGCGCCGGCTGTCGCTCGGACGTCCGGACCGCTTCCCCGACGAGGAGTCGGCGCTCCGATCCATCCGCGAGACATCACCCGGCTTCAGCGAGGACGTGTACCGGAACCGGCTGCGCTGGCTGCTCGCGCCGGACGGTGATGGCTTCGTGTTCCGCTCATCGAAGGACGCGCTCGCGCAGATCCTGGACACGCGCGACGAAGGCAGCTGGGTGTGGGATCGCATCGGCGAGATCCGCTGTCCGGTGCTCGTCGTACGCGGGACGCGCTCGCAGTCATTCAGCGAGGCGACGGCGCGTGACATGCTCCGCGCCCTGGCGGACGCGCGCCTCATCGAGCTCGACGCGCGGCACAACGTGTCGCTCGACCAGCCGCACTTGCTCGCGGATGCGATCGTCGCGTTCGCGCGCGAGGTCGGTCAGGGCGTGCCGTTCGGCGTGTAGACGGCGTCGAGGAACGCGAACGCGACCGGGTCGTACGCCTTCAGCCGCGCAGCGCCGTTCACGTCGTTGTGGACGCCGCCTTCCGGCGGCGCATTCACACCGAAGTAGCTCTCGGTGAGCTCGGCGAAGTACTCGGTCGGGTCGGTCGCGGCATACGTGTCCCGCCACAGACCCGCGGCGATGCTCCGGGCGTAGATCGCGTTCCACCGACCCTGCTGCACCGCGTCGAGACCATACAGATAGACCGCGTGCGCGCACTCGTGCACGAGTATCGTCGCGCCGGCGAAGACGTCGCCGGGGAGATGGAGGAGGTTCTCCTCGCCGGCGACGCACGGCACGGGGCCGATCGCGCGCATGTCGTCGTACCGGCGGCCATCCGGGAGCGTGTCACCCCGAAGGCGCGCGTACTCGGGGAGGTCCGTCAGCTTCTCGGATGCCCCGAGCACCACCGCGTACAAGTGCGCGTCGCGCAGACGATTCACGATCGCCGCGTTGCCGCGCACGAGCAGGCTGAAGGCGGTCACGGCCGCGTCGATCGCGTCCGGCCGCACCTTCGCGCTCCCTTGGATCGGGAAGCCCGCGACGTAGACCACCTGCGCGTAGAACGGCGTGCTCGTCGGCACGGCGGTGGGCGTCGGCGCCGGCGTCGGCGACACGACCGACGGGAGCGGCGTCGTGGGCGGTGGGCTCGTCGTCGGCGCTGTCGGCGAGGCGGTCGCTGACGGAGTCACGGTGAGCCCGTCCGATGGAGTCGGGCTCGGGACGGCGCCGCTCGGCGCGCATGCGGTCACGAGCGCCCCGACGAGGATCATGACCGTGCATCGCTGCACGGGGCGATCGTGCGCCCGAGCAAGCTGGCGCACAGGTGCCCTCCAGCCCGGCGTGCAGGGCCGAACGTTCCGTCGCGGGCCGCGGGCGTCTTAGGGCGTCGGGCTGGGCGACGGTGACGGCGCCGGCGCGGTGGGCGAAGCCGCCGGCGAGGCGCTCGGCGAGACGGCCGGCGATGGCGTCGGGAGCGGCGGGCACGTGTTGGTGCCGGCGGCGAGCTCGACGGTGACGATGACGCCGCGCGCGACCACGGTCTTGGGATCGTGGCCGTCAGCGCAGATCAGCAGCTGCGCGTCCCCCTTGCCGGGGTACGGGCTGATGACCGTCTGACCGCTGTCGTTCGTCGTCCCGAGCGGTGTGTCGCCCTGGCGGACCGTCGCCTTCGCGATGCCCTTGGCCGGCGTGACACCCGCCTCGTTCACGTAGACCGTGAGGGCGATCGGCGTGAGACGGATCTCCTCCTGCGTCGTCGGCGCGTGTGTCCGTGTGTACCCGTTCGCGTCGACCTGGACGCTCGAGGTCTTCGGGAGGTTCGGGAAGTCGAACTGGCCGTCGCCGCCGGTGTTCACGCTCCGGTCACCGAGCTGGATCGACGCGTTCCCGATGGGGTCGCTCGTGAAGTCGTCCACCACCCGGCCGTGGAGATCGACCGTGTTCACCCAGCCGCCGATCACTGTCGCAACGAGCAACACGAGGAACGGCAGGTAGACAAGATGGCGGTGGCGGAAGAGGGACATCCCGGAAAAGGCTAGCGGCTCACGGCCTCGCCCGCTTTGGGCCGCCAACCGGCCTAGTACGTTCGGCGGCCTCCTAACACGGGCCTGCTCCTGCTCGTTCGACGGCTAGAGAGGAGGCAGTCCCCCAATGCTCGAAAAGCTTCTCGAACTTTTGCTCAGCGCCAAAAGCGGTGCGGTGGCCACCATCTTCCTCATCGGGACGACGGGTGCCCTCGTGACCGCGACCGTTCAGAACGGTGTGACCACGATCACGGTCACCCCGACGGTGAGTGCGTCACCTTCCGCATCCGCGCCGGCGTCCGCGAGCGAATCCGCGAGCGCGTCGCCGACCGCATCGGCAAGCACATCGCCGAGTACATCCAGCTCTCCATCTTCTTCATCCTCGGCGAATTGCTCTGACGCAGCGCACACGATGGCGGCCGCCCTCCAGGAAGTGAACGGCGCCTACGCCAAGTACCACGGTGCCCTCGAGCGGGCCCGCGACAAGGCCCGGACGGGCACCCTTCGCACCGATCTCGCGAACGCAGACAACATGCTCAAGCAGCTCCGCACGCAGGCCGACCAGCAGATCCACTCGCTGTTCACCTGCGCAAAGGGCACCGACGACCAAAAGGACAACGACAACGAGGATGAGGACAGCGACGAGCACGGCTCGACGTCGTCCGCGAGCCCCGTGGTCTCGTCGGCGAGCCCGTCGGTGAGTCCGTCGGTGAGCCCGAGCGTCTCGCCGAGCGCGAGCGCATCGACCTCGCCGAGCGCTTCTCCGCTGGTGACCGCGACCGACGCGAAGACCGTCGCTGACAACGCCGTCGCGGCGATGAAGCTCGTGTTCGACACGGTGTCGGCCGAGCTCCAGACCGCGAGCCCCGCGTCTTCGCACCGACCGGAAAAGACGTCGGGTGGCTTCGAACACCACGACGGACAGGGTGACCGCGACTAACTAGACAACAACGAGCTCCATCCCCCTGCGCCAAGTGGCCCGCCCCTCCGTCGGCGGGCCACTTCCTTTTCCGCTACTTCGACGCGAGCGAGAGGAAGAACTGCCGCGCGGCTTGCGGGTCGATCGTCCGGCCATAGTCGATCGTCCGCTCCTTCACCTCGCCCGTCACGGCCGCGCGGAATGCCTCGGCCCACGATTCGCGCGGACTCGTGATCCAACGCCCCATGTCCGACGTCTGCTTCTGCGAATCGGCTTCAGCCTGCTGCCACGTCCCGGGGAAACCCCGGAAGCTCCAGTACAGAGCGAGCCAATCGCGCGAGGCGTCCTTGCGCTCGAGCACCGCCTCGTACGCGTGACCCATCTCGTGCGCCGTCGTTCCCTTGTCGATCACGAAGTCATGGCGCACCGCGAACTGCGGCTCACCCTGGGCGTTCAGGCCCTTGAAGGCGGCGTTCTCGTCGGCGCCAGGCTCGTCGTCGGGCAGGATGACCGGCGCGGGCGGGAGCAGCACGAACATCGGCCGGATCTCGAAATAGAAGGGCAGCATCCGGCTCCCGGCGACGTACGAGATCGTGGGTTCCGGCGTGCGCGGTTGGGGCGGCGTCGGGCTCGGTGACGCGGTTGCCGTCGCCGACGGCGTCGGCGACGGGGAGAGCGTCGGCGTGGCCGGCGCGTCCGTCGGCGACGGGGACGGCGACGCCGTCCCGGAGACGGACGGGCCGCACGAGGCGAGGAGAACGACCAGAAGGCCCATGATGGTGACGCGACCCATACCGCTTAGCGTATGGGCCGCTCGGGCGGCCGATGGCGCCGGGCACGCCCGAAGTACTGGTTCAGTACACCACTTGGCCTATTTCCCCCCACACAGGTGGCAGGGCGCTCGTTAGTGTTTTCGGTGGTGGAAGACAGGATCGGCCTCGTCTTCAGCTGGGATCCGCGGGCTAAGTCCTGGGTCAAGGAGCGCGGGCCGGAGGACGCTGCCCCGCCGCCGGCCTCCCCGATCGATGACCTCGCGGTCCAGACGTATTTCCTCGACCCCGCCAACGGGCGCTGGCAGCCGACCATCCTCGGCCTTCGCGCACGTCAGGTCGCCAACGACCTCGGGAAGGCCTACCGCACGGCCATCGTGTCGGGCCTCGCGATGGTCGTGCAGCCGCAACGCAATCCGCGCCTCGTCGTCGAGGTCGAGGGTTCACAGGCACAGCAACGGACACGGATGGCCCTCCGGATGATCGGCGCGGCGCTGGTGTTCGTCGTCCTCATCGGAGGCGGGGCTGTCGCGGCCAACACGTTCTTCGGCCCAACGGCCGCCGACGCGAACGCGACGCCCACGCGTGCGGCCGCCGCGAGCTCGGCACCACAGCCGGCGGCCGGTACCAGCTCGGCGTCCGCAGCTCCGACGGACCAGGCGACGCCGACCGACACGACGCCGGCCGGCACGGTGCCGACGACCACGACGACACGCACGGCGCCGCCGGCGCCCGCCGCGATCACGATCGTGAGCTACAGCACGCGTCTCGCGAACGGCACCGTCATCACCTACACGGGTCCGAACGGCGTCGTCCGCAACACGGCGCTCGACATGACATTCCGCGCGACGCAGCCGAACGGCTCGCCGGCATTCGACAACCTGACCATCTTCGTGGGCCCGCTGGGCAGCGCTCAAGCGCTGACGATCCAGGCGAACACATCCGGTCTGTACGAGACATCGCTGAAGGTGACGCTCCCCAAGGGCGATCAGCTGCTCAGCGTGCAGTTCGGCCGCAACGGCGAGGTCAGGACGCTCGGAACGATCTCGGTCCGCTGATCCGCGTGCCGGCGTCCGGCGCGAAGAGAGAGCGGCGCGAAGGCGATCGTCGCCGACATATTGTTCAGCTCGTGACCCCAGAGCCGAAGTTCCTTCTCATCGGAGCGGGAGGCCTTGTCGGTAGGCACCTGCGCAATGCGCTGCACGGCAGGCAGCTCGTCACGACATATCGCCGGGACGCCCCGCGAGGAGCGCTTGAGCTCGATCTCACGAACCCGATCGCCGCGGAACGCCTGGTCCGCGATTCGCGTCCCGACGTCATCCTGCTTGCGGCCGCCGACGCGTGGGTGGAGCGGTGCGAACGCGAACCCGTCGCAACGCGCGTGGTGAACGTAGATGCGCCTCGCGCGATCGCTCAGGCTGCTGCAGCTTCAGGTGCCCTCCTCGTCGCCTTCTCGAGCGAATACGTATTCGACGGGGGTCTCGGTGCGTACTCCGAGAGCGACCGCCGCGCACCCATCAACGAATACGGCAGGCAGAAGGTCGAGCTCGAGGATCTCGCACTTGAGGCCCACGGCCTCGTCTGCCGTACGTCCGCAGTATTTGGTGAGGACCCGAATCGGAAGAACTTCGTCTGCCAGATCGTCGATCGACTCCGCGACGGCCGTGCCATCGATGTCGCGAACGATCAGTTGATCACTCCGACGTACGCACCATCGCTCGCTGAGGCCGTGGTGGCACTCGCCGAGCAGCGCGTGAGTGGCATCTTTCACATCGCGGGCCCTGCCATCGTGAACCGGTTGGAGTTCGCGCGCGCCGTCGCGGAGGGCTTCGGACTCGATCCGACGCTCGTCCGTGGTCGCCCAACGAGCGAGATGGGCCTCGCGGCGCCCCGCCCGCTCCGAGGTGGGCTACGAACGGACAAGCTGTACGGGACGCTCGGTCATGGCCTCACCGATCCCGTGTCGGCGCTGCGGGAGATGGCTCGAGCGCCGTCCTAGTGCAGGACGCTCCTCGCGCCGCCTACCACCGTTTCCACGGCGGCCGGCCGCTGGCCCACTCCTCCTCCAACGCGCGACGCTCGCGCATCGTGTCCATGGGTCGCCAGTACCCGGTGTGCCTGAACACCGCGAGCTGACCGTCTCGAGCCAGGCGCTCCAACGGCTCTCGCTCGAGCGTCGAGTCTGCGGTGATGTACTCGAGCGCCTCGCGCTTGAAGACGAAGAAGCCCCCGATTATCCAGCCCTCATGAAGCTGGGGCTTCTCGCGGAACTCCGCGACAAGGTCTCCACGCAACGTGAGCTCGCCGAACCGCCCCGCCGGTCGTACGCCGGTGACCGTGGCGAGCTTTCCGTGCGCCCGATGAAAGCGCAGCAACTCGGCGATGTCGATATCCGCGAGGCCGTCGCCATACGTGACCATGAAGTCGGCCCCATCGATATAGCGGCCGATGCGATGGATCCTTCCGCCCGTCGCCGTGAGCGGACCGGTCTCGGCAAGAACGACGTTCCACTTCGCCTCGTCGTGGAACGGCTCAAGGTATTCGACGGTCCGCCCGCCGATGTTGACACGGACATCGCTATTCATGGCGCCGTAGTTCAGGAAGTACTCGCGGATGATGTCGCCCTTGTAACCGAGACACAGCACGAACTCGAACATCCCGAACGTCGAGTACAGCTTCATGATGTGCCAGAGGATCGGCTTTCCGCCGATCTCGACCATCGGCTTCGGCCGGACCTCGGTCTCCTCGGAGAGGCGCGTACCGAGCCCACCGCACAAGATGACGACCTGCATCGCCGACATAGTACGGATGCAGGACAGGCGTCAGACGACGCGCGGTGTCGGGATGGGGATGATGAAGCGACCACCGGCATCGCGGTACGCCTTCTGTTGGCGGAGTACCTCGTCCGCGAAATTCCAGGCGAGCAGGAGCGTATCGCGGATCCCCGAGACGACAAGGCGCTCGGGCGCGACGACGGGGATGTGTGTGCCGGGCGTGAGCAGTCCTTGCTTCAGCGCGCTGCGATCGACGATGAAGTCCAGGACCTCGTGATCGATGCCGCAGTAGTTGAGCAACGTGTTTCCCTTCGCCGGCGCGCCATACCCGGCGACGTGTCGCGTAGAACGGATCTCGCGCAACATCCCGCGTAGATCGTCGCGTTGGCGTCGTACAGCGGATACGAAGGGGTCGAGCGGGCGGCCCTCGGCTACACCCTTCTGCCGCTCCATCTCGAGCAGGTCGGCGGCCTGACGCGACATCGTCCCGTCGCGTCCGATGAACACGCGGATGGATCCGCCATGCACGGATACGCGCCGGACGTCGAGCACCTTCAGGCCGAATCGCGTGGTGAGATCGACCACCGAAGCGACGCTGAAGTAGCTGAGGTGCTCGTGGTAGATCGTGTCGTATGCGGTACGGTCGAGGAGGTCGATGAGGTACGGAAACTCCACCACGAGGACGCCTTGAGGCGCGAGCAGATCGCTGACCGCGCGCATCAGACCATGCAGATCGTCGATATGCGCGACGACGTTGTTCCCGATGATCGCCGCGGCCCGTCCGTGCTCAGCGACGATGGCATGAGCGGTCTTCTCGTCGAAGAACTCGTCTAGCGTGGGGACGCCCGCGGCATTCGCGATCGCCGCGATGTTCCGCGCCGGTTCGACACCGAGGACCCGGACGCGCGCACGATCGAACGCGCGCAGCAGCGTGCCATCGTTGCTTCCGATCTCGACGACGAGGCCGCCATCGGGCACGTACTGCGCCGCCACCTCCTCGGCGTATCGCGCGAAGTGAACTGGGATCGTGTCGGACGTACCCGAGACATAGAGGTAGTTCCGAAACATGACCTCGGGTGGCACGGTGAGCGAGAGCTGCACGTGCCCGCACGCGCCGCACCTGCAGAGCTCGAGCGGATATCGCGGCTCGTCGGCGGTGACGTCCTCAGGGCGAACGAACGAATTCGCGAGCGGCTGACGTCCGAGATCGAGGACGGCCACGAGGGCGTCCTGCCGGCAGACCCGGCAGGAGGAGCTAGCCGTGTCGGACTCCCCAGTCGTACGGGATCCGGGGAGAGAACGGGTCCAGTCGGGTGATCTCGGACGGATCGTGCGGGATGGTCGCGCAATTCGCTACGACCGAATATGGGGCAGCGATGCCCTTGAAACCGTTCCAGATCTTCGCCGGCACCACGACGAGCGAATAGTTCCCGTCACCGAGGAAGATCTCTTGGAGTTCGCCCTTCGTCGCGGAGCCTGGACGATCGTCGAACAGCACGAGCTTGATC
>DATDNP010000143.1:0-4258 GCA_036518215.1 Candidatus Limnocylindria bacterium
GCCGTGCCAGAACTCGTAGATGAAGAAGCCCCAGAGGAATTCGCTCAGCTTGTGACGCAGGCGCGCGAAGCGGCCCTCGGGCATCGGCCCGAGGCCGAGGCGGAGGATGCGCTCGCGGTCGTTCACGGTGCGAGCCTAACGACTCGCGCGCATGAAGAGAGGGCGGCTATGCCGCCCTCTCTTCGTCCTTCGCCAGATATCGCGCGTCAGCTGCAGCCGGAGAACTTGAAGTTCACCATCCGCGTGCTCCAGGTGAAGCTGCCACCCGTCGCCTTGTAGTACATCGTCGTGTACCAGAAGGTGCAGTCGTCGGACGGGTCGAGCGTCATGCTCGAATAGTCACCCCAGCGCGAGTACGGACCCGTCTCGGAGCCACGGGTCGGGAGACCGACCGCGACTTCCTGCCGCAGCTGGCCGGCTGGATCGCTCGCCAGCCGTCCGGCGTAGCGGATGTCCGGACTGATCGTGCCGCTCGACGCGCTGTATCCGATGGCGAGGTTGCCCTGCTTGTCCTGTGCGGCACTGCCCATCCAGCGGTATGTCGTGTCGGGCGCGTAGCTGGACTGCTGCGCGATGGCGTATCCCGCACCGGTGTTCCGAAGCTCGTACCACCGCGGCGCCGATGTGCCGCTGCCCTTCGCCGAGTGGTTCACGACGAGCGATTCATACCCGCCGAAGTTGCGATACGAGAGCCGGTACATGAGGCGATCGGCGAGCGTGTCGAGCGTCTGGCTCGTTCCGGCCTGCGGGACGCACGTCCCGCCGCCGCACGCCTGCGAGAAGGCAGCGGTCGCGAACGACGTGGGGCCGGTGAGCGTCGTCTGGGTCGAGTCCGCGAAGTTCACGTGCATCCGCCAGAGGTTGAGCGCGTTGCTGCCGAGGCTCATGAAGTACCCGGCGGCGCCCGCGGGCGGAAGCTGCGTGGTCGCGGTCGCGCCGGTCGCGCCGTCGAGATCGGCGGGCAGGAGGCTCGCCGAGCCGGAGTTGATGCACTGCATCGACGCGTTCGGCAGCCCGGCGCGCGCTGAGGCGCTGTCGAGCGCGCATGCGTCGGCGCCCGAGAACGTCGCGCCGTTGTGGAACAGGTTCATCGAGAAGTAGTAGGCGTCGGGCCAGATCCCGACCTTCGGGTAATCGGGGAACTCCGTGCCGAAGTTGTACGCGTAGCGGTACCAGCTCGAGTTCAGGAAGTCGGCGCTGCTGGAGATCGCAACGCACTGCAGGTACGGCTGCGTCGAGACGGAGAACTGCGTCATGAGCCAGCGCTGGTTCTGTGCGTCGAACTTCACGATCGGGTCGCCGTCGTTGTTCGTCGCGCACGCCGACACCTGGAAGCCGGACCAGATCGTGTTCCCCTTCTGCGGGCCGCTCAGGAGCGCGCCGGTCGTCTTGTCGAAGACGGCAAAGTCGACGTTCACCCATTGCACGACCTGCGTCGTCCCGACCGCGAGGTTCGTGTCGGGTGGCGTGCAGCAGTCCTTGTACGTTCCGTTGATCCCCACGCCGACGCCGTCACGGTTGATGTTCCCCGCGACCGTTGCGGGCGCGAGCGTCGCGGAGGTCTGGAGCGCGCCGTCGGTCGAGCCGCCGCCACCACCGCCGCCCGGCTTGCCGTGGCCACTGTTCGACTTCAGCTCCATCACGCGCTCGGCCGCATCCTGCGCGGCGCCGGTCCTCGGCGACCGCGACAGCGACGGACCGACGTCCGAGGCGACGGGCTCGAGCACGGTCACCCCGCCGCTGTTCCACGGCGCGGCAGCCGTCGCGCTCCCCACCGGTAAGAGTGCGATCGACAGCGAGAGCGCTGCCCCGATGCTGAGAATGCGCCCGCGAATAGGCATGGGTTCTCCTTGAGCCGGCGTCCCGGTGATCCAGCTACTTGAGCGCCTGGCGCGGGCCGGTACAACCGGTGGTTTCTAGGTATATGGGAACGCCGGGCGAGCGCTTCTGCTACGCGCCGGTCTCTTTCGGCGCGAGCGCCTCGAAATCGTGCGCGGGGAGGCGGAAGGCGAGGATGAGGCAGACCGTCGCGAGGACGACCTCGGCGACGAAGACGGTGTGGATCCCGTTCGCGAGCAGCTCTCGCGTCCCGGCGCTGATGGTCGCCTGCGCGCGCGGATCGAGCGCGAGCTCGACGTCGGCGGCGTGCCCGCCGATCGCGACGTTGAGGAGCGCCCCGAGGGCCGCGACGCCGACCGCGCCGCCGAGCGAGCGCGAGAAGTTCACGAGGCTCGTCACGACGCCGCGCTTCCCGTAGCCGACCGCGGTCTGCACGCCAACGAGGAGCGGCGTGTTCGTCACGCCCTGCCCGAGCCCGATGAGCGCGGACCCCGCGACGAGCACGAGCAGCGGCGAACCTTCATGGAGCGACGCGAGGATCACCGTGCCGACGAGCGACGCGATCGATCCCGCGACGACGGCGCGACGCAATCCGATGCGGAGGAGGAACCATCCCGTCGTCGTCGACCCGAGCGGCCAGAGGAGGCTCATCGCGCCGAGCGCGAGTCCGGCCTCGACGGGGGTGTGCCCGAGCGCGCCCTGCGCGAACGGCGGGATGAACGTCGACGCGGCGAACTGGATCGCGCCGATGATGACGCCCTGGGAGAGACCGACCCCGATGATGGGGATCGCGAGGAGCGAGAGGTCGACGAGCGGCTGATCCGTGCGCTTCTCGACGAAGACGAAGAGCGCGGCGAGCGCGAGCGACGCCGCGATGGTGAAGACGGGATACGTGCCGTTCACGCCGAGGAGGAGGAGCGCGGCGGACGCGGCGAAGACGATCGCGCCGATCCAGTCGATGCCGCCGCCGCGATGCTCCTCGCGGTCGTGGAGATTCAGAAGGAGCACGATCGCGAGGAGGCCGATCGGCAGGTTCACGTAGAAGGTCCAGCGCCACGAGAGCGTCTGCGTGATGATGCCGCCGATCGTCGGGCCGATGATCGCGCTCGTCGCCCACACCGACGCGGTGAATCCCTGCACGCGTCCGCGCTGACGGACGTCGAAGAGGTCGCCGATCATCGTGATGCCGGTCGAGATGAGCGCGCCGCCGCCGAGACCCTGGATGGCGCGGAAGACGATGAGCTCGTTCATCGTCTGGCTCTGCCCGCAGAGCATCGAGGCCGCGATGAACACGACGAGCGCGCCGAAGTACACGCGCTTGCGGCCGTGCACGTCGGAGAAGCGGCCGAAGACGGGCGTCGTCGCGGTCGACACGAGGAGGTACGCGGCGAAGACCCACGAGTAGCGGTCGACGCCGCCGAGGTCGCCGATCGCGGTCGGCATCGCCGTCGCGACGACCGTCGTGTCGAGCGCCGCGACGAACATCCCGGTCATGACGACCGTGATGCCGATGATCTGATCGCGCGTCATCCAGTGCGGGAGGATCCCGCGGCGTCGCGGTGGGACGACTGCGGTGCCGGAGGCGAGCTCCTCGACCCGCTCTTCGTCCCGGGCGGCTTTCACCGACTTATGGTCGCAGAGCTTGTCTGTCAGGTGCGACGCGATGACTGTGACGCAGGTCACCGGCGATGTAAGGCGCTCGACCGACACACGCCGAGAGCGATTACGCATGGCAACGACACAGCTCCACCTCTAGCGGCGGACCGTTGCGCGCTCCGAGAGTGGGAAGAAAGGAGTGTTCAGATGGCAGAAGCGAAGCGCGACATCCGTATCCGCGTGAGCGAGGGAACGCACGAGAAGGTCAACATCCGCATCCCGCTCGGCATCGCGAAGATCGTCGGCCTCGGCGGCATCGGGAAGAAGATCGCGGCGGAAGAGGACATCGATCTGCCGGAGATCATGCGCAAGATCGACGAGATCGAGGACGGGAAGATCGTCGACGTCATCGACGACAAGGGCGACCACGTCGAGATCTTCGTCGAGACCAAGGTGCCGGTCGAGGCATGACGATGAAAGTGCTGCTCGCATACGCGTCGAGGTACGGGTCGACGAAGGCGATCGCGGAGCGCATCGGATCGAAGATCCGGGAGACCGGGATCACGATCGAGGTCGTCCCGGCGAAGCAGGTCGACGACGCGTCCGGATACGACGCCTACATCGTCGGCAGCGCGCTCTACATCCTCGACTGGATGAAGGACGCGAAGGAGTTCGTCGAGCGCAACCGCGCGCTCCTCATCAGCCGGCCGCTCTGGCTCTTCAGCAGCGGTCCGATCAGCCCCGGCACGAGCGACATGCAGGGGCGCGACTCACGCACGACCTGCGCGAAGAAGGAGGTCATGGCACTCGCGGAGGAGCTCCA
>DATDNP010000144.1:0-7864 GCA_036518215.1 Candidatus Limnocylindria bacterium
GTTCTGCATCCAGTTCGCGATGTGCGCGCAGAGATCGCGGTACGTCCATCCGGCGGGCGTCCGCTCCATGAGGCCGGAGCGCCCGAGCTCGCGAAGGCGTGTACGGAACAGCGCCCAGGTCTCGTCGAAGCGCGCGAGGACCTCCGCGGTGGTCGCCGGCACGAACGGCTCGATCTCCTCCTGGTGCTTTCCGAAATGCCCGTAGGTCTCCGCGGCCACGAACCGCACCGCCATGAACGGAAGGTCAGCCCCGGGCGGGAGTGCCTTCACGACCGCGAGCGCGCCCTCGTACGCTGTCTCGAGACGCGCGACGACCTCATGTGCCGAATGCTCGGAGGCCAGCGCTGCGGTCCGCCCGTTCTCATCGTCGATCTTGTGCGGCGTCGGCGCGCCGCCGGCGATGCGGCGCGGCAGCTCGTCCGGGACCGTCTCCATCCAGTACGCCAGGTGCGAGAGCATCGCCTTGCCCGTCCAGCCGGCGCTCGTCGTCCGCACGAGCGGGAGCAGGCCTGCGCGCGTGACGACGCGGCGCAGCGATCGCCACCCATCGTCCATCCGCTGCGCGAGCGCGACCGGGCTCTTCGGCACGGCGGCCATGAGCTCGACGTGATGCTCTCCGTAGTGGCCATACGTGTTCCCCGCCACCACGGCCAGGACCCAGCTGTCGTTCGCGCGAAGCTGCTCCGGCGTCAGCCTGCCGATCTCCTCGACGAGCCGCGCGTGCGCCGAGTCGAGCTCCTCGAGGACGACGCGCACCGATCGCGTCTTCGTGCGCTCGACGACGGCCGCGTTGAATTCGTCCGTGTCGGTCACACCGGGATACGTCCTCGACCCCGACGCGCGGAATGTCGCGAGCCGCTCGGCGGTGCGGTGCTCCCAGGCCGCGACGTGCGCGACGAGGTCCTTGTGCGTCCATCCTGTCGCCGTGCGCTGCTCGAGGCCGGCCGGCCCGATCGCGACGACGCAGAGACGGAACGTCATCCAGCCCTGGGCGACGACGGCGATGAGGTCCTCCGGGGTGCGGATCGACGCGTCGAGATCGCCGAAATGGTCGGGATAGTGGCCGGTCGTATTCCACTCGACGATCTCGGTCGCAAGACGCGGCACCTCGCGGCCTTCGAATGACCGCACGAGCTCGACGACCCGCGCATGCGATGCGGCGAGCCGCGCGCGCAGCTCGGCCGGCGTCGCATCCTTCGTCTCCTCCACGACACGGCGGTTGAAGCCGTCGATGTCCTCGTAGTCGCCGAGGTCCTCCCCAGTGGCGAGCACGTGTTCGACGCGGGGCGGGACCGTCTCCTCCCAAGCGGCGAGGTGCGCGACAACGTCGCGGAGACGCCACTGCGACGGGAGCACGTCGTCGAAGCGTTCGACCGGGGTCGCGTCGATCACCGAGCGCGTCGCGACGTACATGTGCTCGATCCGCTCGAGGAGGTGCGGCGACGTGCTAGAAGTACTCGCTGCGCTCGTCATCATCGCTCGTGCATCCCCGTCAGCTGCGGCTGCCGGTGCTGCCCTCGCTCAGAAGTAGCCTGGGTCTCGGTAGACACCGAAGACCTCCTTCAGCACCTGCACCTGCTCGCCGACGCTCGCGTATGCGCGCGCGCACTCGAGGAACGCCGGCATGAGCTCAGCGTGCCGATCCGTCTTCGCCTTCACCGCTGCGTCGCGCAGCCGATCCATCGCCTCGCGCCACCGGCCCGCATCGCGGGTCGTGCGCACCTCGTGCAGCCGCGCGACCTGCTTGCGCTCGACCTCGGGGTCGATCTGCAGGATCGGGATCGGCGCCTCCTCCTCCGTCGCGTATGCGTTGATCCCGACGATGAGCTTCTCCTTGTTCTCGACCTGCTCCTGGAAGCGGAAGGACGCCTCGGTGATCTCGCGCTGCGGGTAGCCGCGCTCGACCGCCTCGACCATGCCGCCGAACTTCTCGATCTCGGCGAGGTACCGGTCGAAGCCCTCCTCCATCCGGTTCGTGAGGTGCTCGAGGTAGTACGAGCCGGCGAGCGGGTCGACCGTGTCGGCGACGCCCGATTCGTGCGCGATGATCTGCTGCGTCCGGAGCGCGACGGTGACGGCCTCCTCGGTCGGAAGCGCGTACGTCTCGTCGAGCGAATTCGTGTGGAGCGACTGCGTGCCGCCGAGGACCGCGGCGAGCGCCTGCAGCGCAACGCGGACGACGTTGTTGTACGGCTGCTGCGCCGTGAGCGACACGCCCGCGGTCTGCGCGTGCGTGCGCAGTTGCAGCGCGCGCTCGTTCGTGGGGTGGTAGCGCTTCTCGATCTCGCGCGCCCAGATGCGGCGCGCGGCCCGGAACTTCGCGATCTCCTCGAAGAAGTCGTTGTGCACGTCGAAGAAGAAGGAGATGCGGGGCACGAAGTCGTTCACGTCGAGGCCGGCAGCCACGCCCCACTTCACGTACTCGAGGCCGTCGATGAGCGTGAAGGCGAGCTCCTGCAGCGCGGTCGCGCCGGCCTCGCGGATGTGGTAGCCGGACACGCTGATCGTGTTCCACTTCGGCACCTCGCGCGCGCCGAAACGGAACGTGTCGACGACGAGATCCATCGCGGCACGCTCGGGCACGATCCACTCGCGCTGCGCGATGTACTCCTTGAGGCAGTCGTTCTGGATGGTGCCGCCGAGCACGTTCAGCGGATAGCCGCGCTTCTCGGCCGCTGCGAGGTACATCGCCCAGACGATCGATGCGGGTCCGTTGATCGTCATGGAGGTCGTGACCTCGTCGACCGGGATCCGGTCGAAGAGAACTTCCATGTCGCGGAGGGTCGACACGGCGACGCCCTCACGTCCCACCTCGCCGCGCGACAGCGGATCGTCGGCGTCGCGGCCCATGAGCGTCGGCATGTCGAACGCCGTCGAGAGGCCGGTGACGCCGTGCTTCAGGAGGTAATGGAACCGCGCGTTCGTGTCCTCGGCCGACCCGAAGCCGGCGAACTGCCGCATCGTCCAGAGACGCGTGCGGTACATCGACGGATGGATGCCGCGCGTGTACGGGAACTCGCCCGGCATGCCGAGGTCACGCCGCGGGTCGAAGCCCTCGAGGTCGTCCGCCGTGTAGAGCGGCTCGACCGGCTCGCCCGAGATCGTCGTGAAGCTCTTCCGCCGCTCGGGACGCTTCTTCACCGCAGGCTGGTACACGCGGTCCAGCCACTCCTGCTTCGCCGTCTTGCTCTTCTGGATCGTCATGCCGCCGTGAGCGAGCGCGCGATCACCATCCGCTGCACCTCGCTCGTCCCTTCGTAGATCGTCGTCGCGCGCGCGTCGCGCGCATACCGCTCGATCTCGTACTCGCGCATGAAGCCGTATCCGCCGAAGACCTGCACCGCGTCGTACGCCACGCGCTGCGCTGCCTCGCTCGCGAAGAGCTTCGCCATGGAGGCTTCCTTCGTGAACGGTCGGCCAGCGTCGCGCAGCCACGCGGCGCGATGCGCGAGAAGGCGCGCGGCGTCGAGCCGCATGCGCGCGTCGGCGAGCGGGAACTGGACCATCTCGAACGACAGGATGGACCGCCCGAACTGCTTCCGTTGGCTTCCGTAGCGAAGGGCACGTTCGATGGCCGCCCGTGCGATGCCCACGGACTGCGCCGCGATCCCGATGCGCCCACCGTCGAGCCCGGCCATCGCGATGCCGAAGCCCTTGCCCTGCTCGCCGAGCATCGCGTCGGCCGGCACGCGGACGTCCTCGAGCGTGAGCGAGCTCGTGTCGGACGCGAGGAGTCCCGTCTTCGCCTCGGCGGCGCCGACCGTCACGCCGTGTGCGTCGATCGGCACGATGAAGGCGGTGATGCCCGCGTGGGCCCGCGCGGGCTCGGGAACGCCGACGCGCGCGAGCACGATGACGAGCGGCGCGTAGCGCGCGTTCGTGATGAATTGCTTCTGCCCGCTGATGCGCCAGTCCGCGCCGTCGCGCACCGCGGTGGCTCGCAGGGCCGCGGCGTCGCTCCCCGACGTCGGCTCGGTGAGCGCGAACGCGCCGAGCCCGCGCCCGTCCATGAGGAGCGGGAGCCATCGTGCGCGCTGCGCATCGGTGCCGAAGCGCACGATCGAACCGATGACGATGCCGCTGTTCACGGACACCCCGACGGCGAGCGACGGCCACGCGGCGGCGAGCTCTTCGAGCACGAGCGCGAACGCGACGGTCGACGCGCCGAGGCCGCCGTCACGCTCAGGCACCGTCATGCCGAGGACGCCGAGCGAGCCGAGCTCGCGCACGACGTCGAGCGGCAGCGTGCCCGCGCGCTCCGCGTCCGCGATGCGCCGGTCGAGTCCTTTCGCCCATTCGCGCACCGCGAGCGCGAGCTCGCGATCGGTGTCGGACCCGATGAGACGCACTAGGCCGACCCCTTCACCTTCTTCACCGCCTCGGTGAAGGCCGGTACGAACTCGAAGAGGTCGCCCACGACGCCGTAGTCGGCCACCTTGAAGATGTCGGCGTCGGGATCCTTGTTCACGGCGACGATCACCTTCGACGAGGTCATGCCCGCGAGGTGCTGGATCGCCCCGGAGATGCCGAGCGCGACGTACAGGTCGGGCGTGACGGTCTTCCCGGTCTGCCCCACCTGCTCCTCGTTCGGACGCCAGCCCGCGTCGGTGACCGCACGCGACGCGCCGGTCGCGGCGCCAAGCACATCGGCAAGCTCCTCGACCATCTTCCAGTTCTCGGGTCCCTTGAGCCCACGCCCGGCGGACACGACGGCGCGCGCCTCCGCGAGCGACACGCGACCACCGCCGCTCGAGGTCGCTTCGAAGCGTCCGAACGCGAGCTTTCCGTCGTCGGGCCCCGCGGCGATCTCGCTCACCTGCGGCGCGGGGACGTCAGCCGGCAGGGTCCACGCGCCGGCGCGGATCGACACGACCGCCGGAAGCGGCACCTTCACCGTCGCGCGGATCTTCCCCGCATACATCGAACGACGGGCTTCCAGCGCGCCGTCCTTCGGTGTGACGTCCGTGCAGTCCGCGGCATACGCCCATCCGAGCTTCGCCGCGACACGCGCGCCGAGGTCACGACCATTCAGAGTGGCGCCGACGAGGATGGCCTCGGCCCCGCTCGCCTTCGCCTTCTCCGCGACCGCGGTGCTCCACGGGATCGGCGAGTAGTGATCCCCCTGCACCGCGACGACCTCGACGTCGCCGAAGCTCTTCGCCTTCGCCGCGATCTCCCGCGAGACGCGACGGACCTCGCCGTCCTTCTTCTCGGCGATGACGAGCAGTTTCATATGACCTTCGCCTCCTCGTGGAGCGCCTGCGCCACCTGCGCCGCGACGCCCTTCGCGTCGCCGTCGAGCTTGAAGATCTTCCCCTGGCCGCGCTGCGGCGGCGGTTCCATCGCGGTGATCTCGAGCTTCGGTCCCTTCGTGCCCGCACCGAGCGAGTCGAGCGTCTTCTCCGGGATCTCCTTCTTCTTCGCCTTCATGATCCCGGGCAGGCTCGGGTAGCGCGGCTCTTTCTCGCTCTTGTGCACGAGCCCGACGACCGGCGGCTTCGCCGTCCAGATCTCGTGACCGCCCTCGACCTCGCGCCACAGCTCGATGGCGTCGCCCTGCGGTACGAGCTTCGTGAGCATGCCGACGTGCGGCCACCCGAGGGCCTCGGCGAGCGCGGGCCCGACGAGACCCTGATCGTCGTCTGAGGCCTGCTTCCCGCAGAGGACGACGTCGGGCTTGATCTCGTTCACCACGCCGGCGAGCGCCTTCGCGACGTCGAGCGCGGACGCATCGCCCTCGGTCGTGACGAGCGTCGCGTCGTCGCAGCCCATCGCGAGCGCCTGACGGAGTGCGTCGCGCGTGCGGGCGGGTCCGACGCCGACGACGGACACGACCGTCGAGGGATCGGCGTCCTTCCGCTCGAGCGCGAGCTCCACCGCGTACTCGTCGTACGGCGAGATCGACCACGTGATGCCGTCCGTCGAGATCGACTTCCCGTCGCTTCCCACCTTCACGCGCACGGTCGAGTCGGGCACCTGCTTGAGGCAAACGAGAAATCTCATCTACACGATCTCCTCGTCGTTCGCGTACGTCCACGCGAGCCAGCACGCGCCCGCGACGACGGCGAGCGCGATGATCGCGCCGACGATCCACGCGATGGTCGTTGGGTCCGTCAGGTCCATCTACTCCGCTCCCTGCGCCGCCGACGGTGTCTCGGTCAGCCTCGCGGCGATGAGCTCGAGCACGTCGACCGGCTTGATCTGTTCCTGCACGTTCTTCGCCCCGACGCCCTCGTCGAGCATGATCAGACAGAAGGGGCATCCGCTCGCGACCTTCGTCGCGTCGGGATCGGCGCTGAGCAGCTGCTCGACGCGGCGATGGTTCACACGCTGGCCCATCTTCTCTTCCATCCACATGCGTCCGCCGCCTGCGCCGCAGCAGAAGCCGCGCTCGCGGTGGTGCGGCGCGATCTCGCGCCGCTCGACGCCGGGGATCGCGTCGAGCACGCTGCGCGGCTCGTCGTAGATGCCGTTGTGGCGCCCGAGGTAGCACGGGTCGTGGTACGCGACGATGTCCTTCGCGTTCCCGGACAGCGTGATGCGTTTCTCGTCGATGAGCTTCTGCACGAGGGGCAGCGCGTGGACGACCTCGTAGTTACCGCCGAGCTGCGGGTACTCGTTCGCGATGGTGTTGAAGCAGTGCGGGCACGAGGTGATGACCTTCTTGGTGCCGTGACCGTTCAGCGTCTCGATGTTCTGCTGCGCCTGCAGCTGCCACAGGTACTCGTTCCCGAGGCGGCGTGCGGGATCGCCGTTGCAGGTCTCCTCGGCGCCGAGGATCGCGAACGACACGCCCGCAGCGCGCAGGATCGTCGCGAGCGCGCGCGCGACCTTCTGATTGCGGCGGTCGTACGACGCGGCGCAGCCGACGAAGTAGAGGTACTCGGCGTCCGGGTTGTCGGCGTACGTCGGGACGTCGAGACCCTCGGCCCAATCGCCGCGCGCCGCGCGCGCCTCGCCCCACGGATTGCCCGCGCGCTCGATGTTCGTCATCGAGCGCTGTGCCTCCTGCGGCATCGAGCCCTCCATGAGCGCGAGGAACCGGCGCTGGTCGACGATCTTGTCGATGTGCTCGATGGTCACCGGACACGCTTCGACGCACGCCGCGCACGTCGTGCAGGCCCACACCTCTTCGGGCTTCGTCTCGACCCAGTGCGCGGGCGGCGTGGTCTCGGCCTTGGCATCCGCGAGGAGCTTCGGTCCCTCCGCCAGGAGCTGGTTGCGGACATCAAGCACGATCTTCTGCGGGTCCAGGACCTTGCCCGTCGCGAGCGCGGGACAGTTGTCGGAGCAGCGACCGCACTCCGTGCAGGTATACGAGTCGAGGAGGTCCTTCCACGAGAAGTCGCGGATCGTCGCGGCGCCGAAGGACTCCTTGTTCTCGATATCCGGGATGAGATCGAGCGCGCCGCGCGGCGTCTCCTTCTTCAGGCCGACGTTGAAGACCGTGGTGATGATGTGAAGGTGCTTCGTATTCGGGAGCCAGACCGCGAACGCGAGCACGGTCGCGACGTGCGCCCACCACGCCCCGGCGAAGATCGCGCCAGCCGCGGACGTCGCGATGAGTGGCGCGATGAGCGTCGCGACAGGCGACGGCGGCAGCCTCGAGAACAGGTCGCCGCCGCCGAGCTGATCACGGATGCTCGCGATCGCCGCCGCCTCGAACACGAGCAGCGTGAGCATGAGCCAGCCGATGAGCGCGAGGATGACGTAGCCCTGCGTTGCGATGTGCATGTGCGGCGGGCGCACGATCGCGCGGCGGACCCACGCGACGACGACGGACACGAGCACGGCGGCCGCGAAGAGGTCGAGCATCCACGCGTACCACGCCGTGTCGGTGAACGGCATGTGCCAGCCGAGGATG
>DATDNP010000145.1:0-3768 GCA_036518215.1 Candidatus Limnocylindria bacterium
CAGCGAACGCGCTGTGCCACTCGTCGCCGGCGCCGACCCGTGCGCAGAACGTGCGGAGCGCGAGCGGTGAGGGGACGGCGAGCATGCGGTCGACCGCGAGATAGCCGACGGCGAACGGATTCGCGCTCGCGGGCCACGACGTCTCGAGCGAGCTGAGCGGGACGTACGTCGCGTTTCGGAGCTGACGTTTGGTGAAGACATCCATGTTCGCCTGCGGGATGCGGCCCGCCGAGACGAGCGCGCGGTAGGCAAATGATTCCGCCATGCCCTCGCTCATCCAGCGCGGGCCGAGCATGCACGCGTTACCGCCGGTGTCGTACTGCCAGAGGTGGACGTACTCGTGCGCCGCGAGCTCCGTACGCTCGGTGTCGGGCGTCCACGTGTCCGCGGCGGCCGCCGGCGGATCGGACCACGCGCTGTTGCTCGTGACGATGTCGAACGAAGGACCGTAGGTGAGGCAGCAGAAGCGCTCGGTCCCGTCGCCGACCATCGTCCGAACGCTCACGATGTCGCGGCGATCGCCGCCGACGTTCGCCGCGAGGAAGGCCGACTCCCATTCGACGCCCTGATGGACGTCGGCGATGTCCATCGCGCCGACGCCGGCGAGCGTGTTGAAGCTCATGCCACGCGGGGACGCGGGTGTCGGGATCGGCACGGTCCCGTCCGGGTTCAGGACGGTGACCTCCCAGAAGATGCCGTAGTCCTCGAGCCACGTCGTGCCCTCGATGAGCGGCCGGATGCCCAGGCGGTAGGTGCCCGGCGTCGTCGGTGCCTGCACGGTGAACTGGAACCACGCGACCTGACCCGGCCCCACCCAGGCCGCCGGCTGGATGGCGGGCCGATCGAAGCGCGGCCATCCGGTGTTCGGCGACCCGAGCGCACCGTCGCCACCGAGCACGCTCGGCTGGTCCTGACCGGGCTCGATGTTCCACGAGCCGAGGTACGCGGACTGGCCCATCACTCCCGCGACCCAGCCGGCGGACCCGGAGTTGTAGATCGCGACCGTCGCCGTCGATCGCGCGCCTGGGCACAGGCTCATGTAGCCGGACGAACCGTAGAAGGCAGCGTGGAATCCGGGGAGGCCGTGCGGCACCGTCGCGGGCGGCGGGATCCCGGGTCCGGTCGACGATACGCACGTGCTCGCGAGCGCGCGTGCGTCCGGCAGCTGCACCGTCGCGGCTCGCGTGCCGACCGGTATGGCGGCCATGAGGAGCAGGGCGGCGACGAGCGCCGCGCGTAGACGCACGAAGAAGGAAACCGCGCGGCTCGGCCGGTGTTACCGGCGGGAACTAATCAGCGAGACGGTGGATTAGAGATCGTCGAGGCCGAGCCAGCCGCTGATCACGCGCGCGTCGCACACGACGTAGCGCGGTGGGTCCTCATGGTCGCGATCGATGAGCCGCGCGCACTCGAGGCATCGCTCGACAGCGACCTGCCGGTCGCGCAGCGGGCACTGGATGAGTCGGCTCTTGCCGATCACCTGTTGGCGGTCCATCGAAAGCATGGGCGTAGCCTGCCCCAGCGCCGGACAGGACCAAGTGCCGAATGGCCGCGACGCGCTCGGTCGAACGGCACTGCTGACCCTTATCGCATGCCGATACGGTCTCGACGTGGCCATACTGACGGAAGTGCGACCGCACGCCGTCCTCACCCCCGCGTACCGGCTGGTCTTCCGGCTCGAGATCGCGAACCGACCGGGCATGTTCGCTCAGGTGGCGACCACGGTCGGGCAGCGCGGGTGCAGTCTCGGCGCGATCGACCTCGTCGAAGCGACCCCGGACGTGCACGTGCGCGACGTGACCGTCGACGCGCCCGACGAGAAGACCGGGCAGCAGCTCGCGCAGGACCTCCAGCATCTCGATGGCGTCACCGTCCGCAACGTCTCCGATCGCGCGTTCCTCCTGCACCTCGGCGGCAAGATCGAGGTCAAGGGACGCGTGCAGGTCCGGACGCGCGACGACCTGTCGCTCGTGTACACGCCCGGTGTCGCGCGCATCTGCCGCGCCATCGCCGACGACCGCGAGAAATCGTGGAAGCTCACGATCCGCAACAACACGGTCGCGGTGGTGAGCGATGGGACGGCCGTGCTCGGGCTCGGCAACATCGGACCCGAGGCCGCGATGCCGGTGATGGAGGGCAAGGCGCTCATCTTCTCGGAGTTCGCGGGCATCACCGCGTTCCCCCTCTGCATCCGCACGAAGGATCCGCAGGAGATCATCGAGACGGTCGAGCGCGTGTCACCCGTGTTCGGCGGCATCAATCTCGAGGACATCGCGGCACCCGCGTGCTTCATCGTCGAGCGCACGCTCCGCGAGCGGCTCGACATTCCCGTCTTCCACGACGACCAGCACGGCACCGCCGTCGTCGTGCTCGCCGGGCTGCGCAACGCCGCGGCCGTCATCGGGCGCGACCTGAAGCAGCTGCGTGTCGTCATCGCGGGCGCGGGCGCGGCCGGCATCGCGACGGCGCATCTGCTCCATCTCGCCGGCGTCCCCGAGATCATGCTCTGCGACCGCCACGGCATCGTGAACGCCGCGCGCAAGGACGAGAACGAGGAGAAGGTGCGCATCGCGAAGGAGCTCGGGACATCGCGCACGGGTTCTCTCGTGGACGCGGTGAAGGGCGCCAACGTCTTCATCGGCCTGTCGGGCCCTGGCGTCCTCACACTCGACATGCTGCGGACGATGGCGAAGCCCCGCATCGTGTTCGCGCTCGCGAATCCGGATCCCGAGATCGATCCGCTCACCGCCGCGCCCGAGGTGGACGTGCTCGCGACGGGTCGCAGCGACTATCCGAACCAGGTGAACAACTCGCTCGTGTTCCCCGGCGTCTTCCGCGGTCTGCTCGACGCGCAGGCTCGCGGTGTGTCGAGCGACATCGAGCTCGCGGCGGCCGCCGCCCTCGCGGCGACGGTGCCCGAGGCGCTGCGCTCGGCCGAGTACATCCTGCCGTCGATGTTCGACCGCGACGTCGTCCCCGCGATCGCGAAGGCCGTCGCCGACGCGACCCGTGCGTCGGGCCTCTCACGGAGAACGCCGCTCTCCGAGCCGTAGCGCGTGACCGAGCAGGTCGGCCTCACGGCCGTCGAGGCGCGCCGGCGTCTCGATGTCTTCGGCCCGAACGTTCTCGTCCCGGAGCGCGAGGCGACCGGGATCTGGGCGACGCTCCGGCACATCGTCACCGACCCGATGGCGGTCCTGCTCACCGTCGCCGCGATCACGTACTTCGCGCTCGGTGAGACCCGCGACGGGATCATCGCGCTCGTCGCGCTCGTGCCGATCGTCGGCGTCGGCCTCGTGCTCGAGCTGCGCGCCGAGCACGCCCTCGAGAGCCTGCGGCGTCTCACCGCCCCGCTCGCGCGCGTGATCCGCGATGGCGCCGAGGCGCTCGTCCCCGCGATCGATCTCGTGCCGGGGGACGCGATCGTGCTCCACGAGGGAGACGTCGTCCCCGCCGACGCGCGCCTCATGTCGGGAAGCGAGCTCGTCGTCGACGAGTCGTCGCTCACTGGGGAATCGCAGGCGGTCACGAAGACGCTGCTGAACGACGAGGAGGCCGCGCTCTGGGCGGGGACCACGGTCCTCGCCGGCCGCGCGACCGCGGTCGTCTCGGTGACCGGGACGAAGACCCGCTACGGCACCATCGGCGAGCTCGTCGCGCGCATCGTGCCCGCGCCGACGCCGCTCCAGCAGGTCATCCGCCGGCTCTTCATCCAGCTCTCGATCCTCGCGGGCGCCTTCTGCCTCGCGGTCGTCGTCACGGAGCTCG
>DATDNP010000146.1:0-12879 GCA_036518215.1 Candidatus Limnocylindria bacterium
CTGCGGCGCGCGGCGCTCGAATCGCTCACCTCGATCGCGCGCGCCGGCGCCGACATGATCGTCACGTACTTCGCGCTCGACGCCGCCGCGTGGCTGCGCGAACGATGACCGTGACGTCGCGCAACGCGGAGCTGCTCGAGCGAGCGCGCTCCCTCATGCCCGGCGGCGTGTCGAGTCCCGTGCGCGCGTTCCGCGCCGTCGGCGGGGAGCCGCCATTCATCGTCGAGGGCCAGGGCTCGCGCGTGCGCGACGCGGACGGCAGCGAGTACATCGACCTCGTCTGCTCGTGGGGTCCGCTCATCGCCGGCCACGCGCATCCGGCGGTCGTGACCGCGATCGTCGAGCAGGCGCGCCGCGGCACGTCGTTCGGGATGCCGACGCCGGGTGAGGTCGCGCTCGCGGAGCGCATCACGGAGCGCATGCCGGTGATCGAGATGCTGCGCTTCGTGTCGTCGGGGACCGAGGCCGGCATGAGCGCGATCCGTCTCGCGCGCGCGGCGACGGATCGCGACGCGATCCTCAAGTTCGCCGGCTGCTATCACGGCCACTCCGACGCGCTCCTCGCGAAGGCCGGGTCGGGTCTCGCGACGCTCGGTCTGCCGGACTCGGCCGGCGTCACGGCCGGCACGACGCGCGACACGCTCACCGTCGCGTACAACGACCTCGACGGAGTCCGTGCGGTCGCGCGCGCGACGCCGCTCGCCGCGATCATCGTCGAGCCCTACGCCGGGAACATGGGCTGCGTCCCGCCGGATCCCGGCTTCCTCGAAGGGCTTCGTCGTGTCTGCGACGAGACCGGCGCGCTCCTCATCTTCGACGAGGTGATCACCGGTTTCCGCGTCGCGCGTGGCGGCGCGGTCGAGCGCAGCGGCGTGCGGCCCGACGTCGTGTGTCTCGGGAAGATCGTGGGGGGAGGGCTTCCGGTCGGTGCCTACGGGGCGTCGGCCGCGCTCATGACGAACATCGCGCCGCTCGGCCCGGCGTACCAGGCCGGCACGCTGTCGGGGAACCCGCTCGCGATGGCCGCCGGCATCGCGACGCTCGATCTGCTCGACGCGCGGGCGTACGCGCGCCTCGAGGACGTCGGCGCGCGGCTCGAGGACGGGCTCGCGCGCGCGGCGCGCGATGCCGGGACTCCGGCCCGCGTGCAGCGCGTCGCGTCGCTCCTGACGCTCTTCTTCACCGACGGCGCGGTCCGGAACGAGGCCGACGCGAAGCGGAGCGATCTCGCGCGTTTCGCGGCGTTCCATCGGGCGATGCTCCGGCGCGGCGTCCTCCTGCCGCCCTCGCAGTTCGAGTGCTTCTTCCTGTCGCTCGCTCACACCGACGCGGACGTCGACGAGATCGTCTCGGCGGCACGCGCATCGTTCAAGGAGAACTCATGAATCAGCTCTTCCGGTACCTCACGCTCGCCGTCACGAACGAATGGCGCCGCCTCGACGAGACCGAGCGCAGCGCGCAGAAGCGCGAGTTCGTCCACGCCGCGCAGGACGAGAGAGTGCGCGTGCATTCGTACTCGCTCGTCGGCACGCGCGGCGACGCCGACCTCCTCCTGTGGTGCGTCGCCGACGATCTCGAGCCGATACGCGAGCTCGAGTCGCGCCTCGCGGGCACGCGGCTCTGGGCGAACGCGACGCGTCCGTACGCGTACCTCGCGGCCCGTCGCCGCTCGCCATATCTCGGGGAGCACGCGCACGCCGGCGGCGAGCACGCGCGCGTCGAGGCCGGTCCGGTCGGCGACACGCCGTACGTCGTGCTGTACCCGATGACGAAGAAGCGCTCCTGGTACGCATTGCCGCATCAGGAGCGCACGCGCATCATGGCCGGCCACTTCGAGGTCGGGCACCGCTATCCCGACATCCGCATCCACACCGCCTACAGCTTCGGCATCGACGACAACGAGTTCGTGGTCGCGTTCGAGGTCCCCGACGTCCGCCGCTTCCTTCAGCTCGTCGCCGATCTGCGCGAGACGGAGTCGTCGTCGTACACGGAGAGGGAAACACCCATCTTCGTCGGCGCCGCGATGCCGCTCGAGCGCGCCCTCGACACGATCGACGGCACCGTCATGGCGGTGGTCTCGTGACCGACCCGATGATGGTGCGCGCCCTGCGGCGCGAGCCGACCGAGCGAACGCCGGTGTGGTTCATGCGCCAGGCCGGCCGCTGCCTCGCCGAGTACCGCGCGCTCCGCGAGCGCTACGGGATCCTCGAGATGGCGCGTACGCCCGAGCTGTGCGCGCGCGTGACGAAGATGCCGGTCGAACGTCTGAACGTCGACGCAGCGGTGCTCTACGCCGACATCATGCTGCCGCTCGACGGGATGGGGATCCCGTTCCACATCCAGCCCGACCTTGGCCCGATCGTCGAGGCGCCGGTCCGCAGTGCCGTGGATGTCGACGCGATCCGCGTCGTCGCCGCGGAGGAGGCGACGCCGTATCTGTTCGAGACGATCCGCGCGCTGCGCGGCGACCTGTCGCGCGAGACGGCGCTCGTCGGCTTCTGCGGGGGTCCGTTCACGCTCGCGTCGTATCTCGTCGAGGGTCGTCCATCGCGGGACCACGCGCGGACGAAGTCGCTGTTCCTCGGCGAGCCCGCGCTGTGGGCGCGCTTCATGGGGACGCTCGTCGAGGTCCTCTCGCGCTACCTGCGCGCGCAGGTCGAGGCCGGCGTCGACGTCGTGCAGGTGTTCGACTCCTGGGCCGGCGTGCTCGCGCCCGACGATTACGAGCGGAGCGTGCTGCCCTGGACGCGCCGCCTCTTCGCGTCGCTCTCGGGCCTCGGCATCCCGCGCATCCACTTCGCGACCGGAAACCCCGCGCTCCTTCCGCTCCTCGCCTCCGTCGACTGCGAGTGCGTGAGCGTCGACTGGCGCGCACCGCTCGACGACGCCTGGCGCGCCATCGGCGACAGGGCGATCCAGGGCAACCTCGACCCGGTCATCTGCCTCGCGCCGTGGGAGGTCGTCGCGGAGCGCGCCGCCGACGTGCTCAGGCGCGCCGAGGGTCGGCCCGGTCACGTCTTCAATCTCGGTCACGGCGTCCTCGCGGAGACCGACCCCGACACGCTCGCGCGGCTCGTGGAGCTCGTGCACGAGCGCACCGCGGCGGTGGCGGCATGACGACCGGGGTCCTCCTCATGACCTACGGCGCGCCGTCGGGCGACGCCGACCTGCCCCGCTACCTCTCCGCCGTGCGCGGCGGCCGCCCCGCGGAAGACGCGCTCGTCGCCGAGATGAAGCGTCGCTACGAGCGCATCGGCGGATCGCCGCTCATCCGCATCACGAAGGAGCAGGCCGCGTCGCTCGAGCGCGAGCTCGGCACCGGGTACGTCGCCGCGGCGGGGATGCGTTTCTCGCCGCCATCGATCGGCGACGCGGCGCGGCAGCTCGTCGATCGCGGCGCCGATGTCCTCCTGGGGATCTGCATGTCACCGCAGTGGTCTCCGACGCTCATGGGTGGCTATGAGCGGGAGCTCACTGGCGCCGCGTCCGCGCTCGGGGTGCCCTGCGTCATGGCCGGCGCGTGGTATCGCGAGCCAGCGTTCATCGCGTCGATCGCTGAGAAGGTCGGCACCGCGCTCGCCGAGCGCGACAGCGTCGTCATCCTCACCGCGCACAGCCTCCCGAAGCGCGTCTTCGACGCGGAGCCCGACTACATCGTGCAGCTCAAGGCGACGGGCACGCTCGTCGCGAAGGCGGCCGGGCTTCGTGACGGCCGGTGGCACTGGGCGTACCAGAGCGCGGGGCACACCCAGGAGCAGTGGCTGCGCCCGGATCTCGTCGACCTCTTCCCGGGGATCGCGGCCGCAGGCGAGCGCGAGGTCCTCGTCGTGCCGGTGCAGTTCCTCGCCGACCACCTCGAGGTGCTCTACGACCTCGACGTGGCCGCGGGCCAGCAGGCGCGCGACGCGGGTCTCGTCTATCGGCGCATCGAGATGCCGAACACGTCGCCCGCGTTCATCCGTGCGCTCGCGGACGTCGCGCACGGCGCGGAGCGATCGCTACCCGTGCGCGCCTAGCGCGCGAGAGACGTGCGCGGGCAGCTCGTGGCCGAGCTCGCCCGCGAGCCAGCGCGACGTCACGACGATCGCGTCGAGGTCGACGCCCGTCTCGATCGCGGCGCCGCGTTCGAGCCCGCCGCGGCACATCCAGAGGAGATCCTCGGTGGCGAGATTGCCCCCGGCCATCTTCGCGAACGGCGACCCGCCGATGCCGCCGGTCGACGTGTCGAACATGCGCACGCCGCGCGCCAGCGCCACGTGCGCGTTCGCGAGCCCCTGTCCGTAGGTGTCGTGGAAGTGCATCGCGACCTTCTCGATCGGGATGCCCGCCGACACGAGGACGTCGAGGAGGAACGCGACCTGATGCGGCGTGCCCACGCCGTTCGTATCGCCGAGGGAGAGCTCGTCGCAGCCCATCGCGAGGAGGCGCTCGCAGCAGCCGACGACGGTCTGCGCGGGCGTCGGTCCGTCCCACGGGTCGGCGATGACCATCGAGAGATACCCGCGCACGTGGAGGCGCGCGTCCTTCGCCGTCCGCACGACGCCTTCGTACGCGGCGATCGCCTCGTCCCGGGCGCGGTTCAGGTTCTTCCGGGAATACGAGTCGGACGCGGACGCGAAGATCGCGATGTCGTCGACGCCGACGCTCATCGCTCGCTCGAGGCCGCGCTCGTTCGGCACGAGCACCGGATAGCGCACGCCGGGTCTGCGCTTCAGCGCGCGGAGCAGATCCTCCGCATCCGCGAGCTGCGGCACGGCCTTCGGGCTCACGAACGACGTCGTCTCGATGATGGTGTGACCGGCGTCCGCGAGCTTCTCGAGGAGCGCGAGCTTCGTTTCGGTCGGAAGGGTGCGGGCCTCGACCTGCAGGCCGTCGCGCGGCGCGACCTCGATGAGCTGGATGCGCGGCGGGACCTGGCGGACCACACGCGCATGCTAGGCGGCGTGGCGCGGTGGGCGCTCGCGATAGAGTCGGCGGATGGAACGCGTTCCGGGCAACGTCCGCCGTCGCGAGGCCTTCGCGGGACCGCCGGAGCTCGCGCGTTTCTTCAAAGGAGAGCGGCTCGAGACGATGCCCTCGAAGGCGAGCGACCGTCTCGCCGTCCTCACGTACCTCGCGGGCCTCTTCGAGCGCGACCGGGCGTACACGGAGGACGAGGTCGATCGCGTGCTCGGGCGCGTCGACGACGATTTCGCGACGCTGCGCCGCTACCTCGTCGACGCGCGGCTCCTCACGCGCGCACGCAACGAGTACCGGAGGGTCTGATGGAGTTCCAGGACGTCATCCGCAAGCGGAAGATGGTGCGCAGCTTCGAGGATCGTCCCGTCGATCACGCGATCGTCGAGCGCATGCTCGCGAACGCGCAGAAGGCGCCGTCCGCCGGCTTCAGCCAGGGCTGGGCGTTCCTCGTGCTCGAGGGGAAGGAAGAGGCCTCGCGCTACTGGGACGCGCTGTGGCCGAAGGAGCGGCGCGCCGACTTCGGCTGGCCGGACATGTTCAACGCGCCCGTGCTCATCGTGTGCCTCTCGAACAAGAGCGAGTATCTCGATCGCTACGCGAGACCGGATAAGGGGTGGACCGACCGCGACGAGAAGCGCTGGCCGGTGCCGTACTGGGACATCGACACCGGGATGGCGGCGCTCAACATCCTGCTCACCGCGGTCGACGCCGGCCTTGGCGCGGTCTTCTTCGGCGTGAGCGATCAGGCGAAGCTGCGCGCGACGTTCGCCGTCCCGGATGCGTACACGGCCATCGGCACGATCGCCATCGGGCATCCGAAGCGGAAGGATCGGCCGTCGCCCTCGATCCGGAACGTCGGACGCCGCAGCCCGAGCGACGTCGTCCATCGCGGCGAGTGGTGACCGCCTAGGCCGCTTCCGGTTCGAACTCGGCGAGACGCTGGCCGCGTTCCACGGTCTGGCCCACCGAGGCGAGCACGCGCCGCACGACGCCATCGGCGGGCGCCTCGACGCGAAGCTCCATCTTCATCGCCTCGACGACGAAGAGGAGATCGCCGCGTCGCACCTTCTGCTCCGCATGTGCCTGCGAGCCGATGACGACGCCGGGCATCGGCGCGACGAGGTCCGCGGTGCCGGCGAGCTCGATCGAGCGCCGGGGCGGCCTCGCGTCGAGCTCGTACGTGTGTCCGGCGACGGCCACCCAGATGTCGCCACGGTCCACGGCCGCGGCGGCAGGCGCGCCGTCGAGCGTCCAGGTGTGCGGCTCCGCGCCGTCGCGCGCCGCGGTGTGGCCGTCGATGAGGTACGGGCCGGTGCCCGTCACGCGCATCGCCCGCTCCCTCGCGCCCTCATGGAGGACCACGGTCGTGCCCGGCACGTCACCGATCCGCAGGGCACCCCGCTCGCTCCATGGATCTCCCGCGACGCGCGACGCGTCGGCGATCGCCGCCGCCGCGAGCGCGAGCGCCTCGGCGCTCGCGTCGCCGCGCTCGGGGACGAGATGCTCGAATTCGCGACCGACGAGCTCCGTATCGATCTTGCCGCGCTGCACGTCCGGGTGCGCCGCGAGCCCGCGAAGGAACGGCAGATTCGTGCGGACGCCGAGCACCTCCGTGCGCGCGAGCGCCTCGTCGAGCTTCGCGAGCGCGAGCTTGCGATGCGGTCCGTGCGCGATGAGCTTCGCGAGGAGCGGGTCGTAATGGCGCGTCACGACACAACCCTCGTCGTATCCCGCATCGACGCGGATGCCGTCGGGCCAGCGGAGGTGCAGCAGCGGGCCGGTCGACGGGAGGAACCCGCCGTCCACGTCCTCGGCGTAGAGGCGCACCTCGATGGCATGGCCGCGCGGCGCGGGCTCCTTCAGCGCGAGGCGCTCGCCCTGGGCGATCCGGAGCTGCTGCTCGACGAGATCGATGTCCCACACCAGCTCGGTCACCGGGTGCTCGACCTGCAGTCGTGCGTTCACCTCGAGGAAGAAGAACTCGCCGTTCTCCGCGACCGCGAACTCGACGGTGCCCGCGTTCGTGTAGCCCGCCTCCCGCGCGACCGCGACCGCCGCGTCCGTGATCGCCTTGCGCTGCTGGTCGGTGAGCGACGGCGCCGGCGTCTCCTCGAGCACCTTCTGATGGCGCCGCTGCGTCGAGCAGTCGCGCTCGCCGAAGGCGACGACGCTGCCGTGCGTGTCGGCGAGGATCTGGACCTCGACGTGACGCGGTCGCTCGACGAGCCGCTCGATCATGAGCCGCTCGTCGCCAAATGACGCACCCGCGATCCGGCGGGCTCTCGCGAGCGAATCGCGGAGCGATGCCTCCTCGCGCACGCGCTGCATCCCGATGCCGCCGCCACCGCCGATCGGCTTCACCATGACCGGATACCCCTCGCGCTTCGCCGCGTCGGCGAACGCCTCGTCGCGCTGATCGTCGCCCCAGTAGCCCGGAAGCACGGGGACCGCGGCGCGGCGCGCGATCTCCTTCGCGCGCGCTTTGTCGCCGAGCGCCGCGAGCACCTCGGGGGTCGGCCCGACGAAGCGCATCCCGGCTTCGGCGACCGCGGTCGCGAGCTGCGGTGCCTCGGCGAGGAACCCGTAGCCGGGATGCACGAGGTCCGCGCCCGCTTCGCGCGCGGCACGGACGATCCGCTCGACGTCGAGGTACGACTCGCGCGCAGGAGCACCGCCGATGCGCAGCGCCACGTCGGCCGCGCGCACGAAGGGCAGGTCGGCGTCGGCATCGGAGTAGACGGCGACGGTGCCGATCCCGAGGCGGCGTGCGGTTCGGAAGATGCGGAGCGCGATCTCGCCGCGGTTCGCGACGAGGAGGACCGTCACGTGTCCCACCGCGCGGGCCGGCGCTCGAGGAACGCGCGCATGCCTTCCTGTCCCTCGCGACTGACGCGCAGCTCCGCGATCCGCTCCACGGTGAGCTGCCGCACCTCGCTCGGAGGTCGCCCGCTGACGTCCCGCACGAGACGCTTCGCGGCGTTCACTGCGTGCGGGCCGCCCGCGACGACCGCGTCGAGATAGAGCTCGAGCTTCGCGTCGAGCTCCTCGGGCGACTCGACCGCCTCCACCAACCCGATCTCGAGCGCGCGCTGGGCGTCGAAGCGGATCCCGCTCACGAAGAGCGCGCTCGCGTGGGCGACGCCGATCTTGCGTACGACGTATGGGGAGACGACCGCCGGGATGATGCCGAGCCGGACCTCGGTGAAGCCGAACGTCGCCTCGGTCGACGCGACCGCGATATCGGCGACCGCCACCAGTCCCGCCCCGCCTCCGATCGCGGCACCCTGCACGCGCGCGAGGAGCGGCATCGGAAGGTCGTCGAGCGCGCGGAACATCTCCGCGAGCGCGCGCGAGTCGGCGACGTTCTGATCGAGGGAGTACTCGACCATGCCCTTCATCCAGTTGAGGTCCGCGCCGGCGCAGAACGCCTCACCTTCGCTCCGCAGGACGACCGCGCGCGCGTCGAGGCTGACGTGCGCGAGCGCGTCGACGATCCCGGCCATGAGCTCGGCGTCGAACGCGTTGCGTCGCTCCGGCCGCCGGAGCGTGATCGACGCGATGCCCCGGTCGTCGACATCGAGGTGGACGAGATCGGAAGCCACGTTCTGAGTGTGCCGCGAACGGCGTTAGGCTGCCTGCGTGAGCTCGCGACGGATCCTGCCCCTCCTCGCGGGCGCGATGGTCCTCTCGATGTCCACGTGGTTCAGCGCATCCGCGGTGCTCCCGCAGCTGCGCGCGCTCTGGTCGCTCACGAGCGGGGAGGGGGCGTGGCTCACGATCTCGGTCCAGCTCGGTTTCGTGACGGGCGCGCTCGTCGCGGCGATCACGAACCTGCCCGACCGCTTCAACGCGCGTCACGTGTTCTTCGTCTCGTCGCTCGCGGCCGCGGCCGCGAACCTCGTGGTCGCGTTCGCCGGCGGACCCACGGTCGCGCTCGCGGCGCGCTTCCTCACCGGCTTCTTCGTCGCCGGGATCTACCCGCCGGCGATGAAGGTGATGTCGAGCCATTACCGTCGCGGCCGCGGGGTCGCGCTGGGGCTCATGATCGGCGGTCTCACGCTTGGCTCGGCGCTCCCGCATCTCATCAACGGCCTCGGCGGCCTCGATTGGCAGGACGTGATCGTCGTCACGTCCGTGCTGACCGTGCTCGGCGGGATCGTCATGCAGCTGCTCGTTCCCGACGGGCCCTATCCGTTCCCGCGCGCTGCGTTCGAGCCCCGCTACGCGTTCCGCTCGTTCGCCGATCCCGCGGTGCGTCTCGCGAACCTCGGGTACTTCGGGCACATGTGGGAGCTCTTCGCGATGTGGTCCTGGTTCGCCGCGTATCTTGGCGAGAGCCTGCGCGCCGCGGGTATCACGGACGCGCGGATGGGACCGCTCGGCACGTTCGTCGTGGTCGGATCGGGCGCGATCGGGTGCTACGCCGGCGGTGTCCTCGGCGATCGCTGGGGTCGCACGCGCACGACGGCGCTCGCGATGGCGGTCTCCGGGACGTGCGCCGCGCTCTCCGGTCTCGTGTTCGGCGCATCGCCGCTCCTCGTCGTCGCGCTCGGGGTCGTCTGGGGCATCGCGGTCATCGCCGACTCCGCACAGTTCTCGACGATGGTGACCGAGCTCGCGGACCAGGCGTACGTCGGCACCGCCCTCACGATGCAGATGGCGCTCGGGTTCCTCCTCACCGTCGTCACCATCTGGCTCGTCCCGCTCGCGCGCGACGCGCTCGGATGGCAGTGGGCGTTCGCGCTCCTCGTGCCGGGTCCCGCGCTCGGCGTCGTCGCGATGCTCCGCCTTCGACAGCGGCCCGAGGCGGCGCGCATCGCGGGCGGTCTCGGCTAGCCGGCCCCCGGATCGCGCACGAGGACGACGAGCTCGCCCTCGACGACGCGCGTCCCGCGCTCGTCGACGATGGTCGCCGCGAGCGTCACGATCGGTCTGTCGGCGCGCACGCGCGTGACCTCGAGCGTCGCGGTGATCGTCGCCCCCGGACGCACCGGCGCGAGGAAGCGGACGCGCTGCTCGAGGAAGACGCTGCCGGGACCGGGCAGGTCCATGCCGAGCACGGTCGACAGCAGCATCGCGGTGACGTGACCGTGCGCGATGTGCCCCTCGAACCCGATGCGTCGCGCGAAGTCGTCGTCGAAGTGGAGCGGATTGCGATCGCCCGAGAGGCGCGCGAACGCCTCGATGTCCTCGTCGGTGACGCGGCGGCTGCGGCTCGCGCGGTCGCCGACCGCGGGGATGCGCACGCGCGAAGACTACGCGGCGTCGTCCTCCCCGGGCTCGCGGAGGTGATCGAACGCCGAGCACGCCGTCTCGATGACCTGGCCGGTGACGTCGGCGGCGAGCGAGTAGCGCACGACGTTGCCGTTGCGGCGCGCGACGACGACGCCGAGGTCCCGCAGCACCTTCAAGTGCTGGCTCGTCGCCGAGCGACTGCGCTCGATGACGTGCGCGAGATCGCCCGCGGCCATGGTGTTGTCCTCGCGCAGCGCCCGAACGATCTTCACGCGCGTCGCGTCGCAGAGCGCGTCGAGCAGCTGCCGCATGCGCCGCTCCTCGGGAGGAGCGAGCATCTGCTTCTCCGCCGATGCGACGGCGGTCGGGTCGAGTGGCCGGTCGGGTACGCCGTTCTCCATGTTCTTCACCGCTCCCGTCTGTCGTCCGCCGCACGTGCACGGGACGTACCCAACAGGTCGGTAACGGTTACGCAACGATGAAAGTTGCCCTGCGCGATGTGGTGCCCGACCCTGCGCGTGCCATGAGAACGGTGCTCGTGCTGGACGACGACGTGACCATCGCCGAGCTGCTGCGCGTCGTGCTCACCGACGCCGGGTACGACGTGACCGTCTCGATGGACGCCGGCGTGCTGCCCGACGGACCGTTCGACTGCATCGTCAGCGACCTCATGTCCGTCGCCGTCTACCGCTATGAGGACGCGCGCGATTGGATCCTTCGGGTGGGCGACCGCTTCCCGAACGTCCCCGTCATCGTCGTGACGGCTCATCCCGAGGCGGCGAGCGACCGCGGCGCGCTCGGCGCGGCGGCCGTCATCATGAAGCCGTTCGACGTCGACCGGATCGTCCAAGCCGTTCGCGAGGTGACCGCCTAAACGCGCCCATCGTCGTCGGCGCACAAGTGTCGGGAGCCGGCGGCGTGTCGCGCGCGGTGGAGCGTGCGGTCGCGATGGACGCGAAGGCCGTCCAGGTCTTCGTCGATCAGAACCGTCAGTACCCACGGCGGGAGCTGCCGCTCGACGAGCTCCGGCGTCTCGGAGCGCTCCTCGAACATCACGAGCTCCCCGGATACGTCCACGTCCCGTATCTCGCGAACGTCGCGACGGCCGACGCACTCTTGCGATCGCGGTCGATCGACATGGTCGCGCGCGCGCTGCGTGCGTCGGCGGCCTCGGGGCTACGCGGTGTCGTCGTGCATCCGGGGTCGCATCTCGGCCGCGGTTTCGAGGCCGTGCGCGAGCAGGTCGTCCTCGTGCTCGGCGAGGCGTGGCGCGACGCCGGCGCGACGGTCCCGCTCCTCATCGAGAACATGGCAGGCGGGGGAGGACAGCTCGCGGCGGCCATCGACGAGCTCGCGTGGCTCATCCACGCGCTTCGCGATGCCGGCGTCGATGCGGCCGCATGCATCGACTTCGCGCACGCGCACGGGGCCGGATGGGATCTCGCGAAGGCACGCGGTGTCGAGCGCTTCGCGCGCGAGCTGCGCGATGCCGGCGTGATCGAGCACGTGCGTCTGGTCCACGCGAACGACTCGCGCGCGGCCGCCGGCTCGCGGCGCGACCTGCACGCGAATCCCGGCGCGGGAACGATCCGCGCGCACGGCTTCAGGCTGCTCGCGGCCGTCCCGGAGCTCGCGCGCGTGCCGTGGATCCTCGAGGTGCCGGGAGAGGAGCGGAGCGGTCCGCGCGCCGAGGACGTGAGACGGCTACGCGAGATCGTCGGGGGAGATCACATCCGGAAGACGCCGTAGCGCGGCTCGTCGAGCGGCGCATGGCGTGCGGCCGCGATGCCGAGCGCGATGACGCCACGCGTATCGAGCGGATCGATGACGCCGTCATCCCACAGGCGCGCCGTCGAGTAGTACGGGGAGCCCTGCGTCTCGTACTGCTCGCGGATGCGCTTCTTGAAGCCTTCGCGCTCCTCTTCGCTCCCGAAGGTGCCCACCATCGACAGCACCGTCGCCGCCTGCTCGCCGCCCATGACGCTGATGCGCGCGTTCGGCCACATCCAGAGCTGCCGCGGCTGGTATGCACGTCCGGCCATGCCGTAGTTCCCGGCGCCGAACGAGCCGCCGATGATCACCGTGAACTTCGGGACGACGCTGCACGCGACCGCGGTGACCATCTTCGCGCCGTCCTTCGCGATCCCGCCGGTCTCGTACTCCTTGCCGACCATGAAGCCCGAGATGTTCTGGAGGAACACGAGCGGGACGCCGCGCTGGTTGCAGAGCTCGATGAAGTGCGCGGCCTTCAGCGCGGACTCGCTGAAGAGGACGCCGTTGTTCGCGACGATGCCAACGCGATAGCCCTCGATGCGGGCGAAGCCGCACACGATCGTCGTGCCGTAGAGCGCCTTGAACTCGTGGAAGTCGGACGCGTCGACGAGCCGCGCGATGACCTCGTGCACGTCGTACTGCGTGCGCAGGTCGCGCGGGATGATCGAGTAGATCTCGCTCGGGTCGAGCGCAGGCGCCTGCGGGTCGCCGCGCTCCGGCTCCCACGCGATGCGACGGTCGATCTGCGCGACCATGTCGCGCGCGATCTCGATCGCGTGCTGGTCGGAGACGGCGAGGTGGTCGGCCACGCCCGACACGCGCGTGTGGACGTCGGCGCCGCCGAGCTCCTCCGCCGTGACGTCGACGCCCGTGGCGGCCTTCACGAGCGGCGGTCCGCCGATGAAGATCGTG
>DATDNP010000147.1:0-4275 GCA_036518215.1 Candidatus Limnocylindria bacterium
CTCACACAGGACGTCTTCACGAAGGCGTACCAAGCGCTCCCGACGCTCACGCGCGAGCACCACGTCCTGCCGTGGCTCTATCGGATCGCGCACAACACCGCGATCGACCACCTGCGCCGCAGGCGGCGGTTCCGCTGGCTGCCCGTGGCGAAGCTTGCCGGGACGGACGAGGAGCCGGCCTCGCCGGACGGGCACGGCGCGGTGCCGGAGCAGGACCACATCCGACGTGTGCTCGCGACGCTCCCGACCGACCAGGCGGCGGCGCTGCTCCTCCACGCGCTCGAGGGGTACTCCTATAAGGAGATCGCCGACATCCAGGGCGCGACTATGCCGGCGGTGCGCAGCCGCATCGCCAGAGCTCGCGTGGCATTCAAGGTCGCGTACGAGACAAAGGAGCCCCGCCAGCCGTCTTAAGGACGGATGGGGAGGTCTCACCTTTCGCCTATCGAGCTGTCCGCGCTTGCGGACGGTGAGCTGACGCCGGCGGAATCCTCCGCCGCGCGCGAACACTTGTTCGAATGCGCGTCGTGCTCCTCCCAGCACCGCGCCATCCAGCAGCTCGACCTCGGGCTCCGCCAGGTCCCCACGCTCGACTGCGAGGCGATCCTCCCGCTCCTCTCGGCACGCCACGACGGCGAGCTGGACGACGCCGAGCGCGCCGTCGCCGAGCGCCACCTCATCTCCTGCGCGTCATGCCGCGCGCTCGAGGCGTCGTGGATCCCGCTCGCGCCCGCGCTCGCGCTTCTCCCGGCGGGTGCGCCATCCGCGCGCGTCGACCGCGCCATCGCCACGCTCACCGGGAAGGCCCCGCGCCGGTCGTTCCGTCCGGTGCTCCTGCCGCGCGCGCTCGTCGCGGCGACGGCCACGGTCGCGCTCGTCGTCGCGCTCCTCTCGCGCGAGGTTCCGGTCGCGCAGATCGCGACTCCGAATGCGCCGCAGGTGCTCGTCGCTGCCGCGCAGGAGATCGTCCTCAACGCGCGCACGAACACGCTCTACGTGCTCGATCGGACCGGCGCGGCCGTCGACGCGCGGGACGCGACGACGAACGACCTCAAGACGCGCATCGACGTCGGCGGCCGTCCGACGGCGCTCGCGCTCAATGCCGCCGCGAACGTCGTCCTCGTCCTCGACGCTTCCGCGAAGACCGTGACCGAGATCGATTCCGTCAGCAACACCATCGTCGGATCGACCGCGGTCTCGGTCGCGGGCAAGCCGACGAGCATCTTCGTCGATCAGTCGAACAACAAGATCGTCGTGACGGCCGGCGGCGGGACCGGCTCGTCCGGCTCGCTCGCCGTGATCGACGGCACGACGAAGAAGGTCGAGAGCGTGCGCGACTTCAGCGTCGCGCCGGAGGCGATGGTCTTCTCCCCAGAAGGCGATCGCGCCGTCGTGGTGTCGAAGGACGCGAGCACGCTCGTCGACGCGTCGTACAAGGTCGTCGGAACGTTGCCGGGCGGCGTCGGCGCGGCGTTCGCGCAGGGCGACGATCGCATCGCGATCCTCGCCGCGAGCGGGAGCGATTCGGTGGTGCGGTATGTCGGGCGCGGCGCGCCGGGCGATCTCCTACTGGCGGGTACCCCTCGCGCGATCGCGTCCCTGCCCGACGGCGGGTTCCTGGTCCTCGTGACGATCGGCGATCGCTCGCGCGTCAGCCACGTGGCGCCCGATGGGCACGAGGCGGGCAGCGTGGATCTTGCGATCACCGGACGCGATCTCGTCTACGACCCCACAGCGCGCCGCTTCAGCGTGGCGAATGGTGGCGTTGTGGTGTCCGCCGACGTGCCGAACGTGATCGCCGCGGCCTCGCCGACCCCGAGGCCCGCGCCGTCGCAGAGCGCGACGCAGTCGCCTGCGGCGTCCGAGTCTCCGGCGCCCTCCGGCTCGGCCGCGCCGTCCGGCTCTCCCGCCGCGACGACGAGCCCGACGCCGAATCCGCTCGCGCAGGCGTCGCCGGTGGCCGCCGGGTTCGTTCACGTCGACCTTCCGGGAGGGCGCGCGCCGTTCGCCGTATCGCAGAGCGGCGAGCGTCTCTGGGTGATCGATGACCACAACGCGATCGACTCGATCGACCTCAGCAGCGGCGCGGCGACCGTGGTCGCATCGCTGCCGCGCAGCGCGCAGATCAGCCAGTTCGCGAGCGGGCGCGGCGCCGTCTATGCGCTCGATGCGCGCCACGGCGACCTCTACGTGCTGGACGCGGCGACCGGCAACGTGCGCTCCCAGCGACTGACCCTCCTCAAGCCGGTCTCGACCGTCGCGGTCGGCGTCGACGACCAGCTCTTCATCGGTCTCAGTGACAGCTCGTTGCTGCTGCGCCTCGACCCGCGCACGGGGCTCACAGACTTGTTCGACCTCAAGGACGCTCACATCTCGAAGCTCACGACCGACGCGCTCGGCCGCGTCTACTACGCCGACGACGCGCGGAACGCGGTCGGTCTGCTGAATCCCGCGACGGGCGTCGTCACCGAGTTCGCGTATCCGCGGAGCGGCGCGACGACCGCGCTCGTCGTCGATGGCTCGAGCACGCTCTGGCTCGGCACGAGCTCCGGCGAGCTCTGGTCGATCCGTGGCGGCACGGCGACGCTCACCGTCGGGCTCCAGCGGCCCGTCACCACGATCTCGCTCGACGCGTCAGGCCGTGCCTGGTACCTCTCGCCGCTCCCGGCGGCCTCGAGCGGCTTCCACTACGGTGCCGCGGACGGCGCCGCCATCGGCAGGACGGTCGCTGGGCCCGCCTTCACCCTCGCCTTCAGCGCCCTCGGCCAGGCGTGGCTCGGGGACCCGCGCGGGGGCTTCTACGTGAGCCGGAGCGGCGAGTGATGCGACAAACGGGAGCGCCCGTGCGTCTTAGCCGTGAGATGGCACTCGTCGTTTTGCCCTGCTTTGCCTTCGCCTGGGCGCCTATGGTACAAACGCCCGCTGGGAAGCCCGTTCAGGAGCCAGTTTCCCCCGCGAAGGCCCTTTCTACTGTCCGTAATGAGTACGGCCTCGGGATCAATGACCCGAGGGACGGCGTGGGGGCCAACACGCCGAATACGTCCGAAGGAAGGTGATCGAGAGCACCGGGGTTCGGCCTCATTTCGGGACCCACGCGATCCCGCGTTAGCGCTGCAGCAGCACCAACGCACCACGCGACCCACGCGACCTACGCATCAAACGCATCGCGATCCGGGCGGACCAAATACGAATCTAGGGAAGGAAACATGCGGAAATTCGTTGTCGCAGCCACTGCGGCCGCGCTCGCTGTGAGCATGCTCGCCACAGCGATCCCCGCTGCCGCAGCGGTCTCGGGATACGACTCGTCGTACGCCGGTGAATCGGCGTTCGTCGCGCTCGGCCCGGGACAGAGCAACACGTTCCAGGTCTTCTTCGCCAACACCGGCACCACGACCTGGACCGTCGGCGGCGCAAGCCAGGTCGACCTGGCCGCGTGCCTCGATGACAAGGTGACCTGCAACGCGCAGGACGCCACCGAGGCCCCGTGGAACCCAGGCAGCTGGCTCTCATCCACGCGTTACGCGACCTCCACGCAGAGCTCGGTGGCCCCGGGTTCTGTCGCGACGTTCCAGTACACCGTCACGGCGCCCGCGGGCGTCGCGGCGGGTACCTACCACTTCAACGGTGCCCTGGTCCTGCACTCGACGGGTGCTGACATCCACAACGAGGGCTACTTCCAGGACGCGACCGTTGGCGCCGGTGGTGGCGCGGCCACCATCACCTCGCTCACCCCGACCGCGGGCACGAGCAACGGTGGGACCGCCGTCACGATCGCCGGCAGCGGATTCGTCTGCACGCCGTCGTTCCCGACGGTGAACTTCGGCACCAGCACTGCAGCCGTCACGAGCTGCGGCGCGACCTCGCTCACCGCGACGTCGCCCGCGGGCGCCGTCGGTACCGTCAACGTGACGGTCACCAACGCCGGCGCTGCCGCATCGAACGGCCTGCCGTACACCTACCAGGACACGACGCGGCCGACATTCCAGAGCTTCACCGTGTCCAACAACATCGTCACCGTGACGATGAGCGAGCCGGTCTGCCACCCGACCGCGGCGAACACCGCGGGTACGGACTGGTCGGTGCTCAACATCTCAGCGCAGGCCAACGACACGGCGACGGGCGACAGCCTGCCGCAGTGCACGGCCGCACGTGACAACGCGGTCTCGAGCTTCATTGTCGCGCTCAACACGCCGATCCCGAACGGCGCGTTCACCGAGGCGACGCTCAACTCGACCGCCGCTGGCATCAACGGGAACATCGTGGACACCTCCGGCA
>DATDNP010000148.1:0-2366 GCA_036518215.1 Candidatus Limnocylindria bacterium
GCTCACGAAGATCTGCTTTGAAGGTCCCGAGGAGACGCTGAACGACACGACGATCGCGCAGCCCGCGATCCTCACGACGAGCATCGCGCTCTTCGAAGCCATGGTGGAGTCGGTGTCTCACAAGCTCGGCCGGCGCGCCACAGATGGCAGTGAGCCGCGCGGCGTCCTCGCGCTGCCGGAGCCGCTGCGCCCGGCGTTCGTCGCGGGTCACTCGCTCGGCGAGTTCACGGCGCTCGTCATCGCCGGCGTCCTGCCGTTCTCGGATGCGCTCCGGCTCGTCGCGCTCCGCGGTCATCTCGCCGCCGCGCGCGGCGCCCAGGGTCAGATGGCGGCGATCATCGGCATGAGCGCGGCCGACGTCGAGGCCACGATCCGCGGGACCGGTCTCGAGGACGGCCGGGTCGTCGTCGCGAACGACAACGGGCCCGCGCAGGTGACCATCGCGGGCGACGCGGATGGCATCAAGAAGGTCACCGAGGCACTCGCGGCCGGTGGCGCCAGGAAGGTGGTGCCGCTGCGGATCTCGGCACCGTTCCACTTCCCGGCGATGGGAAGGATCGGCGAGGACCTGCGCAGCTACATGCAGACGCTTCGGTTCAAGGAGCCGGTCGTCCCGATCGTCGCGAACGTGAGCGGTCTTCCGCACCCGAGCGTCTCGAGCATCCCCGACGCGCTGGTCCGGCACCTCTCCAACCGCGTCGAGTGGCTCAAGTCGGTGCGCTACATGGTCGAGCGCGGCGCGGGCACCTTCGTCGAGTTCGGCGGCGGTCCCGTCGTGAACGGGCTCGTGAAGCGCATCGCCGACGTGAAGCTCGTGAACGTGACGGACAACACCTCGATCGCGAAGGCGATCGACGCGCTTCGCACGAAGGCCGCATCGGTGACGGGGCGATGACCCGTCGCGTCGTACATGCGTACTAACGCTCCTCGTCAGTCCGAGACCGCGAGCGGTCTCTCCCTGCCTCGTCGCGTCGTCGTGACAGGAGTCGGGATGGTGACGCCGCTCGGCCTCGATGTCCGGAGCAACTGGGACGCCCTCACCAGCGGCAGGAGCGGGATCACCCGGATCACACGCTTCGATCCCGCGCCGTACGAGACGCAGATCGCGGGTGAGGTCCACGACTTCGATCCCACCGCGTACATGGATCGGAAGGAAGTGCGCCGCACCGACCGCTTCACGCATTTCGGCGTGGCGGCGGCATCGCAGGCGCTCAAGGACGCGGGCCTCGAGACCGTGAAGGATCCCGAGCGTGCCGGCACCGCGATCGCGACCGGCGTCGGCGGGCTCGAGACCCTCGTCAAGGAAGTGCTCCTCATGGAAGAGCGCGGGCCGAGCCGGCTCTCGCCGTTCCTCGTGCCGATGCTCATGGCGAACGCGGCGTCCGCGCAGTGCTCGATGCAGTTCGGGCTCAAGGGTCCGAGCCTCACGCACGTCTCCGCCTGCGCGTCGAGCTCGCACGCCATCGGCGAGTGCGGCGAGATGATCCGGCGAGGCCAGGCCGACGTCATGGTGACCGGCGGCGCGGAAGCGGCCGTCCTGCCGCTCGCGATCGGCGCGTTCTCGACGATGCACGCGATGAGCCGGCGCAACGACGATCCGCAGGGCGCGTCGCGTCCGTTCGACAAGGATCGCGACGGGTTCGTGCTGTCGGAGGGCGGCGCCGTCGTCGTGCTCGAGGAGCGCGAGCGCGCGCTCGCGCGCGGCGCCCGCATCTACGGCGAGCTCGTGGGCTACGGCGCGACGGCCGACGCGTACCACATCACGTCGCCCTCACCGGAGGGTGAAGGGAACGCGCGCGCGATGCGGATGGCGCTCGATCAGGCGGGCCTCCGTCCGGAACAGATCGACTACATCAATGCGCACGGCACGTCGACGCAACCGAACGATCGCGAGGAGACCGCGGCGATCAAGAAGGTATTCGGCGATCACGCCCATACGCTCATGGTGTCCTCGACGAAGTCCATGAGCGGCCACCTTCTCGGCGCCGCGGGCGCGTTCGAGGCGATCGCGTGCCTCCTCGCGCTCCGCGAGGGCTGCATCCCGCCGACGATCAACTACACGACCCCCGATCCGGCCCTCGACCTCGACTACGTCCCGAACACGGCGCGCGCGAAGGCCATCCGGACCGCGCTGTCGAACTCGATGGGCTTCGGCGGCCACAACGCGTCCCTGATCTTCGCGAAGAGCTAGCGCGCCTCACTCGTAGATACGGAGCGCGCGCTCCGCGAGCTCGCTCGGGATCGCGATCCCCAGCGCACGAGCCGTCGCGGCGTTGATCTCGATCTTCATCGGGCAGGGCCGGATGCCGTATGTCTGGGGCGCCGTGCCGCCCGCGATCGCGCACGCGAGATCGGCGAGGAGCACC
>DATDNP010000149.1:0-37306 GCA_036518215.1 Candidatus Limnocylindria bacterium
GCGAGCCAGACCGAGCCGTCGCTTCCGACGACGACGTCGGAGTCACCGCCACCCGCCTGATCGAGGAACGCGGGTTGCGACCACGACCAGGAGGCGCCTCCGTCGAGCGAGCGCCAGAAGTCGACGCCCGAGTTCTGTCCGCCGAGGACGGCGGGGATGCCGACGGGTGCGGACACGTAGACGGCGTTCCCATGGGTCCGGTCGACCGCGATGGTCGGCTCACCGTCACCGCGTGACGGCATGTGGACCTGCGTCGCGCCGAAGCCGGTGGACGCCGCGTTCGACTGGAACAGCTTCACGTTCAGCGTGTACGGGACGGAGAGGTTCGAGAGCGTCGCGCACGGTCCCGCCGTCGAGACGCCCGTTCCGTCTCGACGCACCTGCACGAGGTATGAGCGCTCCTGCGGTTGCGCGATCGCGACACGCTGCACGCCGACGCTCGGCGCGGCCGAACGCCGGATGTACGACTGCGCCGCGTCGTGGGTCCGGAGCGTGATGTTGGGCGGACACTGTGGGTTGATGACCGCGTTGATGTCGTAGCTGATGCGCGCGTCCAGCACCGTGTAGTGGTTCGCGAAGAACTTCGCGCTGACCTTCGAGAGGTCGACGACGTAGTCGACGTTCCCGGATCCCTGGACCTGGTAGTCGAGGGTCGTGTCGGTCAGCTCGAGCAGATCCTGGACGACGGAATCGGCGCGCGCGGGGCCAGACCAGACGGTAGCGACGGCGAGGAACGCGATGACCGCGAGGACGACCAGACGTGAACGCATCCGGCGCTTCCTCCTTCGGGATGGTTGCCGAAGGAGCAACATCCGCAACAGGCGGGCCACGCGCGGGTAAAAGTTCGGTAACTGAAGGAGAGGGCACAGCGCTATGGATATCGGTGAGGCGAAACGTCACGAGCCACGGCTCGTCCTGAGCCGGCACGTCCACGCGGAGGTGCATGGCGCGTCTGCCGTCGGACGGCTGAACACGCGTCTCGCGGTCGGCATCACGAAGACGGTCGGCTCGATGTGGACGGCCTACGTGTTCGCGCTCCTCGCGCTCATCTCGCTGCCCGCGGCGCTCGAGTCGGGCAGCACGATCGTCATCGTCGGATGGATCGCGCAGACGTTCCTTCAGCTCGTGCTGCTGCCGATCATCATCGTCGGCCAGAACGTGATCCAGGCGGCCAACGACGCGCGCGCCGAGGCGGACCACCGCACATTGACCGCGATCCACGGCCTCACCGTCCAGGTGCACGAGATCAACGAGTCGCAGAACGTCATCCTCGAGGAGCTGCGGAGGCAGCGAGCGTAGGCCCCCGGGCCCAGATGCTTCGGGACACGTAGCGTGCATCGCGTTGGCGATGGGGTAAAACTACCGAAGCCCGATCGGGCGGAGGGGGACGACGTGAAACGCCATGCGCTCGCTCTCGTGACGACCTCACTCATCGCGATCTCGTGCACGGCCGCGCCCGCCGCGTCCACGCCAGCCGGTTCGTCCGCCGCAGCGGCGGCCACGAGCCCCGCGCCGTCTGAGAGCCCATGCCCTCGCGTCTACGTCGCGCCAAAGCCGTCTGCAACGGGCACGCCCGTCCCCACGCTCGCACCGGAGGTGCCCGCGAACACGGACACGACGGACTGCGTCCGGAAGATCCTCGACACGCCGGTGGCCGGAAAGACCGCCTCGATCGACATCCTCGAAGTCGACCAGAGCGCGCACCTCCTGTATGTGGCGGACCGCACCAGCAACGGCATCGACGTGCTCGACGTGTCGAGCCCGACCGCGAAGTACCTCATGACGATCGACACCGGCTCGGGCCCGAACGGACTCGTCGTCGCGAAGGACGTGAACAAGATCTTCGCGGGTCTCAACGACAGCAACGTCGCGATCATCGACATCACCCCGGGCGCGGCGACGCAGAACAAGGTGATCGCGAAGCTCAACACGGGCGGCAAGGGCCGCGCGGACGAGCTCGACTACGACAGCAAGGACAAGAAGGTCTACGCGGCGAACAGTGACGACGGCATCGTCACGGTCATCGACGCGACGAACAACACGATCATCAAGAAGTTCGAGAACATGGGAGACGGGCTCGAGCAGCCTCGGTACGACCCCAAGGACGGGATGATCTACATGACGAGCTCCGGTCAGAACGCGATCTTCCAGTTCGACCCGACGAAGGACACGATGGTGAAGAAGTTCGACGTCGGCGCCCCGTGCGACCCGAACGGCATCGGCATCAATCCGAAGACGAACCACGCGGTCCTCGGCTGCAGCAACAAGAAGGCGAACGTCACGATCGAATGGGACCTGACCGCTGGCAAGGTCGTCCAGACCTTCGACCAGGCGGGCGCCGGCGACGCGGTCATCTACGACGCGAAGGTCGACCGCTTCTTCTTCGGCGCATCGAACTTCAACCGCGGCCCGGTCATGGCCATCTTCACGGGCGACCCGATCAAGTTCGTGACGAACGTCCCGACCGCGACGGGCGCGCACGGCGTCGCATTCGACGAAACGAACAACATCATCTACACGCAGGACCAGAATCCGAACGAAGGCGGCTTGTTCGCCATCCCATTGCCCAAGCGCTGATCGTCGCGCGACGGAAGGCCACCGGGCGCACCGGGCGGCCTTCCGTCGTCGCGGCTCGGGTACACGTCGTGCATTGACAGCCGCATGGCCGACCCGCTGCGGCACCTGCGCGAGCCCGAGCCGATGGATGTCGAGCCGGCGCCGACCGATCACCTCGCGAACCAGCGCACGCTCCTCGCGTGGGTGCGCACGGCCGTCCAGGTGATGGCGCTCGGCCTCGTCGTCATCCAGTTCATCGCGAAGGGGAACGGCGGCGGCTGGGGCCACGCCATCGGGGTCGGGCTCGTGCTGCTCGGCGGCGCCGTCGCGCTCTTCGGCGGCTACGACTACGTACGCAGCGCACATGATCTCCGTAACGGCCGATACCACTCATCGCTCCGCTCGTCTCTCGTGGTCATTGCCTGCATCGCGCTCGCGTCGCTCCTGCTCGCCGGCTACGCCCTCGCCGTGCGCTGAAGCGGTGGCGTAGCCCTACGTATGCGTCGCGATTCGCCGCCGCGCGCACGGCCGGATAGATTGGGCGCATGTCCGACAGCACCGCGCGCAACGGCGCGCCGCTCCTCTTCTACGCCGACGGGTACAAGTTCCCCGACGTCTACCACCTGACGCGGTTCCTCACGCCCGATCCGATCATCGCGCTCGAGCAGGGGAACGACGTCGTCATCGTCGCGAGCTCGCTCGAAGAGGGACGGGCACGCAAGGAATCCCGCGCGACGCAGGTCCTCAACATGAACGCGTTCGGCCTGAACGAGCTCACCATGAAGGGCGTCCAGGGCGACGACCTCACGGCGCAGCTCCTCAAGCGATTCCTCGACTCCCGTGGGCTCACGAAGGTGAGCGTCGCGCCGTACTTCTTCGTCGGGCTCGCGGATCGGCTGCGCGCGATGGGGATCGAGCTCGAGATCGCGAAGGACCTGCCGGCGCGCCGGCGCGCGAAGCGCCAGGACGAGATCGACGCCCTCGAGCGGACGCAGCGTGCGACCGAGGATGCGTGGGCGAAGGGCGTCGACGCGATCACGCGCGCGAGCGTGCGGAGCGATGGCACCCTCGAGCTTGACGGCGCGGTGTTCACGGCGGAGCGGCTGCGCGGGATCATCGAGGGACGGCTGCTCGAGCTCGGCTGCCAGACGGAGGACACGATCGTGGCCCCCGGCCCGCAGGCGGCCGATCCACACATGAGCGGCACAGGACCGCTCCGCGCGAAGCAGGCGATCGTGATGGACATCTTCCCGCAGCACAAGACGACGCGGTACTTCGCCGACATGACGCGGACCGTGTCGAAGGGCGACCCGGGTCCCGAGATACGCAAGATGTACGACGTCGTGCAGCGCGCGCAGGACGAGGGCATCGCGATGCTGCGGCCGGGGATCACGGGCAAGGAAGTGCACGAGCGCGTCGAGGACATCATCTTCGACGCCGGCTACGACACGCTTCGCCCGGGCCAGCAGCGCGGCGCGAGCGCCGATGGCGGCCTTCCGCGCGGCTTCATCCACGGCACCGGGCACGGCGTCGGTCTCGAGATCCACGAGGCGCCGAGCGTCGGTCGCGGGGGCACGAAGCCGCTCGCCGTCGGCGACGTCGTGACCGTCGAGCCGGGCGTCTACGACCCGGAGATCGGCGGCGTCCGGCTCGAGGACATGCTCGTCATCACGAAGGACGGATCGCTGAACCTCACGCGCGCGCCGCGGCAGCTCGTCGTATAGAAGCGCTCCTCTTCGGCGTCGGCGCCGCGATCGCATACGGATTCGGCGACTACGCGGCCGCGATGTCGACACGACGGACCGGCGTCATCCGGACATCCCTCGGCATGCAGACCATCGGGCTCACCGTGTACGCCGCCGCGCTGCTCGCGTTCGGGCAGTGGCCGCGGCTCTCGTGGGACCAGCTACCGTACGCGTTCGCGCTCGCGCTCCTCGGGACGTCATCGCTCGCCCTCTTGTACCGCGCCTTCGCGCTCGGCCCGATCGCGGTGGTGAGCCCGATCGTCGCGAGCTACGCGGCGCTCACCGTCGTGCTCATCGTCATCTTCCTCGGCGAGCGCCTCTCCGCGGGGCAGGCCGCCGCGATCGTGGCCACGTTCGTCGGGGTGGTGATCGCATCGACCGATGTGCGCCAGCTGCGGCGTACGCTCGGGAGGCCATCCGAAGGCGTCCGCCTCGGCATGATCGCGACGCTCGGCTTCGCGGTGTGGGGCCTCGTGTTCGCGATGGGTACGCGCGCCACAGACCTGCTCGCGCTCATCGTCGTGCTGCGTCTCTGCAGCATCGTGCTGCTCACGGCGCTCGTCCTCGCACGGCGCGTGAGCGTCGCGCCGCTCATCGGCGCGTCCGCGCTCGGCCTCGTGACCCTCGTCGGCATCTTCGACACGGGCGCGAACGTCCTCATGGGTCTCGGCATCGATCGCGGCTATGCGTCGTTCGTGCTCACCGGCAGTGGCGCCTACCCGATCATCCCCGCGATGCTCGCGATCCTCGTGCTCCGCGAGCGCCTCGCGCCGAATCAGTACCTCGGCGTCGCGATCCTCATCGCCGGACTGGTGGCGCTCGGCCTCCAGAGCTGACCGCGCCGCTCGCAACCGAACGCGGGGCTCGGGAAGAGGCACAGCTCGTTCTCGCGGTGCACTTCGTAGAGGCGCCACTCACGAGGCGGGCTGCCCATCGCGTCGCCCCAGTACACGACGTCTCGAACGGCGATCTCGAACACGAGGTAATAGGGCGTGCCGTCGGCTCCATGCGTCGTGACGTGGACCCGCGCGAGCCCGGCGTTCGCCTGATCCTGGATCTCTCCGGGCTCGCAGCAGGTGCGCCACCACGCCAGTCGTGTGACGTCCCGATCGCGGCCGGCGCGCGCGCTCGCGAGCTCGGCGGTGAGATCGTTCCGGCGCACGAGCAGCGGATCCGACGCCGAGACCTTCCCGCCGGTGTCGCGGATCGCCCACTCGGCCAGGGCGCCGCGGAAGTCGCCCGTGGACGTTGCCGCGAGATAGCGATCGATGTGTCGCTGCGGAGTGTCCGCGAGCAGGTACGACGCGACGAGCCACGAGCTCAGGACGACGACGGTCAATGCGGTGAAGGCGATGATGAGGCGCCGGCGCATCGCGCCGAATCTAGCTGTGGCTGTGGATGTAGTCGACGGCGGCCTGGATCGCCTCGTCGACGTTCGGCGTCTTCGTGTCGTCCTCGACCTTGATGTCCGGCACGACGCCCTTGCCCGGTCCGTTCAGGTCGGCGCCGGTCTTCGCGTCCTGCATCTTCGTGAGCGTCACGAGCAACAGGCCCCCATCCGGGAGGTCGTGCGGCTGGCCGCTGCCGACGCAGCCCGCCGTCTGCCCGCCCATGACGGTGCCGGCGCCGCTCGACCGCACGCCGGCGGCGATGATCTCCGAGCCCGACGCGGAGTTCTTGTTCACGAGGACGACGAGCGGCACGGTGAGGCCGAGATAGCGACGCGGGTTCACGTCGATCGGCGTCTTGTTGCCGTCGCGCCCGGTCTGGTACACGAGCGGTCCGTTCTTCACGAACATGCTGCCGACGTCGACGGCGGTCGAGAGCTCGCCGCCCGGGTCATCGCGTAGGTCGAGGATCACGCCCCTTGCGTTCGACATCTTCCGGAGCGCCGCCGCCGAATCGTCCGCGACCGACGAGATGAGCTGCTTGATCTGCACGTAGGCGATGTCGCCGTTCGCGCCTTCGGCCCGCGTGACCGTGAGCGGCGACGTGAACGACGCGCGGTTCATCGTGAGGTCGATGAGCTTCCCGCTGCGGTCGAACGTCACCGTGACCGGCGTGCCGGTCGGCCCGCGGACGCGGTCCGCGACCTCCGAGGTCGTGAGCTTGGTCACGTCCTCGCCGTTCACCCTCACGATCTTGTCGCCCTTCTGGACGCCCGCCTTCTCGGCCGGCGTCCCCGGGATGACGTCGATCACCTCTATGGGCGAGTTCGGATCGGGCTGGTTGATGGTGACGCCGATGCCCGACACCGGCGCGGGCGGACGGTTGAAGGTCTTCGCACGGTCGGGATCGAGGTAGTAGGTGTGGCACTCGTTCATGACGCGGGCCATGCCGTCGACCGCCGCGCGCTCGACCAGGTCCTTCTTCGCGGCGGGATACCGCGCCACGACCGCGTCGAGCGAGGCCGAGAGCTTCGCGAAGTCGGACCACTCGCTGCCCGTGAGGCTCGGCTGATCCACGACGGGGTTGTCGTCGATCTTCTCCGTCTTGAGGTAGCTCTTCACCCCGTCGATGGCGCCGGGGATGAGCTTCGTCGACGTCGGCTTGTCGACGTGCTTGTCGATGAGGATCTGGAAGGCCGCCTCGGCGGTCTTGTAGTCGGTCTGCGACGGCAGCAGGTCGTGCTGCAGGTCCGCCGGAAGCAGGGAGCACGCGACCGCGAACGCGGCCACGGCAACGACGAGGGGGAGGCGCATGACGCGGAGGGGCATCTGTGTCCAGTCTAGGGGCGGGTGTCGCGGAAAGTTTCAGCGCGCGCGCTGGACGGTCAGGCGACCTCGGTCGTGAGCAGCTTGCGAAGACGACCCAGCGCGCGGAACTGAAGCGCGCGGATCGCGCCCTCGTTCTTGCCGAGGATCTTCGCGACCTGGCGGCTCGACATGTTCTCGACGAACCGCAGCACGAGCACTTCCTGCTGCTCCGGCGTCAGGTGCTTCACCGCGCCGCGGAGCGCGTCGACCTGCTCGCCGCGCACCGCGCGGTCATGTGCGGTCGGGCCATCCTCGGCGAGGCCGTACGCGTCGTCGAGATCGACCGTCGGGCGCTCGCGCCGACGCCGGTCCGTGACCGCGTTGCGGGCGATCGTGTACAGCCAGGCGAGGAACGACTTGCCCTGCCAGCGGTACCGGTGGATGTTCGCGAACGCGCGCGTGAAGACCTCAGAGGTCAGGTCCTCGGCGTCCGAGGGCTCGCGTACGCGGTAGAGGACGTAGCGGTACACCGCGTCGCAATGCATGTCGTACAGCTCGGCGAATGCGGAGCGATCGCCGCTCCGGGCGCGCTCGATGACGTCCGGCACCGGTGCCATCGCCTCGAGCTGCGGAAGTGCTTCGACCTGAACGTTGACGACTGTCACGACGTGAGTGCTCCCTTTCCCGACCTCGTGGTGAGACGGACCATACGCACCACGTTTGGCCGCGCCAACCCTTTTGCGGTACCAAAACCGTCACATGTAGAGCGACATCGAGCGCGATGCGTACGACCACACCAGTGGTCCTAGTACGGATGGTGCGAAGGAAGAGCGAGCGAGCGTGCCGTCGTCTGAGATGACGAGCGCACAGTGGATGTCGCGAAGTGAGCGCGCGAGGCGAGCGCGATGGTTACTTGGTGACGGCCTCGATCGCCTTCGCGACGGCGTCGCTGTCGCTCGCGGTCACGTCCGGATCGATGCCGTGGTTGTTGTACGGCGTTCCGGTGTTCGCGCCCGAGAACTCCTGCACGGTGACCGAGATGAGGCTGCCGTCGGGCATCGAGGTCGGTGAGGTCGCCCCGAGGCACCCGACGCTCCGGCTGCCGACGATGGTCGCCCGCTTGTTCTCCTTGAGCCACGCCGCGAACACCTCGGGCGCCGAGCCGCCGGTGCCGTTCAGGATGACCGCGATCGGGAGCTGGTACTCCGCGGGGAGGCGCAGGTCCTTGTTCGCGCTCTGGGTGTCGGGCTTGCCGGTGCGGAACTGCACCTTCAGCGTCGGCTCCCCGTTGAGGAACCACGACGCCATGAGGTCCGCGCCGTTACCGCCGTTGTTGCCGCGCAGGTCGAAGACCCACGCCTTCGCGCCCGCGGCGACGCCCTTGTCGAGGATCTTCTTCACCTCATCGGTGATGCGGTACGTGCCCGAGATGAGGAACGACTTCCAGGTGATGTAGACGACTCCCTTGTCGAGGAGCTTCGCCTGCAGCCCGGTCTGGTCGGGTCCGCCGAGGCTCGTGCCGCCCGCGGGGATCTGCGGTGGCGTGCCGCCCGTCGACTCGGATCGCGACCGGTGCACGCTCCCGGACTTGTCGACGTAGTACGTGTGGCAGTCGGGCGACGCGCTCATCATGCCCTCGATCGCGACGTCCGCGATGCGATCGGGGCTGATCTGCGGGTTGCGGCGCGCGAAGTCGGACACGGCATCCGCGAATTTCTGGAAGTCCGGGAACACGGTGTCGACGGTGTCCTGGAGCTCGAGCGTCGCGAAGTCGGTCTTCCCGCCGGTCTTCTGTGCCTCGGCCTTGAGCGCCGCGATCGCGCCCTCGAGGATCTGCTTGCTCGAGGCGCGGTGGACGTCCTGGTCGGACATCGCGGCGTAGGCGGTGTTGAGCTTCGTCTTCTTGATGTCCACCGTCGCGGTCGGGGACGGGGAACCGGTCGCGGGCGTCGGCGTGCCGGCGCACCCGACGACGAGCGCGATCGCGGCGATGAGGGAAGCGAGACGGATCACGAGGACAGGATAACGGCGCTCAGTCGGCTGCCGTGGTCACCTTCGCGTGCAGCTTCGACGCGTGCTCGGCCTGCCATTCAGCCGGAGACGCGCAGAAGCCCTCGTAGTCGATGTACTCGGTGATCGTCGGATGCGTCCCGCAGACCGGGCACGCCGGATCGCGGCGCAGCTTGACCTCACGGAACGACGCGTCGAGCGCGTCGAACAGGAGGTAGCGGCCGACGAGCGGCTCGCCGATCCCGAGGAGGAGCTTGAGCGCCTCGTTCGCCTGGATCGTGCCGATGACGCCGGGGAGCACGCCGAGCACGCCAGCCTCGGCGCACGACGGCGCCATCTCCGGCGGCGGTGGGGCGGGGAAGAGGCAGCGGTAGCAGGGGCCCGCGTGCGGCTTGAACACCGTGACCTGGCCCTCGAAGCGATAGATGCTCCCGTGCACGACGGGCTTGCCGTGCTTGATCGACGCATCGTTGAGGAGGTAGCGGGTCGGGAAGTTGTCGGCGCCGTCGATGATGACGTCGTAGTCGCGGATGATCCGGTCGACGTTCTCGCTCGTCATGCGCTCGCGGTAGCCGACGATCGTGACGTCGGGGTTGAGCGCCTCGAGCGTGCGTTTCGCGGACTCGACCTTCGGCTCGCCGATGCGCTCGGTCGAGTGGAGGATCTGCCGCTGCAGGTTCGTCGCGTCGACGACGTCGGAATCGACGATGCCGAGCGTGCCGACACCCGCGGCGGCGAGATAGTAGGCCGCCGGCGAGCCGAGCCCGCCCGCGCCGATGAGGAGGACCTTGCTTGCGAGGAGCTTGTGCTGGCCGGCCTCGCCGACCTCGGGGATGAGGAGGTGGCGGCTGTACCGCTGCGCCTGCTCGGGGGTGAACGACTCCGGCGTGACCCAGTCGAACCCCGAGTCCTTCCAGCGGTTGAAGCCGCCGGACATGGAGATGACGTCGGTGTAGCCGAGCTTCGTGAGCGTGTCGGCGGCCATCGCCGACCGCACGCCGCCGGCGCAGTAGAGGACCGTCGTCTTCGTCTTATCGGGGATGCGGTCCTCGGCCCACTGCTCGAGGAAGCTCTTCGGGACGTGGACGGCGCCTGGGATGTGCCCCGCGCTCCACTCGTCCTTCTCGCGCACGTCCGCGAGCTGGACGTCCTCGGCACGCAGCAGATCGGCGACCTGCTGTGGGGTCGCTTCCTTGATGCGCTTCTTCAGCTCGGAGAAGTAGTCGCGATATGTGGGCATCGAACGCTCCCTTATCGGTGAATTCTAAACCGAGCACGACACTCGGAAATTCCGGTGTGTGCGTTCTGCCGCATCGGCGAGGCGGTATGGTCGAAGCGGTGCCGGACGACGTCTACTTCGAGATCCTTCAGTTCCTCTACCACCTGAGCCTCGCCGTGCTCGTCGGTGGCGCGCTCGTGCTCGGCGTCGCCGCGGCGCCCGCGATCTTCAAAACGGTGCGCTCGCGCGGCGAGGCGGGCGCGATCTTCGGAGCGATCCTCGCGGGCTGGGACGGCCTCGCGATCCTCTCGGTCGTGCTCGTGATCATCACGAGCATCCTCAAAGCGGGCGCGTTCGAGGTGACCGGCACGCCCGAGGCACGTCTGGTCGCGCGCTGGGCGGCGCTCGCCGTCATGAGCGCGGCGGTCCTCTTCTCGAGCGGATGGGCGAATCCGGTCGCCCGCTCGATCCGCGCGCAGACGCGCGACTGGGACGACACCCCGGTGAATACGCCCGCGCGCCGCGAGTTCGACCGCATGCACCGCTCGTCGACGCGCGCGATGCAGGTGGCGATCCTCGCGGGGCTCGTCGCCATGTTCCTCTCCTGATGGCGACGAAGACCGCGTCGCTCGCCGACGCGCTCGAGGCGCATCGCGCGAAGATCGAGAAGACGCATCGCGTGCGCAACGCGACGCAGCTCGTCGCGATGGTCGATGCGCTCGGCTTCTGCTTCGCGTTCACCGGCGAGTCGCGCTATCCCGTCCCCGCGTGCTTCGACCATCTCTCGACGAACGACGACGGCAAGAAGTGGGAATGGATGTGGCCCTGGAAGGACGAGCTCGCGGAGCAGAAGAAGCTCTACTACGGGCGGCTGCTCGTGAAGAAGCCGACGTTCGTCTCGATGAAGATGCTGCCGACGTTCTACGCGACGTTCGGTCGCGCCGGCGAGGCAGACGACCATCTCGATGACGTTCGCGCCGGCCGGCTCACCGATCTCGCGCGGCGCGTCATCGAATACCTCGCGACACATGGCGAGACGCAGAAGAAGCGGATGCGCGCCGACCTCGGCATCGAATCGAAGGAAGGGCGCAGCGATTACGAGAAGGCGCTCGAGGAGCTCCAGCGGCTCATGTACGTCGCGCGCGTGAAGGCCGTCGGTGAGCGCAGCGACGACTACAACTACACGTACGACCTGTTCGTGCGACGCTATCCCGAGATCGTGAAGGCGGCGGAACGGGTGTCCTCGAACGAAGCCACGGCCGCGCTCCTGCGGCGCCTCATCGAGCTCGCCGGTGGGGTCACGCCGAAGCAGGTCGCCCGGCTCTTCGACTGGGATGAGGAACGCGCCTCGCGCGCGATCGCGCGGGTCGAGGAGAAGCGCGCGCTCGTCCGCGCCGACGGGATGCTCGTCCTGCCGGAGATCCTGAAGTGAGCGAGACGGTGAGCACGCGACGACCGCTCCGGTGGGAGCCGCTCGCGCGCGCCGACGGCGTGCACATCGAGCAGGCGCGTGCGCGGAACAACTCCTGGTACATCATCGTGCCGCAGGGCAACGGCGCATGGCAGCTCCGCTATGCGAGCCAATCGGGGAACTTCGAGATCCTCACGACGCGCGGCGTCGACGACGCGAAGCGCGCGGCGGAGAACCACGCCGACCGGTACGATACGCGGGTCTGATCCGTGGACATTCACCAGCTTCGATCGTGGATCTTCGAGCTGTACGAGCCCCTCGAGAACGAGCGGCAGTACATCGTCTTCGACGCCGTTCGCGGCAATCTCCTCATCGACGTTCCGCAGTTCGGAGCTCGTCCCCAGAGGCTCATCGAGGGCACCGGGAAGGCTTCGCTCCTCGTTGCGACGAACCCCGCTCGCGCGAAGGAAGCCGCGCGGTATCGCGAGGCGCTCGGGGTCCGTGTCGCTGCGCACGCCGATGACGCGTCCGCCATCCCGGGCGGCGCGGACGTCATCCTCTCCGACGACGAGCTCGTCCGACCCGATGCGCGCGCGATCCGCGTGAAGTCCGCCGGCGAGGGCGCGACCGTCGTCCTGCTGCGGAAGCCCGGCGGCGTCCTCGTGTGCGGCGACCTCGACCTCGCGTCGGACGCCGCGCGGCAACTCGAGGCGATCGACTTCTCCGCCGTCCTCTCCGCGCGCCGTCCGCCGATGTGGGACGCGGGAAGAGACGTGCTGCTCCAGCTCCAGCGCGATCTCCCGAAGCCGCGCAAGGCGTTCTCGATCCTCCTGCCGCCGCCGTGGGACGGAAGCTACAAGGGGCGGCTCGAGGATCAGATGACCCACAACGACAAGATCGTCCCGAAGGAGTCGACGTCGGCTCCGGAGGCCGCGATGGGACCGGCGACGCTCGTGGTCGCACGCGAGGCGCGCGACCTCGTCGAGCGCCCGAAGCGCCCCGCGCCCGCGACCGCCGCGTCCGCGAGCGCCGGCGCGACGACGCCGCCCACACCACCAAAGGAGACGAAGCGGCCACGGCCGTTCGCCGAGGACTGGAACGCGCCGGGTACCGAGCGACCCGCGACGACGATCGCGAACGCGCCGGCGAACATCACGCGCGTCGAGGGATCGTTCCGCCCACGGCCGCTCGGCGAGCACTTCCAGCGACTCGCGATCGAGGACGTCGTCGGCGCGCCGTACGTCGACTGGCAGTGGGGCGGCATCGATCTGTCGCGCGACGGGAGCGAGGTCGCGTTCTCGTGGAACCGGAGCGGCACGTTCGAGATCTTCGTCGCGCCGATCGAGCGCGAGACGCTCTACCAGCTCACGGATGCGAAGGAGCGGAGCGTCCATCCACGATGGTCGCCCGACGCGCGATGGATCGCGTTCATGCGCGACCGCGGCGGCGACGAACGCTTCGACGTGTGGCTCGTCGACCGCGACGGCGAGCGCGAGCGCAACCTCACGAACGAACCGGAATTCATGCACCGTGAGATCGCGTGGTCCCCGGATGGGACGCGCATCGCCTACGCCGCGAACGTCGGCGGCAACGGGTTCGGCATCTTCGTGGTCGACGTCGCGTCGGGCGCGAAGACGCGACTCACCGACGGCGAGCGCGACGACCACCAGCCGCAGTGGTCGCCGAATGGCTCGCGGATCGTGTTCTGGTCGCGGCGCGAGGCCCTCCGCACGAACGCCGAGCTGTACCTCGTTCCCGCCGCGGGCGGCGCGACCGTGAAGCTCGACACGCGCGGCGGCACCGACGGCGAGTCGTGGGACGCGAGCTTCTCGCCCGACGGCACGCGGATCGCGTTCACGACGAACACGCGCGGCCGGCAGGAGATCGCCGTCGCGACGATCGACCGCGACGCGGTCGCGAAGATCGAGCGTCTCACCGAGAACATCCACGACGAGACCGAGGCGAGATGGCGCCCGGATATGCGTGGCGTCGCGTACCTCCACAACGAGGAGTCCGAGGTGTCGGTCCGCCGCGTCTTCGCGGTGTCGCACGCATCACATGCCGTCGCCGACCGGCCGGGCGTGCACACGAGCGCGAACGTCGGGCCGGACTCGGATCTCGTCGCGTATCTCTACAGCGGCGCGCGCGATCCGTGGGACGTGTACGTCACGCGCGAGCGCATGGTCGCGCCGAAGCGGCTCACACGGTCGCTGCCGTCGCACGTCGATCCCGCGACGCTCGTCGAGCCGACGCACCTCTACTACCCCGGCGCCGACGGCCGGAAGATACCGGCGCTCCTTTATGTACCGCACGCCGAGGCGCTTCGCGGCGGCGCACAGCCGCCGGCGATCGTGTACATCCACGGCGGCCCGACCGCGCAGCACCTTCGCTGGTGGGACCGGACCGCGCAGTGGTTCGCGAACTGCGGCTACGTCGTCCTCGCGCCGAACATCCGCGGGTCGACCGGCTACGGCCGCGAATTCCAGGAGGCGAATCGCGGCGACTGGGGCGGCAAGGATCTGCAGGACATCACGAAGGGCGTCGAATGGCTCACGCGCGAGGGGATCGCCGACCGAACGCGCGTCGGCGCATACGGCGGGAGCTACGGTGGCTTCATGACCCTGATGGTGCTCACGCAGGCGCCGCAGCTGTGGGCCGCGGGCGTGTCCCTCGTGGGCGTCGTCTCGTGGAAGACCCTGTACGACACGACGCGCGGCGACCTGAAGGACTACCTCGCGCGCGAGCTGGGCGATCCGGCGAAGGTCGGCGAGCTCTACCGGGACCGGTCGCCGCTCACGCACGTGTCGAAGATCACCGCGCCGCTCCTCCTCCTGCAGGGCGCGAACGATCCGCGCGTGCCGCGCAGCGAGGCCGAGCAGATGATCGACGCCCTCCGCAAGGGCGGGAAGACGTTCGAGGAGCACATCTACGAGGGCGAGGGCCATGGCTTCCGCACGCGCGAGAACACCATCGACTCGCTGCGGCGCGCGACGGAGTGGTTCGACCGGTACCTCGTGACGCGTGCCTGATGCGATCGTCGTCGGCTCGGGGCCGAACGGCCTCGCCGCGGCGATCACGCTCGCGCGCAGCGGACGAAGCGTCACGGTCTACGAGGCGAACGACACGATCGGTGGAGGCACGCGCTCCGCGGAGCTGACGCTTCCCGGGTTCGTCCACGACGTCTGCTCGGCGTTCCACCCGATGGCCGCGGCATCGCCGTTCTTCCGCACGCTGCCGCTCGCGGAGCACGGCCTCGAGTGGGTCCATCCGTCGGCGCCGCTCGCGCACCCGCTCGACGACGGCACCGCCGTGTTCCTCGAGCGTTCGGTCGACGACACCGCACGCGGGCTCGGACGTGATGGCGACGCGTACGCGTCGCTCGTCGGTCCCCTCGCCGCGTCGTGGGACGACCTCTATCGCGAGGTCCTCGGGCCGATCGTGCATCCGCCGCGGCACCCGGTGCTGCTCGCGCGGTTCGGGCTCGCAGCGATGCTCCCCGCGAACCTGCTCGTCCGGCGCTTCCACGAGGAGCGCGCACGCGCGCTCGTCGCCGGCATCGCCGCGCATTCGTTCCTGCCGCTCGAGCATCCCTTCGCGTCGGCGTTCGCGCTCATGCTCGCCGTCGCCGGCCACGCCGTCGGCTGGCCCGTCGCGCGCGGTGGGTCGGGCGCGATCGCGCGCGCGCTCGCGTCGCTGCTCCGCTCGCTCGGCGGCGTCGTCGTGACCGGCCGCCGCGTGCAGCAGATGAGCGACGTGGCGACCGCGCGCGCGTACCTCTTCGACACGGCACCCGCGCAGCTCGACCTCATCGCCGGAGATCGGCTCGCGCCTTCGTTCCGCCGCGCGATACGCCGCTACCGGCGCGGGCCGGGTGTGTTCAAGGTCGACTACGCGCTCGACGGTCCGATCCCGTGGCGCGCGAAGGAGTGCCTGCGTGCCGGGACCGTGCATCTCGGCGGCACGTACGAGGAGATCGCCGCGAGCGAGCGCGCGGTGTGGCGCGGCCGCGAGCCCGAGCGTCCGTTCATCCTCGTCGGCCAGCAGAGCCTCTTCGATCCGACGCGTGCGCCCGGCGGGAAGCAGACGGTGTGGGCGTACTGCCATGTGCCCAACGGCTCGACGGTCGACATGACCGGGCGCATCGAGGCGCAGCTCGAGCGGTTCGCTCCAGGCTTCCGCGAGCGCATCCTCGCGCGCCACGTGACGACGCCGGCGGACATCGAGCGCGGGAACGCGGCCGACCTCGGCGGCGACATCACGAACGGATCGCACGCCGGGCTCCAGCTCCTCATGCGGCCGCGCATCGCGCTCGACCCGTACGCCACGAGCGCGCGCGACATCTACCTCTGCAGCGCCGCGACGCCGCCAGGCGGCGGCGTCCACGGCATGTGCGGATACCACGCCGCGCGCAGCGCGCTGCGGCGGGCGCTCTCCTAGCGCACGCGGCGCAGTCGCTCGCTCGTGTAGGGCGCGAACTCCTTCCCGGGCATGGACAGCTCGAAGCGGGGAAGCAGCTCGTCCCCGCGATGCACGAGGATCTCGCGCGAGCGCATGCCCGCGGGCGCGTTCTGCACGCGCGCCGCAGTGAACATCCACGTATCCGCGTCGACGCGCTCGCCGACGTGCTCCGCGACGAAGCCCTCGACGTAGAAGACGTGCATCACGAATCGCTTCGCCGCGCGGTCGTACCCGATGAGCGAGAGATCCTCGTGCAGCTCTCCCTCGGGATGCGAGGGCGTCGCCGCCCACCGCGTCGTGTTGGTGCCGAGGATGAACCGGCCGCCGAGGACCACCTCGTAGCGACGCGTCTGCGTGCCGGTGCCGGGCTCGCCGGTCGCGGTGCCCTCCCACGTCCCGACGAGCCACTCGAGCGGACGGAGATCCTCGTGCACGGCGCATCATCGGCGCGACCGGGGTCCGCCGTCGAGGCCCGATCGGCGCCGCGGTCGCGCGTATAGTCCGCGCGTGCCGACCGAGCTCGTCTTTCCGATCCAGGTCGTCCTCGCCTTCGTCACGTGGGGCCTGCTCGCGTACTGGTACGTCGCGCCCCGGCTGCGCGGCCTCCCGCTCGCGTCAGCGCTGCAGCCGCTCCTCGTCGTGCAGACGATCCGCTACGTCGGGCTCAGCTTTCTCGCGCCCGCCGTCACGAAGCCGGCGCTCGCGCAGAGCTTCGCGGTCCCGGCGGCGCTCGGGACGACCATCGCGGCCGTCCTCGCCCTCGCCGCCATCGCGGCGCTCCGCGCGCGCTCGCCGCTCGGCATCCCGCTCACGTGGCTCGTGACCGTGGTCGGGCTGCTCGACTTCGTGAACGCGTTCCTGCAGGCGCGGACCGCGGGCGTCGTGAGCGATCTCGGCGCGGCGTACTACATCCCGATCGTGATCGTGCCGGCGGCCGTCGTCGCGCATGTCATGACGATCCGCCTGTTGCTCGCACGGCCAGCGCGCGGCGTCTAGGCCGTCACGAGCACCTGGTCGATCGCCATACGCAGGGCGACCGCGCTGAGCTTCTCCGCGATCGCCTTCGACTCGTCGCAGAACGCCTGCGCCTGATCGCGCCGGCCCGTCTCGCGCATCGCGCGGGCGAGATCCATGAGCGCGACGGCGCGGTCGTATTCGAGCTCGAGCGTCGCGAACGACTGCACCGCGTCGAACAGGAGCTTCGTCGCCTTCGTCGGCTCGCCGGCGTGATGCGCGCGTAGACCCTCGGCCTGAAGGAGGAGCGCGCGGCCTCGCGCGTGACCGCTTCGCTCGACGGCCCCTTCGACGCGCTCGACGAACGACGGATCGTCGATGTGCCAGCGGGCCGCGGCGAGCACGACCATGGGACCGAGCACGACCGTGTCGATCGACGTCTTGGGCCAGCCGGCGCTCCGCACCGCGCGATAGCTCGACTCGGCCTCGCGCATCCCGTACGCCGCCGCGAGGAAATCGCATGCCGCGAGGTCGATCGGCCCCGGCTCTATCTGCACGAGCTGATCGCGGAGCGTCTTCTCCTCGGGCAGCGCCATCGCGGCGGCCGCGGCGCCCGCGAACGCGAGCGCGCCGTGTGGCTTGGCCTCGGGGATGAGACGCTCGCGACGCGCGTAGGCCTCGAGCGTTCCGGGGAAGTCACCCGACAGGAGCCGCGCGTACGTCTCGACCTGCAGCGCCTGCGCCGCGAGGCGCGGCTTCTCCGTCTCGACCGCGATCTCGGACGCCGCGATCGCGTTCTCGAGGGTCTCCTGGAAGTTCCCGAGCGCGAGCGAGGCGACGGCGATCATCGTCCGCGTGTCGATGAGCTCATCGCTGTCCTGGAGCGACTGCGCGATCGGCAGGCGGCGCTGGTTGATCGCGTACTGCTCGCGGAAGTTGCCGAGCTCGCCGTACGCGTAGCCGACCGCGTCGAGGCAGAGGCTCACCTCGCGCAGTGACCCGAGCTCCTCGGCGATCGCGAGCGCCTCCTTCGCGATGCCGAGCGACGCCTCCCAGTCCGCGTCCGTCGGCTTCGGCCCGCGCCGCGTGAGGAATGACTTCGCGGCGAGGAGGAGCACCTTCTCGCGGTTGCGCTGCCCGGCGACGATCCGGAGCCCGCGCTCGATGACGGCCGGGAGATCGGGGTGCTTCGCGCCCCAGCGCGTGCAGAGCTCGGCCATGTGCGCGAGCAGCAGCGCGACGGACGGCGCGTTCGGGTCGCGCTCCTCGACGAGCGCGAGCGCCCGCTCGTACGCGGCGAGCGCTCCGTTGTTCTCGCCGCGATACCGCCGGATCCGTGCGATGAGGTACAGCGCCTCGACGGCCTGGTCGACGCGGCCGAGCTTCTCGAAGACCTCGAGCGCCTGCTCCGCGAAGCGCAGCGCCTCGACGTACGCGTGGATCGACATGGCGCGCTGCGCGGCCTTCCACGAATAGGCGACCGCCTTCTCTGGAACGTCGCCGAGCAGGTAGTGGTGGGCGAGCGCGGGATAGAACTCGCGCAGCTCGCTCTCCGTGAGCACCTTCTCGTACGCCTCCGCGACGCGACGATGGAGCTCGGCGCGCCGGCGAACGAGGAGCGTGTTGTACGCGACCTCCTGCACCACGGCGTGCTTGAAGCGATACCGGCCCTCGCGCCGCTCGCCGGGCGCCGCCTCGAGCACGAGGTCCGAGGCGATGAGCTGATCGACCGAATCGGCGAGACGGTTGCCGCCCGCCTCGCGCAGGACGCGGTCGCCGAAGCGGTGCCCGATGACCGACGCGAGCTGGATGCACTCTCGGGCGGCGGGCGGCAGACGGTCGATACGCGCCGCGACGACGGCGTGCAGCGTCGCGGGCACCTCGAGGACCGATGGGCGATCGCGGAGCCGCCACTCGCCGGCCTCGTCCTTCTGCACGGCTCCGGACTCGACGAGGGACCGGAGGCTCTCCTCGATGAAGAACGGGTTCCCGCCGCTCCGCTCGACCAGGCGATCGCGCAGCTCCACCGGGAGCCACTCGAACGTCGCCTCGACGATCCGCGCGGCCTCCTCGTTCGAGAGCGGCTCGAGCACGAGCTGCGTGAAGTTCGTGCGCGACGGCTTCGGCTCCGGCGCGCCCGGACCGATGCGCTGCGCGAGGAGGAACAGGATCGGCACGCGCGACGCGCGGGACGCGAGGAACCACAGCAGCTCGAGCGATGCCGCATCGGCGAAGTGCAGGTCCTCGAGGACGTAGAGCAGCGGGCGCTGCCGCGCGATCGCCGCGATCACGTCGTAGACGACGATGAACATCGAGCGCTTCCACTCTTCCGAGTCCGTCGCCGGCTCGGGCGCATCGGGGAGATGGAGGAACTGCGCGAGGATCGGCGCGACGCCCGACGGGTTCGCGAAGTCGAGCTCCGCGAGCCGCTGGACGAGCGTGTCCTGCGCGCCGGCGACGGCTGGGTCGATCTTGAGCTCGACGAGGAGCGGCTCGATGAACCCGGCGTAGCTGCGCTGGTTCACCCGCGAGAACGTCCAGCGCATGACGCGAGGCGCATCGCCGGTCGTCGCGGCGTCCTCCGAAGAGGTCGCGAGCCCGATGAACTCGGAGAGCAATCGCGTCTTCCCGATGCCCGGTTCGCCCGCGACCATCACGACCTCGGTCCGCCCGAGGCGCGACGACTGATAGGCGAGGTCGAGACGTGAGAGCTCCATCCAGCGTCCGACGAGCGGCGCGGCCACATCGATCGAGGGACGGATCTCGGTCCGCTCTCCGGTGAGCGCGTACACGAGGACCGGCTTTTCCTTGCCCTTCATTTCGACGGGACCGACCTCGCGGAAGCTGAACTCGCGGTTCGTGAGGCGGAAGGTCGTCTGCGTCACGTAGATCTCGCCGGGGCCGGCGGCCGACTGGAGACGCGACGCGATGTTCACGGTGTCGCCCATGACGCCGTACTCCGCGACGGACCGCACCGACCCTGCCACGACCATGCCGGTGTGGATGCCGATGCGGAGTCCCAGCTCCGCGTCACGCTCGCGCTTCACACGCGCGGCGTGGTCCGCGAAGACACGCTGCATGCCGAGCGCGGTCCGGAGCGCGCGCTGCGGGTCATCCTCGTGGGCGACGGGAGCGCCGAAGATCACGAAGACGGCGTCGCCGATGAACTTCTCGATCGTGCCGTCGTGCTTCACGGCTTCTTCGGCGAGGTCCTCGAAGATGCCCGACACGAGCACCTGGAGCTCCTCGGGATCCATCTGATCGGCGAGCTGCGTGAACCCCGCGAAATCGGCGAAGAGCACCGTCACAAGACGACGCTCCTGGTCGATCACGTCGACCTCGTCAGCAGCGATGTGACCAGAGCAGGATGTCGCGGAATGTCGGCGGTCCTTCCCCCGGCGGTCTGATCACGCGCTCGACGTAGTGGATCTCGAACGTCTCGAGCGGGACCTCTCCCGGCACCAGATGGAGGTTACGAGCGCGGCAGAACTGTCGTGCGTACTCCAAACGATAGTCGCTGTAGGAAGCGCTCGCGATGCGTTCGGTCACCTTCGTCCAGCGCGAGTAGAGCGGGTCACTGTATCGCTCGATACGGTCGTCGACGGGGCCATTCGTGACGAGATCGATGCGCGTCGCGTCGGCGAGCGTGGCGGGAATACGCAGCCACCCGTCGGAGCGGGCCGGATCCGGCGCGAACATGTCCCAGCGCTGATCGAGCGAGAGGAAGCGAAGCAGTGACGCGACGTCGCCCGTCGGCCTGATCGCTTCGAGCTGTGCCGGAACGGCGGTGACGAACGAGCACGCGGCGACGACGACGAGCGAGAGGCCCGCGAGCGAGCCGCGGACGGGCGCACGCGAGCGCACGATCGGCGCGGGCACGACCGCGGCCTCGGCGACGCCATCCGCGACCGCGACGGCGGTCGGTCTCGCACGAACGTCGACGAAGGACGTCGCGCGGGCGACGCTCCGCTCGATCCACTCGGGCGGCAGGAACAGGACGAGCGCGCTGAGCATGATCACGGGGAAATTGCCGACGTTCATCAGCGTGAGGATCCCGAGATGCAGCCCGGCGGCACCGGCGGCCGCCAGCACGCGCGTGAGGCGCGCCGGCACCATCGCGAGCGGGAGGAAGAGCAGCTCGACGCCGAGGGTCCCCCAGCTCATCGCCTGCGCGAACACGAGATCCGTCGCGATCGGATACGCCCATGGGCGACCGAAGGTGTGCTCGAGCTGGAGCGCGTAGTACGTGGCGACGCCCTGCGGCCACAGCTGCCCGCTCAGCTTGTCGATGCCCGTCGACAGGTAGATCCACGCGATCTGCAGCTCGAGGATGCGCACCGGCAGGGCGGGTCCGGCGACGCGCGCCGGCTCCCCGCGACGGCGACGCGCGACCGCGTCCAGCGACCACCGCGCGCCGCACTCCGTGAACGCGAGCCAGAGCGGCACGACGCGGAACACGATGTCGCTGCCATCGAGGATGAGCGGATCGCGCCACGAGAACGACGTGACCACGATGAATGCGAGGAAGGACATCGTCCGGCTTCGCCAGCCGATCGTCAGGAGCGCGCCCACCATGAGCGCGGCGGCCCAGAACACCGCGACCTGCCACCAGGTGCCGGCGACGTCGAGGAGCGTGAAGCGGTCGGCGTAGTGGGTGAGCTGCGACGAGCGCGGCAGGATGCCCTCGTCGGTGAAGAACGGCGTGAGGTTCGGGAACAGCTGCCATACCCAGTTCACGAGCTGGAGCCCGTAGAGGATCCGGAAAAGGGCGACGGGTGCGAGCGAGGTCTCGCCGAGCCAGAACTCACGCAGAGGGCGCATGGTCGCTCGGGGCGCACGCGACGTGCCACGCACAACAAGAGGGGAGCCCTGTAAGGGCTCCCCTCCACGCGAGGCAGGCGTGCGAACGTCGCTCGTTAGCGCATGTCTATGCCGCGCCGCCGCGCGAGCAGGACTGCTCCGCCCGCGATGAGCACGATGCCGAGAGCACCGAGGGGCATCCGGTTCGTGTCGTCGCGAGACGTGCTCGTTGAGGGGAGATTCACGACACCCGCCGCGCCCATCGCGGCGTTGCCGCCCGTCGTCGCAGCCTCTGTCGCTCCGGTCGCGTTTCCGCCGGTGGTCGTCGCGGCTTCGGCGCCGCCCGTGGTGCCGGCGCTCGTCGCGCCTGCGCTCGTGGCGCCGCCAGTGGTGACGCTACCCGTCGTGACGCTGCCCTGACCGCCGGTCGACGTGCCAGTGCTGGTCCCGCCACCGGTCGTTGTCGCGCCGGCGGTCGTGGTACCCGAACCGGTCGTACCGGTCGTCGTCGTGGTCGTACCGGACGTCGTGGTCCCTGAGGTCGTCGTTCCGGACGTCGTGGTCCCGGAGGTCGTCGTTCCCGACGTGGTGGTCCCCGAGGTCGTCGTTCCGGACGTTTCACCACCCGTGGTCGTGCCCGCGGTGGTCGTACCGGAGGTAGTCGTGCCCGACGTCGTTGTCCCCGACGTCGTGGTGCCCGACGTCGTTGTCCCCGACGTCGTTGTCCCCGATGTCGTCGTTCCCGAGGTCGTCGTGCCGGTCGTCTGGTTGTTGCATTCGACCCAGAAGACCTTGTGCTTCTCGCCGCCCGGCGCGGCGGGGCTCGTCTGATCCCACGCGAGCTTGTAGTGGCCGTCGGGCAGCGTCATCACGCCCGTCCGCCACTCGCCCGAGGCGCTCGCCGGACCCCAATTGCCCTGGCTCACCACGGTGCTGCCATCGCCCGTCGGCGGCCATGCGGTGATCGTCCACCAGCCAGTCGACGCTCCGTCGAAGTTGAAGCCGTGGATGTGGAACGTGCATACGTGCGGGTCGTTCTCCATGACCGGGTCGTGCTCCGTCGCGCCGTCGTGGATCTTCACGGTGCCGTTGAAGCCGTGCGGATCGTCGGCGTACGCGGGAGCTGCGGCCAGGACGAGGAGCGCGAGACCAGCGACGAACGCGAGCAGTCCTGCCTTGCGCATAGGTGCCTCCGTCTCTTTCTGGTGCCCCGGCGACCGGGGCGTTCGACGGATGCGAGGCAGTCACGTTTCCACTCGCCTCGACGCACGTAACGCCAACGCGTCGTTCACCGACCCAGATCAGCAACGACTCATGCGCGGTTTCGTGAAGGCGATCTCGTCGATCAACGCCTCATCAACTCGTGACATGACCGTGACGCGCTGGTTACCGAAAATGGACGCAAGGCCGTGGCGAGCCCTACTGACCGGTAGGTAGAATGTGGGGATGCCGGAGAAGCGACGGTCCAGCCGCGGCTCGACGCGTGAGCGTGTGCTCCAGGCGGCCGACCGGTTGTGGGGCGAACGCGGTGTTCACGGCGCCTCGCTCGAGGACATCGCGCGCGAGGCCGACGTCACGAAGCCGACGGTCTACTACTACTTCCCGGACAAGAGCGCGCTCTTCACGGCAGTCGTCTGCAGCGTGCTCGAGGAGCACGGGTCCGGGCTCAAGACCGCCGCGCGCCGCGGTGCTCGATCACGTGACCGGCTCGTCTCGGCGCTCGCGTTCCTCGTCGGGGCGCGCTGCAGCGGTCCGCGTCTGCTTCGCGATGGCGGCGTGACGCTCACCACGGATCAGACGAGCCAGGCGCGGAGCGCGTTCTTCCGCCACTTCTTCGCGCCGCTCCAGCAGATCCTCGAGGAGGGCGTCCGGGCCGGCGAGCTCCGGCAGCTCGACACGGCCTTCGCCGCGCAGGCACTGCTCAATCTCCTCGACCCGTGGACCGGGCGCGATCCGCTCCCTGGCGGCCGGACGCCTCAGCAGCTCGCGACCGACATCGTCGGGCTCGTCGTGGACGGTATCGGCGTCTAGGCGCTCGTTCACTGCGGCGCGGCGAAGCCAGGCGCCGCAGAGACAGCCGCCGCGCGGCTGTCTACCGACCGGTAGGTAGAGGCGCGGCCGCGCCGCGAGCGCTCCTCGACCACTCGTCGATGCGCTGCACCGCGAGCTCGAGGTTCTCGAGCGAGTTCGCGTACGAGAGGCGCAGGTACCCCTCGCCCGCGGCTCCGAACGCGGTCCCCGACAGGACCGCGACGCCAGCCTCGTTGAGCACGCGGCCGGCGACCGCGGCCGAATCGCCGAGGCCGAGACCGGTGATGTTCGGGAAGACGTAGAACGCGCCGTGCGGCGTGCGGCAGGTGATGCCCTCGATCCGATTGAGTCCGGCGACGATCGTGTCGCGGCGCTTCTTGAACGCGGCGACCATCTGCGCGACCTCGGGCGGCCGCTGTGTGAGCGCGGCGACACCAGCGCGCTGCGTGAACGTCGCCGTGCACGACACGGAGTTCGTCACGAGCTTCGTCACCGGGTCGACGAGCGCCGCCGGGAACACGCCGTACCCAAGTCGCCAGCCCGTCATCGCGAACGTCTTGCTGAATCCATCGAGGAGGATCGTCCGCTCGGCCATGCCGTCCTCGCGCGCGATGGAGCGGTGTTCGCCTTCGTACAGGATGTCGGCGTAGATCTCGTCCGACAGGATCCACAGGTCGCGGTCGCGCGCGATGCGGGCGATCTCGCGAACGGCCTGGGGCGAGAGGATGCCGCCGGTCGGGTTGTGCGGGCTGTTGAGGATGAGGACCTTCGTCTTCGGCGTGACGAGCCGCCTGAGCTCGTCGAGGTCCGGCATGAAGTCGTTCTGCTCGCGAAGGGGCAGCGACACGGGCTTCGCGCCCGCGAACGAGATCATCGACGCGTAGATCGGGAAGCCCGGGTCGGGGAAGATCGCCTCGTCGCCCGACTCGAGCAGCGCGAGGAGCGCGTAGAACATGATCGGCTTCGCACCCGGCGTGACGATGACCTGCGACGCGTCGAACGCGAGCCCGCGGCTCGAGTTCAAGTACTTCGCGATGGCTTCGCGCAGCTCGATCACGCCGGCCGACGGCGTGTAGTGCGTCTCGCCTCGCTCGATCGCGGCGACGCCCGCCGCGCTGATCGACTTCGGCGTATCGAAGTCCGGCTCGCCGATCTCGAGATGGACGATGTGGCGGCCCTTCGCCTCGAGCGCGCGCGCCCGCCCCAGCACCTCGAACGCCGTCTCCGTGCCGAGCCGTTCCATCCGCTTCGCGAGCGGCCGCATCGCGCCGAGTCTAGCCCCGCGACGTCACAGCTTGCCCTCGACACAGCCGCATCCGTCGCGCCCGACGCGCGCCGAATGCGGCGTCCCGGCGGGCAGCACAAGACGGTCGCCCGGTCGGAGCGAGAGCGTGCGGCCGTCGGCGAGCACGAAATCGATCGACCCGCGCGTGCAGTACAGGAGCTTCGTATACGCGTGCGAATGCTCCGCGTAGTGATATCCGGCGTCGTTCGACCACTCGTAGACGTCTCGTGCTTCGCGCCGCATCCGCGCGCCGATCGCGTCGACGCGCTCGTCCTCGCGGACGTGTTGCACGTCCATGCCGCGACGATACGCGGCGCGTGACACACTCGGTCACGTGCGCGTAGGTGTCATCTTCCCGCAGCTCGAGTCCGGTACGGATCCGGGTGCCATACGCGAATACGCGCAGGCCGTCGAGCAGCTTGGGTACGCGCACCTCGTGGCGTACGACCACGTGCTCGGAGCGGACCGCTCCACACGTCCCGAGTACAGGGGCGCGTACGACTCGACCTCGTTGTTCCACGAGGTGTTCGTGCTGCTCTCGTTCATCGCGGCGTGGACGACGCGCCTCGAGGTCGCGCCGTCCGTCGTCGTCCTGCCGCAGCGGCAGACGGTGCTCGTCGCGAAGCAGGCCGCGTCGCTCGACGTCCTCGCGCAGGGACGAACTCGTCTCGGCGTGGGCCTCGGCTGGAACGAGGTCGAGTTCGTCGGGCTGAACGAAGCGTTCGGTACGCGGGCGAAGCGATACAGCGAGCAGATCGCGCTCATGCGCCTCCTCTTCACCGACGAGGTCGTGTCGTTCAGCGGGAAGTACCACACCGTCGACCGCGCGGGGATCAAGCCGCTGCCGGTGCAGCGCCCGATCCCGATCTGGATGGGTGGGAACGCGCCCGACGCCGTGAAACGGATCGCGCGCATCGGCGACGGATGGTTCACGTTCGCGCAGCCGGACGGGGACGGACCCGAGAAGATCGCGCACTTCCGTGAGCTCCTGCGCCAGAACGGGCGTGATCCCGAGGCCTTCCCGATCGAGGGGCGCCTCGTCTTCGCGAAACGGACGCCGGATGAGTGGGTCGAACGCGCGCTCGGGTTCCGCGACCTGCGCCTGTCCCACCTCGAGCTCAACACGATGGGTGCGGGCTACGCGACGCTCGCCGATCACGTCGAGGCGCTCGCGCGCTTCCGGCACGACGCGGGAGCGCTGTTCGGCTCCTAGGGCCTCGTCGTCGAGACGAGGACGCCCAGCGGCGCGATGCGGACCACATCGCCGCCGCCCAGCGCGCGAGCGTAGAGACCGTCGTCACGCGCGACGAACATCCATGCGCCATCAGGCGACCATCCGGCGAAACGCCCTTCGACGTCGACGAGGACCGCGCCGCTCTCCACGTCGCGCACGACGGCATGCTGGGGCACGCCGTACGGCGGCTGGGTCGGCATCTTCGTGTACCCGATGACCGTCCCGAGCGGTGACCACGCTTCGTCGCTGACATCCTCGTCGCCGATGACGAGCGAGACCGCACCGTCGCGCGAGCGGATGACGACGAACGCCATCGGCGCGCGGTACGGCGCGCCGATGGCCGCACCCGGCACGAAGTACACGAGGTGCGTCGCGACGTACGAGCCGTCGGAGTTGGCGGTGATGCCGTCCGCTTCGGCGATCGCATTCGCCGGCGCGATGGCGCGAGCGCGTGGAGCGGACGCGAGCGCGGCGACCGTCGTGATGTCGCGCTTCGCGGCACCGTTCCACACTTCGAGCACCTGGCCTTCGCGCCCGGTGGCGCCCGGACGGACCGTCCCATTGGAGATGACCGCGATGCCCGCACGTGTCCAAGCGGCGGCACGTCCGGGCATCGCCTTCGTGACGCCGGTCGTGGCGACGTCGAAGACGACCACGTTGAGATCCATGTTGAGCAACAGGCGGCCGTCGATGATCCGCTCGACCGCGGCGACGCGTGTCCCGTCGGGCGCCCACGTGACGGACGACGCGACGTACGTGTGCCCAGCGCTGGACGTATCCGCATTGGCTCCGATCGTCCCGAGCTCTCGCGGGCGCCCGTCCGGACCGATGACGACGGCGACGGCGCCGCCGATCGTGCCGGCCTCGACGGCGACGGCGCGATCGCCCGATGGCGACCAGCGAGGCGCAAGGCCGCCGTTCTGCATCATCGACGGCGGTGCGACCTCCAGCAGCGAGGCGACGCCGTCGTTGCCCATCGTCCAGACGTGTCCCCCGAGGGCGAAGACGAAGCGCTCCGCCGGCAGCGTCGAGACGGCAGCGCGAGGAGAGCGCGCGAGTGTCGCGCTCCGTGGGAACCACGCATCGGCGTGCTCGACGGAGCCCAGCAGCAGCACGTTCCCCGTGATCGTCCCGTTCGGACCGAGATCGAGGCGGACGACGTTCGTGTCCGCGAAGGCGAGCGCATAGCGGCCATCCGACGACGCGGCGATGCGGTCGATCGTTCCGCTCGTCGTCGGCAGCGACAGGGCGGACGTGCCGTTCAGCGCGAGGGCGCCGGTCCGTGGGCTGTGCGCGAAGAAGCCGCCCGCCCAGATGCCGTCGAGGCGGTCCATGTCGGGCGGCAGCTCCGTCGTTCGTTCGTGCCTCAGATCGTCGCCGTCGATGGTCACGCTCCAGATGCCCGGATCGTTCGCGAACTGCGGCAGGCGGTTCGCCGTCATGAATCCGATGCCGCCGACGAAGTACACGCGGCCATCGTTCCCGACGATGGGCGACCGGCCGAACACGCTCGTGAGCGGGTGGAGGCGATCGGTCCCGCTCGCAGCGAGCCGCCCGATCACGCCACCGCCGGTCCCGACGAGGAGCTCATCCTCGGAGATCCACGGGCCGGCGGTGACGTCATGCGTCGTCGTCAGTCGCGTCCACGACCCGCTCCGTGAGCAGAGCAGCACGTCGAGCTCGTTGAACGCGGCGCGCTGGACCGTGACGGCGATCGTCGTGGCGGACGGCGAGAAGGCGTGGTCGACGATGCGATAGCCGGCGGCCACCATGTCGGGTGGCAGGTCGTACGTCGACGTGGTCCCGTCCAAGCCCGCGACGACGAGATGGACCCCTGTGTCCACGTACGCGACGGCGCTGCCGTTTGCCGCCCACTTCGTGACCGTGACCGCCCGTGGCTGCGGCGCCTTCGAGACTGCGCGCCGCCGCGTGTTGTCGGTGTTCGCGACCCACAGGACGTAGTCGCCGCTCGGCTCGAGGCGCCAGTACGCGAGGCGTCCATTCGGTGACAGATCGGTGGCTGGTCGGACCGCCGACGGGCTCGCCGACGCGGACCCGCTGTCCTCCGCCGTACCGACAGGCATCCTCAGCGTCGTCAACACGAGGGCCACGACCGTCGCCGCGACCACGAAGACCGCGATCCCTGCGTAGGGGAGTAGACGGCGGGCCTGCGTCACGTCTACATAATCACCTTGTGGGAGATCCGTTAGAGGCCGCGCGCACATTCATGGACGCCCTCGAGGCGCGCGACGCCGACCGCGCGGCGAGCGTCTGCGCGGAGGACGTCGAGATCGAGCTGCCGGGCGGCGACAGCGACCTCACCGGCAAGGAAGGCGCCCGACGGCTCGTGCGCATGGCGCCCTCCTTCGTCCGTCGCGTGCGCGAGCACGAGACGCACGGCAACACGGTCATCCTGCGTGGCCTGACGCGGGCGCCCGGCCACTTCACGAACTACAGCACCTGGACGTTCGAGACGGACGGCGCGCTCATCAAGCACGTCACGTTCGCGTGGAAGCCGGCGAACTGATCACCGTGTGAGCGTGCTCGCGCTTCCGCTGCTCGCGCTCACGCTCGCGGGGGTCGTCACGCGACCGCGCGGCGTCCGCGAATGGGTCGTCGCGATCACGGGTGCCGCGCTCGTCATCCTCCTTGGCGTCGTGCCGCCTGCCGACGCGCTCGCCGCCATCGTGGCGCAGTGGAACGTCTTCCTCTTCTTCCTCGGTCTCATGGCGATCTCGGCCATCGCCGACCAGTCCGGACTGCTCCGTCACCTCGTCGTCGCGAGCGCCCGGGCCGCACGCGGTCGCGCGGATCTCCTCTTCGTGCTCGTGTCCGGCGTCGCCGTGCTCGTGACCGTGACGCTCTCGAACGACGCGACGGTGCTACTGCTCACGCCACTCGTCGTCGACATGGCGCGCCGTCTTCGCGTGCCGGTCCTCCCGTACGCTTTCGCCTGCGCTTACCTCGCGAACGCCGCGTCGATCGCCATCCCGATCGCGAATCCCGCGAACGTGCTCGTGCTGCAGTCGATCCCGCTCACGGCCAGCGTGTTCGTCGCGCTCCTCGGGCCGTCGGCGGTGTTCGCGACGCTCGCGACGATCGGTGCGGTGTGGTGGCTGCGCCGGGGCGACCTGCGCGGCCGGATCGCCGTCCCGCCGCTCACCGACCACGACGCGGGCGCGCGCGGTGTCGCCGTCGGCATCGCGCTCATCGTCGTCGTGTACGTCGTCGCGCTGGAGCTGCGCTGGCCCGTCGGGATCGTCGCCGTCATCGGCGGCGCGGCGCTCGTCGCGTTACAGGCGGCGCGCGGACACCTCCGTCACGCGCAGCTCCGCGCCGACATCGCGTGGGGCATCTTCCCGCTCCTCGCCGGCCTCGTCGTCGTGCTGCGCGGGGCCGAGGCCGCGGGCCTCGTCGACGTCGTGGCGGGACCGCTCGCGACCGCCGTGCCCGACGCGCGCGGGATCGCGGGTGTCGCCGTCTTGTCGACGCTCGTCGCGAACGCGATGAACAACCTCCCGTGGGCGCTCCTCGCCGGTGCGGCGGCGGGCCACGTCGCGACGCTCGACCCGCGCCTCGCGGCGTCGCTCCTCGTCGGCATCGACGTCGGCCCGAGCTTCACCGCGATCGGCTCGCTCGCGACGATCCTCTGGCTCCTGCTCCTGCGGCGCCGCGACATCCACGTGAGCGCGCTCGACTACGCGCGCGCGAGCGTCATCCCGTCGGCCCTCGCGCTCGCAGCGGCGCTCGTCCCGCTCCTCGTCCTCGCGCGCTAGAGGTAGCGGAAGGACCGCGGGATCTTCGCGAGGCCGTATTCGGCGATCGGCTTCGGCTTCCGGTAGCGCCTCGCGTTCGTGACCGGCAGCGTCCAGCCATCCTTCGTGCGGCCGCCTCGTTCGCCGAGCACGCACTCGCCGACGACGGATGCCGTCCCGACGACGGCGAGGTACGCCTTCGCGGGGAGACGCGCCGGCGGGAGCGTCCGATGATCGGCGTCGCGCGAGCCGTCGAGGAGCGCGTCGGCGTGTTCCGCGGATATCGCGAGGACGAGCCGTTCCATCATGGGCACCTCCGATGCTCGCGATGGACATCGGTCGCGCCTTGCGTCACTCGGCCGCGGCGATGCGCTCCATCATCCCGGTGAGCATGTCCCGCTCGGCGGGCGAGAGCAGATCGGCGAAGTGCGCCGCGATGGAGCGGACGTGGCCCGGGGCGGCGCGACGCACGAGGCGCCGGCCTTTCGGCGTCAGCGCCACGAAGTACGACCGGCCGTCGGTGGGACAGACGTTCCGCTGGACGAGCCCGGCATCGGCGAGCCGCTCGACGGCCCGGGTGAGGCCGCTCTTCGTGAGGAGCGAACGCTGCGCGAGGTCGGTCGGGCGCACGCCGACCTCGGGTGCACGGGCGAGCTGGACGAGCAGGTGGTGCTCGCCGAGCGGCAGCCCGAGGCGGGCGCCGGCCTCGCGCTCGACGGACCGCGTCGCGACGGCGTGCGCGAGCAGGAAGGTCTCCCACGCTTGGATCTCCGCCTGGCTGAGACGCCGCTTCCGCCTTGGAATAGATTGCGTACGCAACTAGTTGATTGTACCAGCAACTAAACGCCGCTGTGTCGGCACAAGGGGGAACACATGTTCTGGTACATCGATCCGGCGCACTCGCAGGTCAGCTTCTCGGTGAAGCACATGATGGTCAGCACGGTCCGCGGGCGGCTCGGCAAGCTGGCCGGACGCCTCGAGCTCGACCCGCAGGCGCCTGAGAAGGCGGACTTCGAGATCAGCGTCGACGTGACCGGGATCGATACCGGCGATCCGAAGCGCGACGGGCATCTCCGGTCGGGGGATTTCTTCGACGCGGCGACGCACCCGCAGATCGTCTTCAAGAGCAACGCGATCTTCCCGAAGGGCGATGGTCGCTACGCCGCGAGCGGGGACCTCACGATCCGCGGCGTCACGCGTCCCGCAAGCTTCGACATCGAGCTCACCGGTGTCGGCGTCGACGCGCAGGGCGGACAGCACCTCGGCGCGACGGCGAGGACGACGATCGACCGCACGGCGTTCGGCCTCACCTGGAACGTGCCGGTGCCGAATGGCGTCCTCGTCTCCGAGAACGTGAAGATCGAGGTGGATCTCCAGGCGATCGACGAGAGCGCGGCGAAGAAGGTCGGGCTCGCCGCGTAGCTGTCGCTACGCCCTCTTTTTCAGATACCGAACACCGCTCCCTTTTCAGATACCGGGACCGCCGCTCTCTAATGAGAGCGGCGCCCGGTATCTGTGCGCAGCTCTCTAGCGAGAGCTGCGGCTTGAGCTACTTGCCGCCGATGATGCCTTCCATGAGCAGGATGACGACGAAGTTGTCGCCGCCGCCGTTCTGGTAGAGCTTGTCGTCGAGGGCCGGCCACCCCGAGACGCGCTTCTGGTCGTTGATCGGCGCGTTGTTGAACCGTTCGGCGAGCGGGATGCACGGCAGGATCTCGTTGCACGCGGCGGTGTACTTCGCGACTGCGTCCTTCTGCTTCGCCTCGTCGATGTCCTCCATCTGCACGAGGATCGCCTCGAAGTCGACGTCGCCCTTCGATGTCTTCTGCTTCACCGGGTACTTCTGACCGCCGCCAGCCGCCGTGGTGTTGAACTCGCGGATCGGCCGGACTGCGGACGGCTGCGGGTGCGGGTTGCCGGTGCCCCATGCGTTGAACGACAGCGTGAACTTGCCATTGGTGAAGTCCGGCCCCTGCGTCGAGCGGGGCGCACCGCGAAGGGTCACCTTGAGACCCCACTTGTTGAGCTGGTCGCCGATGTTCGTCGCGACAGCGGACCAGTCGGAAAAGTCGCTCGGGTACTGCATATCGAATGTCAGTGACTTGCCGTCCTTCGCCCAGACGCCGTCGCTGCCGCGCGTGTAGCCGGCGTCCTTCATGAGCTGGTCCGCCTTGGCGGTGTCCTTCTTGTAGACGGTGAGGCTCTTCTGCTGATCCGCGGTGAGCCACGTCTTGAGCAGCGTGTCGCTGATGCCGGCGGCCCACTGCGGCGCCTGCGTCGTTTCGCCGTACGCGACGTGGTTCGCCTCGTCGCGGTCGAGCGCCCACGCGACGGCCTGGCGGACCTTCGGGTCCTGGAACTGCGGCGCGTTCTCCCAGTGGAAGTAGAGCGCCGGTCCCGTGTAGAACGGCCCCCGCACGATCTTGATGCCCTGCTGGATGAACGCCTTCTCCGTCGCGATGGGGAAGAAGCTCGTGCTGTAGTCGACGTCACCCGAGAGCACGAGCGGCGTGACCTGATCGGTATCGCCGTTGTAGATGACGATCTTGTCGAAGTTCACCTTGTCGGCGAAGAGCCCGTTCGGGTTCTTCACGAGGACAGCCTGTGCCTCGGTGAGCGACGCTGGGTCCATCTTGTACGGACCGTTGGATGCCGGCGCCGGAACGACGAGATTCATGAGCTCCGTGCGGATGTCCTTCACCGACTGATCGGCCGTCGTCTTTCCGGCCTTGAATTCGGTCCACGCCTTGTCCGCGATCGCGCCGTAGACGGATGCGGGGCGGATGCCGGTCCGGAGGATGTTCCGCTCGAGCAGCGCCGACGTCTTCTTCAGCTTGAAGTGCAGCGTCTGGTCGTCGGGAGCGTCGATGTCGTCGACGAAGTTCCAGATCGACGACCCGGTGAGCCGCGAGAGCTTGAACGTGGCGAGCGCGTCCTTCGACGTGACATCGCCGCCGGTGTCCCACTTCACGCCCTTGCGCAGCTTCACGGTGAAGTCGGTCGTCGACGCGGTGTGCGACTCGGCGAGCAGGTAGTCCCATTTCTTGTCCGCCCAGCGGTAGATCGCGAGGTTCTGGTAGAGGAGCTCGATGAGATAGCTGCCGCCGAGGATCGGCGTGTTCGCGTAGTAGTTCCACACGCCCTTCGGCGGAAGGTCCATCGGCCACGTCGCGTGGAACTCGCCGCCCTTCTTACCGCTGCCGGCGCTCGGGCTTGCGCTGGAGCTCCCAGGCGTGCAGGCAGCGGCGATGATGCCCAGGCTCACGAACGTCGCGTCGCGCAGCAGCTCGCGGCGGGTGGGTGCGTAACGAGAGCGCGGAGTCGCCTTGTCGTCCATCGTCAGGGTCCCCTCCTTGTGAAGCGCCCGTTGTATTCCTTCTCTCTTCGCTTGTCATTCGGGATCGCTCGCTCGCCCCATCGCGCGAGCGCCGCGATGCCGCCGACGAACGCGCCGCCGACGACGGCGGACATCACGGTAACGACGAACTCCGGCGAACCTTGCGGCTGGAAGGGGAGCGTGGCGATGGCGAGCACGAAGACGAACACGCCGATGCGAAAGCCCGCGCGAAGGATGCGCGGATCTATCACGTCCGCACCGCCGCGTTCGCGCGCTCCCGCACCGCGACGTGGCAGGCGACCTGCCGCTCGCCCGGTATGGGCAGCAGCTCCGGAACGCGGACGTCGCACAGCCCCGCTTCGAACAGCGGACAGCGCGGATGGAACGAGCAGCCTGGCGGGATGTGAAGAAGGCTCGGGACCTCGCTGCCGCGAAGCGGGAGGCGCGTCTTCGTGCGCGTCACGGTCGGATCGGCCTCGGGGATCGCGCCGATGAGCGCGTCGGCGTATGGGTGCGCGGGATCCGATACGAGCGCTTCGGTGCGCGCGAGCTCGACGATCCGGCCGAGGTACATGACGCCGATGCGTCCGCGCCGCGCGAAGTATCGCGCGACGGCAAGGTCGTGCGTGATGAGCACGATCGTGACGCCGCTCTCGTCGCGCAGCTTCAGCAAGAGGTCGAGGAGCGTGATCCTGATCGAGACGTCGACCATCGACACCGCCTCGTCGGCGACGATGAGGCGCGGGTCGACGGTGAGCGCGCGCGCGATCGAGACGCGCTGCCGCTGACCTCCCGATAGCTGGTGCGGGTACTTCGCCAGGAAGTCCTCCGCGGGCGTCAATCCGACGCGCGTGAGCAGCTCGAGCGCCTTCGCGCGCGCGTCACGTCGGCCGTGCGCCTTGCCGTGGCGGAAGAGCGGAGCGGAGAGCGTGTCGTACACGGTGCGCACCGGATTGAGCGATGCGTACGGATCCTGATGCACGAGCTGCACGGCGCGGCGGAACGCGGCCATCTCCGCGCCGCGCTTCGTCCAGACATCTTCGCCGCCGTAGAGCACACGGCCGCGCGTCGGCCTAAGCAGGCCCGCGAGGAGCCGTCCCGTGGTCGTCTTCCCGCAGCCGCTCTCTCCGACGAGGCACATCGCTTCACCCGCGGTGAGCGCGAGCGATACGTCGTCGACCGCCGTGATCGTGCCGCCGGGCGTGACGAACGTGCGTGTGACACGGTCGAGCTCGACGAGCGGCGGGCCGGGCACGGTGATGTCGCGGACGGCCATCAGAGCGCCTCGGCCGGCCGGCGGGTCCCGACGGTCTCTGCGACCGTCTGCCAACGGATGCACGCCGCGGCGTGGTCGGGCGTGTCCACGGGAAAGAGCGCCGGATCCTCGACGCGGCAGCGATCGATCGCGAACGGACAGCGCGGGTGATACGCGCAGCCGGACGGCGGTCGCACGAGGTCGGGCGGGCTGCCGGCGATGGACTCGAGCGCGCCGAGCTCGCCCGTGACGCGCGGCACGGCCTTGAGCAGGCCGACGCTGTACGGATGGCGCGGGCGATAGAAGAGATCGTCGACGCGCGCCTCCTCGACGACGCGCCCGGCGTACATCGTGAGCACGCGGTCCGCGAGCTCCGCGGCGAGCGAGAGGTCGTGAGAGATGAAGACCATCGCGAAGCCGAGCTTCATGCGCAGGTCGCGAAGCAGATCGATGATCGCGCGCTGCGTGAGGATGTCGAGCGCCGTCGTCGGCTCGTCGAGGATGAGCAGGCGGGGCCCGAGCAGGAGCGAGAGTGCGATGAGGACGCGTTGCTTCATGCCGCCCGACAGCTCATGCGGATACGCGCGCAGCACGCGCTCCGGTTCGAGGTGCACGAGCTCGAGCAGCTCGCCCGCACGCGCGCGCACGGCACGCGGGTCGCTCATGCCATGTGCGCGCCCGGTGTCGAGGAACTGGGACCAGATGTCGATGACGGGATTGAACGAGTTGAGCGCGGATTGAAAGACCATCGCCGCGTCGCGCCAGCGGAATGCGCGTAGCTCGTCCGGCTCCATCTGGAGCACGTCGGCGCTCCCGTCCTTCCGCTCGAAGACGATCGAGCCGCGCGCGACGGTCGCGCTGCGCGGGATGAGCCTGATGAGCCCGAGCGCGAGCGTCGTCTTGCCCGATCCGCTCTCGCCGATGACCGCCGTGACCTCGCCCGGCTCGATGTCGAAGGACACGCCGCGCACGGCCTGCACCGGACCGCGCGGCGACCGGTAGTGGATCACGAGATCGCGTACGGAGAGGAGCGGAGCCATCAGACCGCGCGGAGCCTCGGGTTGAACACGTCCTCGAGCCCCGACGCGAGCGCGACGAGCGACAGCTGGAACAGCACGATCGCGAGGATCGGGCTCAGGATGTACCAGAAGCTGTCGCTGAAGTAGAGCGCGCCCTGTGTCTGCGCCAGGTACAGCATCACGCCCCAGTTCGCTCCGGAGAGCGGCACGATGCCGAGCACCGTGAGCCCGACCTGCGCGTACACGGCGCTCGTCATGGCGAAGATGAAATGGATCGCGATGTAGCTCGCCATGTTCGGCAGCATCTCGCGGAAGATGATGTGAAAGAGCCCGAGGTCCAGCGATCGCGCGGCCTCGACGTACTCGCGCTCCTTGAGCGAGAGCACCTGCGCGCGTACCTGCCGCAGCAGCCCGGCCCACTGGAGCGATGCGAGGAGGACGGCGAGCACGAGGAAGCTGTTCGGCCGGAACACGGCCGCGACGACGATGAGCACGATGAGATGCGGCACGGTGAGCACGATGTCGGCGAGCGACAGGATGAACGCGTCGACCTTCCCGCCGACGGTGGCGCCCAGCGCGCCGAACGTCACCGCGATCGCGGTCGAGAAGAACGCGGCGAGGAACGCGACGCTGAGGATGTCGCGTCCCCCATAGACGATCTGATTGAGCACGTCGCGCCCCTGGAAGTCCGTCCCGAGCGGATGGTCGAGCGACGGGGTCTTGTACACGTCCGGGATGCTCACCGCGTTGTGCAGCGGCACGACGAGCGGGCCGAGGAAGGCGAGGAGCACGAACGCGGTGACGCCGACGAGCCCGAGGAGGCCGACGGGCCGGCGCGCGACGAGCCGCACGCTGCCGGCGAGCGACCGCAGCACGTTCACGAGCCGCGACCGATCCGCGGGTCGAGGCGGCTGTAGATGAGGTCCGCGGCGAGATTCGCGATGACGACCGAGACGGTGACGAGCAGCAGGATCCCCTGCATGACCGGGTAGTCGCGCTGGTCGACGGCGCGCAGGAGGCGGAGGCCGACGCCCTGGTAGAGGAACACCTGCTCGACGAGCACGGCGCCGCCGACGATGAACCCGACCGAGATCGCGAGCTGCGTCACGAGCGGCAGCGCGGCGTTGCGCCCGACGTACGCGGTCGTGATCCGCGAATCGGAGAGCCCTCTCGCGCGCGCGGCGACGACGTAGTCCTCCTCGAGCGTCGCGAGCGTCGCGTTCCGCATCGACAGGATCCAGTGGCCGATCTGCGTGAGGAAGAACACCGTGATCGGGAGCGCGGCGTGGAACAGCACGTCGCCGATGAAGTCGAGGCTGAAGCCCGGCTGGATGCCGGAGGAGTACGCGCCGCGCATCTGCGTGACGGGCACGAGCCGCAGCTGGACGCCGAGCACGAGCACGATGAGGAGCGCGATGAGGTAGTTCGGCACGGAGCTGATGACCGAGCCGAGCGTGCTCACGATCTGGTCGAAGGCCGAGCCACGCCGATACGCGGCGAGGAGCCCGAGCGCGATCCCGACGACGAAGCTGAGCAGCAGG